>CANTEO010000108.1 GCA_947652855.1 uncultured Roseburia sp. | reverse complement strand
AACCGACGACCTACGCATTACGAATGCGTCGCTCTACCAACTGAGCCATATCGGCGTACCTGAACCGTACTTTGTTATTATATAGCGTTTTTTGGAAAAATGCAAGTGTTTTTTGAAAAAAATTTAGAAAAATAGCTTGCAGGCTTTTTCCCTGGCTCTATGGGGATCAGCTGTGCCATAATTGTGCCGTGCTGTAAGCGCAAATAGGAATTGCATACTACATACAAAAGAAGGTGGATTTATGGGAAAGATCTATAGTTATATCCACGTCAGCAGTCGAGATCAGAATGAGGATCGGCAGAGAGCCGCCTTGCAAAAGGCGTTTGTGCCGGAGGGGAATCTTTTTGTGGATTGGCAGTCAGGAAAGGATTTTGAGTGCCCGCAGTACAGGAGGATGGTGAAAAAGCTAAGGCGAGGCGATCTGCTGTGCATTCAGAGCATCGACAGGCTTGGGCGCAATTATGAGGAGATCCAGACGCAGTGGAGGACGCTCACGAAGGAGCGGGGGATAGACATTGCCGTGCTGGATATGCCGCTTTTGGACACACGGAGGAGAAAGGACTTGATGGGGACGTTCTTAAGCGACATTGTCCTTCAAGTGCTGTCTTTTGTGGCAGAGAATGAGCGGAGGAGCATTCGGCAGCGCCAGGCGGAAGGGATTGCGGCGGCGAAGGCGCGAGGCGTCGCGTTTGGCCGTCCTGCGTTTCCGTATCCAGAGAATTTTAAGGAGGTGCATCGGGACTGGCGGATGAAAAAGCTTACGCTGCGCCAGGCGGCGGACGCCTGCGGGATGCCGGTCGGAACGTTTTATGGGAAGGCGAGGAAGTATGAGGAGTCTGTTTGAATGGGATTTTGCAGCGAAAGAAAGACATGACGCAGGGATTTTTGAAAGTGTACGTTTGCAAATTCCTGCATTTTTTATTTGACTTTCATATTTTACCATTGAAATTGAGGCTTTTCAATGATTTTACGGAATTATTTTGCAGAATTTGACAGTTTGCAAACGCACACTTTTACAAATGATGCGGTGAAATTTTATATGCCGAAAAGAGCAAAGGCGAGTGAGAGGAGGCCGGTGTGCTTATGGCATTGGAGCATCTGATTCGCGCGAATGATATTTATGTTCAGGACAAGACGCAGACGGGGCTTTGTCAAAAACGCTTATGGTATCAGTTTGATGAAATGACGCGCAGCATCGCCAGCTATAAAGGACACTTAAAGCATGGGCATACCTACAGGCTGAAGCAGAGGGTGTTCCATAACTTTGTGCTGACGAAGGAAAAAAAGGAAAATACGCGGTTAGAAAAGGAAGGAGAGCAATATGAAGAAGAAACCGATCAGGCCGATGCGCAGATTTTTATCTCTGTTGCTTGCGGCGGCAATGCTTGTGACGGCGCCGGGGATTTCAGCGAGGGCTAAGACGGCGGGGCAGAGGGAACCGGAGAGGGAGACGCCGAAAAATCCAGTGCACAGCTGCACGAAAAGAGATGACGGCACGGATACGACCGATTGGAGCTATGTTTACTTTGGCAGCTATCCGCAGACGGAGGTGGCCGGGGATGCGCTCACAGAAGCAATCACCGGGGCGGCCTATGACGCAAATGGGGACACATGGGTAGGCGGCATAAAATACCGAAGGATTCAAAAGAGTGATGCGAATTACATCAGTACCAGCGACGGTTATTTTTCATGGAATGGCGATGATGACTATCATTATTTCAAGTGGGAGCGCGTCCGATGGCGGGTGATGGAAAATGACGGTGAAACGCTGTTCGTCGTGGCGGATCAGGGGCTGGACTGCAAAGACTACAATGAAAAACGGGTGTCTATTACATGGGAAGGCTGCACGCTTCGGGAATGGCTGAACGGGGAGTTTTACGGCACGGCGTTTAGCGACGGCGAGCAGGGGGCGATCGTGGAGCGGACGGTCGTGAATGAGGACAATCCATACTATGGAACAGAAGGAGGGAATGACACGCAGGATCGAGTGTTCCTTCTGTCCATTGGAGAAGCGATGAACCCGTCCTATGGGTTTTGTGAAAATTACAGTGTAGATTCGGTCAGCCGACGGATGAAAACGAGTGATTATGCCCACGCAAGGGGAGCGTATAACAGTACTAGCAGCGAATATGCCGGCAACTGCTGGTGGTGGCTGCGCTCGCCCGGCTATGATGCGACTTATGCCGCGGTTGTCGTTAGCTATGGCGACGTCTATCGGAATGGCTATTATGTCGACAGTGCTGATGACGCGGTTGTGCCAGCTTTGCATATCAATCTGTCCTCTGATCTCAGGTTCTTGGAGGACGATGGGAGCAGCGGGGAAGGCGGAGGCGGTGGAATCGGCGGAGGCGGCATAATTGACGGCTTTGCGATAGATGAAAGCACAGAGGCAGCGGCGGGCAGTGAGGTCACAATCTCCGGCGCGCTCACCCTGTCCAGTCAGGCAGCGGCGTCCGCAGCCGTTTTGGATTCAGAAATCACTGCCATTGCATGGCACAGCAGCGATTAGGACATCTTGGATGCATCTGAGATTCAATGCGTAGGAGTTCATGCCATGGATTGCCGTTCGGCGGAGCTGCTGATTTCCGCCACACCGAAAAAGGAAGGGACAGTGACAATTACGGGAACAGCTTCAAATGGGCTGACATCGTCCTGCAGCGTGACAGTTGGCAAGGAAGAGGAAGACGGGGAAACCGAAGTCCGGCATCTGACCGGTACACTTCAGGCGGTCGATTTGAATGTGCAGACAGTGACAATCGACGGCGAAGCGTATGAGGTGACGAAGACGTTTGGCATTTCAGGCGCATACCGTATTTTAAACGGCGACGGCTGCAAAACGGTTGCGGCCATTCTGGCAAATGATAAGATATCGCGTATGGAAGCGGTAACAGACCTTATAGAGCCAAAAGTGAAGCTTTCCCTCATTCCGTCTTCCATAAGCTATCAGGGAGGATCCTTTGAACAAGAGTCTCTAACCGTCAAAACCACGCTGTCCTGCGGCGCAAAATCTCCCTATCAGGATTCGGATTTAAAAGGCACGGAAGCGGAAGGCAGCATAGTGGAATTTTCCGGCTATACATTGGAAGCGG
>CANTEO010000107.1 GCA_947652855.1 uncultured Roseburia sp. | reverse complement strand
CTTATTGATCCTTTCATTATTATTGTTTATGCTTTATTGTATGTTTTTTTGACAACAATGCGACGGTAAGGCAGACGGCAAAAAAATTCGGAATCAGCAAAAGTACGGTACATAAAGACGTCACAGAACGCCTTCCACAGATCAATCCCTCTTTGGCTTTAAATGCAAGAAAAGTTCTCGATGTGAATAAGTCAGAGCGGCATATCCGGGGAGGGCTTGCCACAAAAGAAAAATATCTGCATCAGCATATTTAGAAAAATAAATAAGCTCAATTTGAACGTGCGGCGCCGATGGGAAGAGAGATTCCTGTCGGTGTTTGTCTATGAAAAGAAAATTTACGTCGGCGTGAAAGTATGGTAAAATAGGAGACCGAAAGAAGGCGTATAAAGATGCAGGATACGGAAAGCAGGCAATATCAGAAAATGACGGAGACGCCGGTGGGGAAGCTGATCTTAACGCTTGGCCTGCCGACAACAGTAAGTATGCTGATTACAAACGTCTATAATATGGCGGATACGTTTTATGTCAGCAAAATCAGCATTGCGGCCAGCGGGGCCACAGGAATTGTGTTTGCGCTGATGGCTGTTTTACAGGCTTTTGGGTTTATGTTCGGGCATGGCGCGGGGAGCAACATTAGCCGCCTGTTGGGGGCGAAGAAGGTGGAGCAGGCGAAGATATTTACGTCTACGAGCGTGTTTTTGGCGCTTGCCGCGGGCCTTTTGATTGGGGCGCTTGGGCTGCTGTTTCCAGGGCCGTTGATGCGGCTTTTGGGCAGCACGGACACCATACTTGCGGATGCAAAAATTTATGGGGGCTTTATTTTGCTTTCCGGCCCGGCCATGACCGTAGGCTGCGTGCTGAATAATATTTTGCGGTATGAAGGCGAAGCGGCGTTTGCAATGGTGGGCCTTTGCGCGGGCGGCATCCTAAATATGCTGCTGGATCCGGTTTTGATGTTCCGCTGCGGCCTGGGCATTGCAGGCGCGGGCCTGTCCACGGCGGTTTCCCAGTATATCAGCGCGGCGATTTTGCTGACGCCGTTTCTTAGGGGGAAGACCGTGACGAAAATCAGCTTGCGCTATGTCACAAAGGAATTCTCGGATATAAGGAATATTGTGCTGACGGGGCTGCCAAGCCTGGCGAGGCAGGGCTTAAACAGCGTTTCCACGGCAGTCTTGAATTTGCAGGCGGCCGCGTTTGGAGACGCCGCGGTCGCGGCCATGAGCATTGTGGGGCGCTGCGGGAATCTGCTGTTTAGCTTTGCGCTTGGCATTGCGCAGGGCTTTCAGCCTGTGTGCGCGTTTAACTATGGGGCCGGAAAAAGGGATCGGGTAAAAAAAGCGACGTGGCTTACGATGCTATTTGGCATTGGGGTTATGGGCGCGCTTTGCGCAGTGTGTGATTTTTTTGCGCCTCACATTATCGCCTTGTTCCGCGAGGAAGAGAGCGTTCTTAAAGCAGGCGTCGGGGCGTTTAGGTGGATGTGCCGCACGCTGTTTCTTCTTCCGATTTCAGCCGTTGGGAGTATGTTGTTTCAAAGCATTGGAAAAAAAGGAAGGTCGCTCTTGATTGCCCTGCTGCAAAGCGGCATGGTGTCCATCCCGTTGATGGCTTTTTTGCCAAATTATTTTGGAATGGCAGGGATTTGGGCGGCGCAGCCGCTTGCGTATCTGGTCGCGGGAGCCGTGACGTTTCCTGTTATTTTTTATTTTTTCCGTGAGAGAAGGGAATGATTCTGGAAAGCTTACATATTTTAAAAAAATAAGGACACGCTAAAGCCGTAATGATTTTTAAGTTGGAGGCTTTGCGAGGATGGAAAGAACAGACAGCAGACCGTTTGGTTTGAAAGATAAGATTGGGTATATGTTCGGGGATTTTGGAAATGACTTTACATTTATTTTTGCAAGCACGTTCCTAATGGTATTCTATACGAAAGTGTTGGGGGTTGACGCGGCAATGGTCGGCGTGCTGTTTTTGGTGGCGAGGTGCGTGGACGCGTTCACTGATATTGGGATGGGCAGGATTGCCGACGCGTCTCCGGAAAATCCAAAGGGCAGGTTCCGCGTGTGGATTTTGCGGATGTGCGGCCCTGTGGCGCTGACGAGCTTTCTGATGTATCAAAGCGCGCTTGCGGGGGCGTCTATGGGAGTGAAGGTCGCCTATATGTTTGTCACGTATCTGCTTTGGGGGTCGGTGTTTTATACGTCAATCAACATTCCATACGGCTCCATGGCTTCGGTGATTTCCGATCAGTCCAAAGACCGGCAGTCCCTTTCCGTCTATCGGTCGTTGGGCTCCACCTTTGCCGCCGTGGCGATCAATGTGCTTGCGCCGCTGTTTATTTACCGGCTTGACGCAGAGGGCAATCAAGTGGTTGAGGGCAGGATGTTCACGCTGGTGTCAGGCGTGTTTTCCATCCTGGCGATTGGGTGCTACCTTCTGTGCTATTTCCTCGTGACGGAGCGCGTGACCGTTCAGAAAAAACAGTCTGGCGGGCAAAGGGCGTCGATTGCAAAGACGCTGGCGCAGGTGTTTACAAACCGTGCGCTCTTGGCGATGATCTTAATATCCATCCTGACGCTGTGCGCGACCATCATGAGCCAGTCCATCAGCACGTTTTTGTTCGCAGATTATTTTAAGGATACAAAAGCCCTTTCTATTAATAATTTCCTCGGCCTTCCTGCGGCTCTCATTTTGGCGGCGGTCGCCGGAAAGCTGGTGGAGCGCTTTGGGAGGAAGGAGCTGACCGCCACGGGATGCATTTTGGCGGCGGCAGTGTTCTTTGTGATTTATTTTCTGAAAATCGAGAACGTTTGGGTGTATATCGCGCTTAGCTTTTTGGCAAGCGTCGGCGGGATGTATCTGTTTAACATGACGGTTTGGGCGATGATTACAGATGTAATTGACGATCAGGAGGTGCGCTCCATGCAGCGGGACGACGGCACGATTTATGGCGTCTACTCGTTTGCCAGGAAAGTAGGGCAGGCCCTGGCGGGCGGGCTTGGAGGCTTTGCGTTATCCGCCATTGGCTATGACTCACTGGCAGCGGCGCAGACGGACGCGGTGCGGGCCGGCATATACGGGCTGTCCACATTGTTTCCGGCAGTCATTTATACGGCCGTGGCGTTTGTGTTCTTTGTGCTGTATCCTTTATCGAAAAGAAGGGTTGAGGAAAATACGCTTGAGTTGAAAAGGCGTAGATAGGGAAGGCTCGCGCTTATGGCGTTATTAATTATAGAAAGAGAGACAATAAAGGCTTTCGCAGATTTGCCCAATCTGCGAAAGCCTTTAAACGGTAAAGGAAAGCGATAAAACCGG
>CANTEO010000106.1 GCA_947652855.1 uncultured Roseburia sp. | reverse complement strand
CGCTTCCTTCACAAAAGGCCTCTCCACCTCCTCCTTCGCTATGGCAAGCTGGCGGCTCTCAGTATAGGAAATGGCGGCTTTCTTTTTTTGGAAAAAAGAGGGCAGCTTCATCTGATAGGAGAACAGATTTAAGCGGTACTCATTCTTCCCCTCCCCCTTCTTTACTTTTTTCGTATACTGCATGGGAAACGTATCCTGATACGTATAGGCCGTCCGCCCATAGATATCCGCGTCAGAGGTCACATACATATGGCTGACGACCTCATTGCTGTCATTATAAATGTCCAGCTGGCTGGACACCAAAATATCCCCTTCCGCAACCTGGCTGCCCGCCTTGACCTGCGGCATCCCGTTCCTGGTGATGATGGAGGTGACGACCGCCTCTTTATCCGCGACAATATGAAATGCGCCGCTTGGCTTCGCCTCCTCTTTGGACTCCTTTTTGGTAATCAGGCTTTCCGTCACGTCAATCGTCATCTTTGTCCCGCTCAAGCGGACAGAGGCCCAAATCACATCCTCAAATTCTGTCCGAATCGCCTCCTCCAACGCAGTGCAGTCAATTGCGCTCTTTTTGCTGCCAAAAGACGCGCTCTCTTCCTCCAAAAAAGTTAAGACCGCTTCATCCGTAATCAGGGAATTGCCGTTAATGTCAATCAGCCAGACAAATGTCGTCAAATAAAACAACAGCCCGACGCAGATGGCAATTCCGGCGAAAAACACCTTGCGCTTTCGGTATCGGTACAAAAAAAACGGAAAGCCGACCCGCTTTAATATGACAGTCCTTGTCTTTGTTTTTTTCAGCAGAGGCTTTAGCTTCCGATAGCCGGAAATGCTGATGTGAAATTCATAGCAGGCCCCATGGTTGGAAAGATCCCAAATCAGGATATTGTGGTTGCTGCACAGATTTAAGAACCGTTCCGGAGAATAGCCAGTTAAGCGAACAAGTAAAAAACCGCGAAAAAATTTTACTAAGGAAAGAAACAAATCGGCCTCCTAATTTTCGTACAGCACAGAGTCAATCCGACCGGTAATTTTCATTTCCTCATTTGTGTAATAGCTGATGTTTAGGTTCTGCCCCCGAACCACCAGCCTGCAGGTCTTCGTCTGCACGCTGACATGGCTTTGCGTATATTCTAAAATCCCCCGGTAATTTTCAATTAACAGCTCCTGCCTGCCGGTGATGGAGACCAAAACGGCTCCATACACCAGATCCTTCGGAAGCTCTAAGGATTCCACCAATCCTTCTTTTATTTTACCCAAATTCATTTTACCCATAGTTCACTATATGCAAAACGATTTTGGGGTATGACCGCTTTCTTACGCCGTTTTCCTGCGCGGCTTTCGTCAATCCTGCTCCAGCACCTCTTTATAAAATTCAAAGTAGTCTTTGCGCTTCTCGCCCGTGAATGAAATTGCGGCCCTGGGATGCTGGTTTAACAGGCCCGTCATCAAATACTGCAGGTCGTACCCCCAAACGACGTCTTTTTCCGCCAGCTTTGACATATGCTTTTCTATAAACTGGAACACCGGGGCGATTTGATATTTCGGGTTGCGCAAAAATCCAAGCAGCAGCTCCATGGCGCAGTTCCCGGCTCCCCTGCCCATGCCTGAATACGTCGCGTCCAGCCAGTCCACGCCGTCCCCAACCGCCTCAATCGTGTTCGCGAACGCAAGCTGCTGGTTGTTATGGGCATGAATCCCGACCTTCTTGCCGTATTTTGCCGCAAAATTCAGGTATGCGTCCGCCATGCGCGCGACCTGCTCCGGGTAAAGCGCGCCATAGCTGTCCACAATATAAAGCACGTCCACCGGGGACTGCCCAAGGAGGTCAAGCGCAACGGCAAGGTCTTCCTCCCTTGCGTTTGAAATCGCCATAATGTTGCAGCTTACCTCATAGCCTTTCCTCGCCGCATCCTCAATCATGTCCACAGCAGTCGGGATCGTATTCAAATATGTGGCGACGCGGATTAAGTCAATCGGGCTTTCGCTGCGGTCTATGATGTCGTTCTTATAGTCGCACCTTCCCACGTCCGCCATGACCGCAATCTTTATATCGGCGTTTCTCTCTCCGATCACTGCCCAGATATCGTCATCTTTGCAGAATTTCCACTTTCCAAATTTGCTCTCGTCAAAGATCTCCCTTGAAGCTTTGTAGCCAAATTCCATATAGTCCACGCCGGCTTTCCCATTCGCCCGGTATAAATCTTTGACAAATTCATCGGAAAAATAAAACTGATTCACCAGTCCGCCGTCACGCAGCGTAGCGTCCACCACGCGCACGTCCGGGCGGAAATTCATTAAACTCGCAACTTCTTTCATCTGATATCTCCATTCTTTTTTCTTCATTCTACCATGTTTTCCTTAGAATCTCAATCCGGCTTTTGACTTTCTGAAACAGGAATGCTATGATACGCTTGTCGCTTACCAAAATTAACCTACTGTTTTTAGGAGGACCGCCATGAACCAAAAAGAACGGATGCTGTCCGGAATGCCCTATCTGGCCTGGCTGGACGGCCTGGAAGAAGAGCGCAGGGAATGCGCCTGCAAATTATATGAATTCAATTCCCTCCCTCCAACAGAGCGCGACAGGCTGCCGGCCCTGTTAAAATCGCTGCTTGGAAAAACCGGGGAGACGATTTGGATTGAGCCGCCCTTCCGCTGCGATTACGGGGCCGGCATTGAAATTGGGGAGAATTTTTACGCAAATTATAACCTGACGGTCTTAGACTGCGCAAAAGTCACGATCGGGGCGAATGTCCAAATCGGGCCGAACGTGTCCATATATACCGCAGGACACCCGATTCACCCGCTCAGCCGCAGCTCCGGCTACGAATACGCCCTTCCCATCACAATCGGCGACAACGTATGGATCGGGGGCAGCTCCGTCGTGCTGCCCGGCGTGACGATCGGCGACAATGCCGTTATTGGAGCCGGGAGCGTCGTGTCAAAAGACATTCCCCCCAATCGGGTCGCCATTGGGAATCCATGCAGGGCGACGCGGGAAATCACGGAGGACGACCTGTACCGCCTCTATAAGGATCAGAAATTTGACGAAGAATCCTTAGAGGATCTGAAAGGATACCTTCGCGGCATTTGAAGAACAAAGCCCCTAACCCTCACTCATGAGGGGCATGGACACTTTGCGCGCCGAGCACAATTGTGAAGCAATATTTTACCTCTTGTGCGAGTGCGCATATTATTTTTTGTCTAAGATGAAAAAACGGAACTTGTCAATCCCTGCGGATCAGCAAGTTCCGTTTCATAATCTAAAATCGGGGTAACAGGATTCGAACCTGCGGCCTCACGGCCCCCAGCCGTGCGCTCTGACCAAACTG
>CANTEO010000105.1 GCA_947652855.1 uncultured Roseburia sp. | reverse complement strand
GATAAATACATAAAAGCGTTAGAACATAAGGAGGTGAATGTGATTAGAAAGAATGACGGTATGTTAGCCTTAATAGATGTTTTATATTGCGGCTATTGTGGAAGTAAAATGACAAATGGAAGTAAATATAACTATTGGACGATAAAAGATACCGGGGAAAAAAGAGCGAGTAAAATTGCAGTTTACAAATGCCAAAAAGCATGGCAGGGAGTATCGCATGATAAGACCAGACAAATCCGAGCCGATACGATTGAACCGATTGTATTTGAATCCATTGCAACATACATTGGGAAATTACAGGAAAATGAAAGTATCTTTCACGAGATTGAAAACAACCAGAATCAGGAGAAGAAACGTAAGCAAGCGGACTTAAAAAAGGAAAAACAGAATCTTTTAAGCATTCAGGACAAGATTCATATTATGGAAGAAAATATTCCAAACGCCATGACCGGCGATTATCCTTTGTCATTGGAAGAACTGGTAGCAATTATCAAAAAGCACAAAGAACAGGCGCAACAGCAACAAGAGGTTGTTACATTAAAGGAAATGGAATTAAAAAACACTTCTGTAACAATTGACGAATGGGAAGATATAAAAAATAAGATTCCAACATGGCAGGATGTATTTTTAAATGCAGATGTGGCAACCAAGCGAGTATTGGTAAATAAGCTGGTAGAACGTATTGACGTAAAGAAAACAGAAGTCGTTATTCGCTTTAAAATCAACCTGAATGACTTCATTTTACAATCCCGAATTTGTGGTGATTCCCTTGTACCGGAACAAGGGATATGACTTTACGATCACGTCCTCCACTGCGTTTGACCATAAGTGGATTTACGGCAGGAATATTTTTTCCAGCATTTCAAGGATTGTGGATGAGATTTTTGACAGCTACCTCTCAAGGCCGAACGTGACGCAGCCGATATTAACCCAGTATTGCGACGGCAAGCGGGTTTCCTGCCCGAACTGGATGAGCCAGTGGGGGTCAAAGGATCTTGGGGACAGCGGATACAGCTTTATCCAGATCTTAAGGTATTATTATGGCAGCAGCATGTATGTGAATGAGGCGGATGAGATTGCGGGCATTCCGGCCTCCTGGCCGAGAGTGGATCTTTCTATAGGCTCACGTGGAGAGAAGGTCAGGCAGATGCAGGCGCAGCTCGCGAGGATTTCAAGGGCTTATCCGGCGATCCCGACGATTGCCGCGGATGGCATCTACGGCCCCGCGACGCAGAACGCCGTAAGGGAGTTTCAGTCTGTTTTTGGATTGCCGCCAACGGGAGTCGTGGACTACTCCACCTGGTATAAAATTTCAGAAATTTATGTGGGCGTCACCCGGATTGCGGAACTGTATTAACGGTTCTTTCCCAGAGACAGCGCAGCATAAAAATTGACCGTTCTGTTTGGCCGGATGCCTGACGGAACGGTCAATTTTTATGCCGCGCCGTTTCCGGGACTTTTTTTAAGAAAAAATGTGTGCTACAATAGGCGGTAAGCAAAGGAAGGAATGTGGAGGGACGGCAGATGAAGACGGAGAAGTGGTTTGTGGCGGGGAAGAGGGCGGATTTTTCCGCCATTGCCAAGCGGCATGGGATCGACCAGGTGACGGCGCGGATTGTGCGCAACCGGGATATCATCGAAGAGGAGGCGATTGAGGCGTATTTGAGGCCAAAGCTTTCCGGCCTGCATTCCCCGCATCTGATGAAGGACATGGATCGCCTGACAGAGATTTTGCGGCGGAAGATTCAGGAGAAAAAGAAGATTCGGATTATCGGGGACTATGATATTGACGGCGTGCAGTCCGTCTATATTTTGTTAAAGGGGATCAAAAGGGCGGGCGGCATCGTGGACGCGGCCATACCGGACCGCATGAAGGACGGCTACGGGATCAATGAGAGCCTGATTGCGCAGGCAAAGGAGGACGGCGCGGACACGATCGTCACTTGCGATAACGGGATAGCGGCGATTGGGGCGATCGCGTATGCAAAAAGAATAGGCCTTACCGTGCTGGTGACGGATCACCACGACATCCCTTACAAAGAAGAGCAGAACGTCCGCACATATCTTTGCAGCGAGGCGGACGCTATCGTCAATCCAAAGCAGCAGGAATGCAGATATCCGTTTTCCGGGATCTGCGGGGCGACGGTGGCATGGAAGGCGGTGCAGGCGTTATATGAGGCCTGCGGCATTCCGGCATACGAGGCGATGGAGTTTCTGGAAAACGCCGCCTTCGCCACTGTGGGCGATGTGATGGACTTGACGGATGAAAACAGGATTATCGTAAAGTATGGCATCGAGCAGATGCGCGATACGAAAAATCCGGGGCTTTCGGCCTTAATGCAGCAAAAAGAGGTGCGCGCGGAACGCTTAAGCGCGTACCATCTTGGATTTGTGCTTGGGCCTTGCATCAATGCCAGCGGGAGATTGGACACGGCAGTCCGTTCGCTGCGCCTGTTTTTGACGGAGGATCCGTCAGAAGCCGTTGCGCTTGCAGCGGAACTTGCAGATTTGAATGAGGAGCGCAAACAGATGACGGCTGATGGCCTGAAAGAAGCGGAGCGCGTGATTTTGGAGCAGGGGCTGGACCGGCAGGACGTGATGGCGGTGTACCTTCCTGACTTGCATGAGAGCCTGGCGGGAATTGTAGCTGGGAGGATCCGAGAGGCGTACCATCATCCGGTGTTTGTCCTGACAAATTCCGGCGAGGGCGTCAAAGGCTCCGGCCGATCCATTGAGGGCTATTCCATGTATGAGGAATTATGCAAATGCCAGGATCTGTTCACAAAATTTGGCGGTCATCCTATGGCGGCCGGCCTTTCACTGCCTGTCGGGCGCCTGGAGGAGTTTGTCCGGCGGATCAATGAGGAGTCCAATTTGACGGAGGAGGACTTTATTCCGAAAATACATATTGACGTGCCGATGCCGCTCTCTTATGTGACGAAAGGGCTAGTGGAAGAGCTGAAGGTGTTAGAGCCGTTTGGAAAAGGAAACCAAAAGCCGGTGTTTGCGGATAAAAATATCCGCGTGAGGGACAGGCGCATTGTGGGAAAAAATGCGAACGTGCTTAAGCTGACTCTGATGGACGCGGCGGGAGCTTGCTATCCTGCGGTGTATTTTGGGGACGTGCAGGGCTTTTGGGATTTTTTGGACAAGAAGCAGGAGTGTTCAATTGTGTATTATCCTGAAATCAACAGCTATATGGGAAGGGAGGAAATCCAGTTTGTCATTTCCAATTATTGCTGACTGAAATGCTCCAGTGAAAGGGCATGGCTCGCCTGTGACAGTATGGATGATGCAGCAACGGAGGAATTGACAAATTCTTTGCCTTGATTTATAATTTAAGTTATATATAACTTAAATTATATAAAAGGAGGCTCACATATGCCAGCAAAACCAAAAATTTCAAAAGAGATGATTGTAGACGCTGCCTTTGAGATTGCCCGCAAGGAGGGCATGGAAAATATCAATGCAAGGACAGTATCAGAAAAGCTAAGCTGCTCCACACAGCCGGTCATGTATCATTTTGCAACGATCACCGTTGCCGCGGCGGCGCCGGCAATACCCCAGCTAAAACCAAATACAAACAGCGCGTCCAATGCCGTATTGATTGCCGCCCCGGTCAGATTGCACATCATCATTATTTTCGGCCGTCCGTCGGCACGGATTAAATGTCCGCCGCCCGTTGTAATGATCGCGAACGGAAAACCGACGGACGTAATGCGCGTATATGTTTTCGCATAAGCGAGCACCTCCTCCGGCGACCCGAAAAAACGCAGCATAGGTTCCAAAAATATCTGAGAAATGCCAAACAGCACGATTCCACAAATCAGCATCAGCATCACGGAATTGCCAACGTAATGCGCCGCTTCTTTTTT
>CANTEO010000104.1 GCA_947652855.1 uncultured Roseburia sp. | reverse complement strand
TATCCCTCTGACCTTAGAGAAAATCACGTATTTTGACTGCGGCTATGAGAATGTGACGCTGACTAAGCCACAGGCGAAGGAGCGGGTAAAAGAAGACGTCCTTCAATATTTAAAAAAATTAGAGGAAAAGGGTATTCAAATTCAGGACAAAAATGTTAAAATAAGATTTGTGGGCAATGAATGCCAGGTTTTGGCGGAAATAACCGCGATTGAGAAAATCGGACGATATGAGCCTGCGGAAGTAAAACAGCCGCCGGTCACGCCAGCGTCTCCATAAGCGCATGGCGCGGGGCAGCTTATAAGGAAGGGCGATTGGAAGATGAGTCTGACAGAATTAAGCTTAGAGATTCCTGCGGAGCACATCGCGAATGTGTTCGGGCAGTTTGACAGCTTCATGAAGAAAATTGAAAAGACGTTTCACGTGACCGTCGTTTTGCGTGGGGAGTCCATTAAGATCTTAGGGAGCGGCGAGGGCGCGAAAAACGCCTCAGACGTGTTCTGTCGGCTGTTGGAGCTGTCCAGGCGGGGCAGCGAGCTTACGGAGCAGAATGTGAATTATGCCATTGCGCTGGCAGCGGATCGAAACGCCCAGGCCATTGTGGAGATTGACAAGGACTGTATTTGCCATACCGTTTCAGGCAAGCCTGTCGCGCCAAAGACGTTGGGGCAGAAGCAGTACGTTGACCTGATCCGAAGCCGGATGATCGTCTTTGGATGCGGCCCCGCCGGGACCGGTAAGACATACCTGGCGATTGCGATGGCCGTCACGGCGTTTAAAAATGAAGAGGTGGGCCGCATCATCTTAACGAGGCCGGCCATTGAGGCGGGAGAGCGCCTGGGCTTTTTGCCGGGGGACTTACAGAGCAAGATTGACCCTTATCTAAGGCCGCTGTATGACGCGCTGTATCAGATTATGGGAGCGGACAGCTTCGGGCGCAACACGGAGAAGGGCCTGATTGAGGTGGCCCCCTTGGCCTATATGAGGGGAAGGACGCTTGACAACGCGTTCATTATCCTGGATGAGGCGCAGAACACGACTCCGGCTCAGATGAAGATGTTCTTAACCAGAATCGGGTTTGGCTCCAAAGTCGTCGTGACGGGGGACAAAACGCAGAAGGATCTGGCGCCGGGCGCGGCTTCGGGCCTGGACGTCGCCCTAAACGTCCTCCGAAAGGTAGAGGGCATAGGGATCTGCGAATTGTCGAGCAAGGATGTGGTGCGGCATCCGCTGGTTCAAAAAATTGTACAAGCCTATGAAGCCTACGAAAGCGGCGCGGAGAAGGGGAGGCGCCACGGGAGCGTCCCGCTTGGCGCGGAGAAGAGGAAGGCCAAAGGAAGGTCGGCCCGAAAAAGAAGAAGACAGGCAGGTGCGCGGCCATGAAGCAGAAGATGCCCGGGGCAAGGCGGCTTCATTTCCTTGTAATCGTTTTTTGCACGCTGCTTTTAACGGCTTTCTTTGCATGCCAAAACAGCGTGGCATTGGATGAGGCGCTGGCGTACGCGCTGATTGACGCCGTGTTTTTGGCGATTGTTTTATATATGCTGGAAAGCGGCAGGCTGCGCCGCGCCATTGGGGCAAGCGCGGCGAGCCGCTATGAAAGGATCTCTTTCTGTTATGGGGCGTTTTGCGCCCTGTTTGCAGGGTTTTATTTCCTTCCGGAGTTTGCCTGCCCGGCGGCTGCGCCCGCGCTTTTTTTGAGCGTCGTTTCAAACGCGGAGATTGGGATTGGCTTAAGCGCGTTTTTGTGCGCGCTGCTTAGCGCGGCAAAGGCAGGGGGCATTTATGAGCTTTGCGCCTGCGTCGTATTGATTTTCATTGGCGCGCAGGCGGCATATGCGATGCGCCAAAAAAACCCCCGGTTTTGGGGATGCGTGATGCTGTTCTCGGCGTCCGTTTCTGTGCCGGCGCTGTTTTCCTATTTGGCAAATAAGGAAGCTGACGTTTTGCCATTGGCCTGGAATGCGGCGCTTTCCGCCGTGTTTTTGTATGTTTTTTGCCTGCTTGCGGACAGGCTGTATGATACGGCGCTTCATGAAGAGGACGACGCGTATGAAAGGATTATGAAGGAAGGACATCCTCTGGTGGGGGAGATGAAGAACTATGCGACGGCCGAATATGTCCATGCGATGAAAGTGGCTACCGTAGCCAGAAAATGCGCTTCTGAGATTGGGGCGAATGAGCTGCTTGCGGCTGCGGCCGGATTTTATTACCGCCTGGGGGCGCTAGAGGGGGAGCCTTATGTGGAAAACGGCGTCCGCCTGGCGGAAAAAAGCTGTTTTCCGATAGACGTGATTCAGATTCTTTCTGAATATAACGGGGAGGAGCGCCTGCCCCAGACAAAAGAGTCTGCCATAGTGCATATGGCGGACGCGTGCATTAAGCGGATCGAGCTTTTGAGCTCACAGAACCTGTCCTCTTCCTGGAATCAGGACATGGCGATCTATCAGACGTTGAATGAGCTGTCCGCGACCGGGATTTATGATGAGTCCGGCCTTAGCATGAATCAGTTTTTGAAAATCAGGGAATTATTAGTGCGTGAGGAGATGGGGTATGACGCTGGCAATGGAAAAAGAAGTGGAAGTGAGCTTTGATTTTGAATATGAAAAGCTTGCCAAAGAAGTGATTGCGTATTCCCTGGACTTTGAGCGGTTCCCCTACGAGGCGGAAGTTTGCCTTACGCTTACGGACGACGCTTCGATTCGGGAGGTCAACCGCAGCTTCCGGGGCGTGGACCGTCCGACGGATGTGCTGTCTTTTCCGATGCTGACGCTTTCGGCGCCAGGGGACTTTTCTGGCATGGAATCGGCGCCAGGGGACAATTTCAACCCGGAGACAGGGGAGGCGCTTCTTGGGGACATTGTGCTTTCTGTCCCAAGGATTTTTGAGCAGGCTAAGCGTTACGGGCATTCTGCCCGAAGGGAATACGCATTTTTAATTGTACATAGCGTGCTGCATCTGTTAGGCTACGACCATATGACGGAGTCAGACGCGGCGCTTATGGAAAATAAACAAGAACAAATCTTAAAATCAATGGGGATTTTAAGGACACAGGAGGGTGAATGATGAGACACATGAAGAAAGCTCTTTTCCTTGCGGCCGTTTGCTGCATGGCAGTTTCAGGGTGCGGGAAGCAGGAGGAAGAGGCGCCAGAGAAAAACACAGAGCCTACGGAGCAGCTTGTGGAGACGGAGACGGCTGCGGAGCTGATTCCTTTGGAGACTGAGGAGGCTGTTGTGGACGACGCGAACAAAAACCCGCTGACGGGCGAGGCGATGGATGCGGCTCTCGCTGCGCAGAGGCCGGTATCCTGCATGATCGGAAACACGACGGACGCAATGCCGCAATACGGGATCGCGGACGCGGACGTCATCGTGGAGGCCCCGGCGGAAGGCGGCTTGACCCGGATCATGACGATTTATCAGGATTACGCGAATCTGCCGTCGATTATGTCGGTGCGCAGCTGCCGCCATTATTATGCGTACCTGTCGAATGAGTTTGAGGCGATTTACGTGCATTACGGACAGGCCATTTACGCGACGGAAATGTTAAAGCGCTTTGACGACCTAAACGGCCTGGACGGCGACCTTGCGGACGTCACGTTTTTCCGCGACAATTCCAGGAAGTCGCCGCATAACGCCTATATCAATGGCGAGAGCATCATTGCGGGAATCAATAAGAGGGAATACCGCACCGGCCATGCGGACACCTACAAGAATACATTTTCATTCGCGCCGGAAGACCGTGAGCTGGAAAATGGCGTGCCGGCCGCTGTCGTGGAGCCGGGCTATGCCGTAAATAAGCCGTGGTTCACCTATAATGAAAGCACTGGATTATATGAGCGGTTTCAATATAAGGCGGCGCATACGGACGGAAAGACGGGGGAGCAGATTGCATTTAAGAACATCATTTTCCGCGTCTGCGACTACGTGATGGAGCCGGACGGGAAATATTTGGATGTGAAGACGGCCTCCTATGGCAGCCCGGGAAAATACATCTCAAACGGAAAGGCCATTGACATTGCCTGGGTGAAGGAAGTGGAGGACGGCGTCGCCGTTTATTATGACGAGAACGGCAATGAAATCCAGCTCAACCCTGGCAAGACATATTTCTGCCTCCTTTTAAAGGACGTGCAGAACC
>CANTEO010000103.1 GCA_947652855.1 uncultured Roseburia sp. | reverse complement strand
CATGACCGTTTGAACTGGAACCATATCTGAATAGGGCAACTGATCCTCCGTCCACTCTATTTGTCGTCTTCTTCATGGTTGCTGTTTTGGCTTCATTCAGCGAATCTGCGTTCTGGGAGTTACCTTATCGCTAAGGATTTTTTAGGGCGTTTCGTTTCTGTTTCGGTGGACTGTACCTCTCTTTCTTAGATTTCTTTGTTTTGATGAATTTATTATATCTCGCAATTCACCATATGTCAACAAAAAATTTGAATATTTTTCAAAAAATTTTATATAAACAAGAAATATAGAATAAACGTTTTAATATTCTGAATCTTCCCTCACTGGCCTTTGTCCGCTACGGCAATCCCTCGGGAATAAAAGCCCGGCAAATTGCTCAAAACTAAATAGGACGCAGTTGGTCTTTATCCAAAAAACGCAATTGACATGGAGGCATTGACATGGAATATCAAAAATTCGGCGGCACAATTGTCGCACGGCTGGATCCGGGCGAAGAGATTTTGACGCAAGTGAAGGAAATTGCGCTGAAAGAACACGTCGCCCTGGCAAGCGTGCAGGCGATCGGCGCAGTCAGCCGGTTCACTGCCGGCGTGTATGTAACGGAGGAGAAACGGTATCTGCCAAATGAGTTTTCAGGCAGCTTTGAGATTGTGTCGCTGACCGGGACTGTCAGCACGATGGACGGGGAATTTTACTGCCATCTGCATATGAGCGCGGGAAAGGAAAACGGCGAGGTTTTTGGCGGGCATTTGAGCCAGGCGACCGTCAGCGCGACGTGCGAAATGATCATCCATCAAATAGACGGGGCCGTGGAAAGGCGCTATGAGGAAAAAACCGGCCTGAACATCCTGCGTTTTTAAGCTGACGCGCAAAAAACAGCCAGGGGCGGATTTCTGTTCCTCCCCTGGCTGATCACGGCAGCAAGCTCCTGCCCTATATTCTATAAAAGCGTCACGTTCTTGCGCTGACGGCCGCAGAATAACCGGAAAGCTTTGTCCCGTTGGACGCGTTCACATAAGAGCGTATTTTGTAATAATACGTCTTTTTGGCCTTCACAGCTGAGTCAGTCCATTTGACCGTTTTATTTTTGCCAATGTCCTTTACTTTTTTATAGCCGCCCTTCTTAGACGTCGAACGGTAAATGGCATAGCCGTCCGCCTTGGCATCGCGTTTCCAGGTCAGCTTTATTTTCTTCTTGCCGGAAACGGCCGCCTTTTTTAGGAGCGGCTTCTCCATCTTAACCGTCTTCTTCTTCACGGAAGTGTATGCGGAGCTGTAGGCTTTCCCATTTAGGGTGACATATCCGCAGATCCGATAGGCATACGCCTTGCCCGGCTTTACCGTCTTATCCTTAAAGCTGACGGCGGATTTTCCCGTCAGGGTCCCAATGCAGCGATAGCTGCCATTCCCGTCCTTCCGGTATACCTTGTAGCCGTCCACGGCCTTCTTTTTCCAGGAAAGCTCAATCGTCCTGTAATTCTTAACAGTAAGCTTCCCCCATGCGGTGGCGGGAACGGACAGATCCACCGATTTGACGTCGGAATAGGCGGAATATTTCGTGCTTCCGCTGTCAAGCGTCATATATGCGCGCACCTTATATTGGTACAGCGTTCCGGGCAAAACGGAGGTGTCTTTCAATGTATTCGTCCCTGCGTCCACAGAAGCGATCTTTTTATATGCGCCTTTCGCCCCATCTGCGCGGTAAATTTGATACCCTTGGGCGGCAGAGACCTTGTACCAAGACAATGTCACCGCCTCATAGCCATTTTTCTTCGCGCTTAAGGAGGGCCTGTCTATGCTCTCTTCCGGCTTTGGGCACGGGGCGCCGGGCATATCCTTGTACACCGGGACTTTAAACACAAAGCCGTTATTCAAGATGCCCATTTCCTGATAGCCTCTCTGCACGCTCTTCCCCTCGCTGTCCGCCGCCAGCAGATTCTGCATATATTGATGCCAGTACAGGCCGTCGTAAGAGGCGTCCACGTCAAATTTCTGTAGATAAAACGTATCCTGGCCCTTAAAGATATAGTCGGAGGCCACTGACTGAGCGCCTCCCTTAAGCGCTTTGTAGCGGCTGTTCCAGCCGTTGTCCTTGGCCTCCTGCAGCCCTCGGACAATCACTTCCTGGCCGACTCCCGTGGCGCGCCGGTTAAAATAATTGTAATACCCCTCGTATCCGGGATACTTGCCGGAGATCAGATCAGATTTTCCGCTCGTCCCCTGCTCCTGGCGGACGCGGCTTGCCAAAAAATACGGGCTGACCTTTAACTCCTTGCCAATCTTTATAAATGCCTGCGCATATGTACTCCCATTCGCAGAGCCGTCCTCCAGCTTCTTGTGGGCCATAAAGGTGCCGCTTAAGATCTTTTCCACGCCGGCCTCGGTGTGATGCTTGCCGTAGACAAGCTGCTCAAACTGAAATACCGACTCCTCCGTCAAAAAGTTCCGCGGGTCTAAATAATGCTTCACAATGCCTTCCGCGGCCTGCACCCAGTTCGTCCCGCTCTTAATCACCCATTTTCCGGTTTTGGAATTATAGTCCCCTGGCTTTTTGGACTTCCAGGAGTCCGGGCTGCTTAGCTCCACTAAGTTTCTGCTATCCTCCATCTCAGCCCTTAGCACATCCGCCCACGAAAGCCCGGTATCCATAGGAACGAACGTCCATTTCGGGTGCGCCTGAATCAATTTCTGGATCAGGGGCCTATAGCTGGCCGGAAAGGCGGACGCCTGGCTGTCGTCCCGGTTCATCGGCTGTGAGGGATTCCTGTCAGGCCAAAATTGAGATTCCCATTCTGCCAGCCTTTCATCCGAGGACACGACATACTCGCTTTGGACAAAGCCGCTATATTCCACGTCGTCCACCGCAAAGCCAACCTCCATCCAAAGGCCGCCTTCCTTCCATGCAACGCCTGTCAGCTTCACCTGATGGCCGCTGGCAAGCGACTTCACCACGGGCGACTCCGAAGACGCCTCCTGATAAATAGGAAATTCTATGTCATGGGCCAACACGCCATATAGGCTGTATTCCTCTAACAGCTTCGCAAAGGCCGCCTCGGCCTGGGAAAAATCAAATTCCTCTGGCGCGGGCTCTTTCTTCGTGGCGTCATCCCCGCCATCTTCCAAAAGCTCCAAACCCTCTGCTTCCCCGCTTAAGGCGTTTGCCTGACTGGCATACGTCAGGGCGCAGGCTCCGTAGAAATCAGTGAAAATGATTGCCGCTGCCAAAAAGGCGGCTAGAAGTTTTATGCCATTTTTCAATTTCATTTCTCCTTTCTCTCCTGTTCAGTCTTAAAAATTCCATTCAATTATACTGGTTGTCTCTTAAGAACGCAATCCCCCACTGTCTGTTATCTGCAATTTTTTCATTGGAAATGGCGCCATAACCTGGCTGAACAAACGGATACGGCCGCATCAACTCCCGAAAATCCCCCATTCCTGACACGGCCATTCACTTTAGGGGCCGCCTCATCCACCATTTTTAAGTCGTATCCGGCTGGAAGGCCATCTACAGCCGCCTTTAGCGCCGTTTTGTCGAATGCATCCGGCTCCTTCTTCGTCGCATAGCGGGCCACTTTCTTCACCCGTCCATGTAAGAAAGCCGCAATCCGCTCCGACCACCCTGCATCCCTTGGAACCAGAATCATAAACGTCCGCATTGCGGACAAATGCGACAGCATCTCCTCACTGGGCGCTCCCGCCAAAAAGCAAAAATCTCCCAAAACGACGGCTGCAGAAAGCGGCCTCGTTTGGGAATCCGCATAGGCCGTCCCCATCACGCCCTTCAGGCAGGACCAAACCATCGTCTCCTGCCATCCCTCAAACAAGGACGCCGCCCGATCCGCCTGCCTTAATTCATAAACCACTGACCCCACCTCAGCTTTCTTCGTCCTCTTTGGCAAAAGCCATTCCTGACAGGCTGGATTCTACCATATTGGGACAAAAAATTCAACCGCAGCCAAACGCGCTGCGCGGAAAGCAATTCTGGGACCTCTTGGAACTTGCTGTTCCAATCGTTTCCTTTTTCTGCTATAATTTTTTTATAAAAAGGCAGAAAGGAGATCCCCTATGAAACTTGGCGAAGCAAAGCAACTCTATTCTGGGCAGCTTAAGTCCTTCTGGAGCCAAAAGCTGTCTTTGGCGCAGCAAAAAAAAGACCTGGAAGAAAAAATGTCCAAGACAGCCCAAAATAAAGAGGCATTTGCCGAAGAA
>CANTEO010000102.1 GCA_947652855.1 uncultured Roseburia sp. | reverse complement strand
CTGTTTTTTGGGTATATTGTCAATAATGATTCATTTTCAAAAAGTACACTTTTTGGAAATAATACGATTGCTTTCCCCTTTTTCTTTGCTAAGCCTACAGCCCTACTTTTTCTTTTTGCTCATTGGCGCATCTATAAAAGGTCGAGGATGTGATGTTGCAAAGCTTCGCCGCCTGCTCCCCGGTGATTTCTTTTAACGACCACCGTTTATAGACCTGCACGAAATTATCCGGCATCGGCGTTCTTGGCCTGCCAAATCGCACGCCGCGCAGCTTCGCCGCCTCAATCCCCTCTTTCTGCCTCTGACGGATGTTCTTCCTTTCATTATCCGCGACAAAAGAAAGCACTTGCAGCACAATATCGCTCAAAAATGTCCCCAACAGATCCTTTCCCCTCCTGGTGTCTAAAATCGGCATATCCAACACCACGATATCCACGCACTTTTCCTTCGTCAAGGCTCTCCATTGCTCCTGAATCTCTTCATAGTTCCTGCCCAGACGGTCGATGCTCTTAACATAGAGCAGGTCATCCTCCTTTAATTTTTTCAGCATCCTCTGATAATTTGTGCGTTGAAAGTCTTTCCCCGACTGCTTATCCAAAAAAATATGCCCCTCTGGAACCCCGGCTTCCCTTAAAGCCAGCAATTGCCTGTCCTCCTTCTGTTCTTTTGTGCTGACCCGAACATAACCAAAAATTTCTCCCATGACGTCCTCCTTCCCAAACATACATTCGCAAAACGGCTGAGTCTTTCTTCTTTTGTAAGCCTTGCGCAGACATATGCACAGAATCGCTTGCACCGTGTGACGCTATCATGATACCAAAAAGTATGTGACGCATGGCTTCTGGCCTGCATTGCGCATAAGCATTATTTCCGCTTTCCATCCTGTCTATTCAGAAGGGTACGCCTGCTGAATGGCTATGCAGGCTCATTCAGGCGGTTAACCCAATCGGTTGACGCATCCATGGCGGCGCGGCAGGCATTTGTCTGATCCAGCGCATTGAGCATCACAAAATCATGGATGGCGCCCTGCACCCGCAAAGCCGTGACATCCACGCCCGCGCAGCGAAGCTTTTCGCCAAAGGCTTCTCCTTCGCTGCGCAAAACGTCTGCCTGTCCGTTTAGAATCATCGTCCTGGGAAAATTCTTTAGGCATCCTATTCCCGCCCGGAGGGGAGATGCGGTGATCTGCTTTTGATCCTCCACAGCAGCTTGTGGATGCGCGGGCCATGGCGCATCTCTGACATCAAAGCCATGGCGATTGCCATATTTCCGCCAACGCTGTCGCCCGCTACTGTGAGCGCAGCGCTGCCCCACATCCCAGTATTGACGCAAGCTGAAGAGATGTCTGCGGGATATTTATATACCGGCGCATCCTGAGCCTCCTCCAATGCCCGCCTGCCTTGCTTAGGCGGCATTTGAAAAATCAGCGGGGGAACGGCGCTTTGATCGCAGACGGCTTGTGCAGCGGGCTCTAAAGGAACACATCGTTTCATAACAACGGCCTCCCTATGTGTTATGTCTGGTTTTTATTATCCTATGTAATTCTTCCATTTTTGCATATCCGTCAACAAGCCTAAAATCACTTTTTATGCGCCACATAACGAACGGACATGGACAATTCCAGAAAAGCTTTACGCCTAAGCCGTGCGTCTGGTATAATCAGATCACTGTACAAAGGACGGGAGAACAAAAAAGCTCAAAAAAATAAAAAAAATTTGAGCATTCTTGTCACACAGCCGCCGCTCGGCTGTCTAATGATATATAGGAGGTAAAAAGCCATGAAACATAGAACGAATGAAGAGCTATTGGCTTTCATTGAAAAAGCTGTCGCTGGAGACAAAGAATCTTTAGAAACCGTTATCCTTAGCGTGCAGGATCTCATATTTAATCTCTCCCTGCGTATGCTCGGCTCTTTCCCTGACGCAGAGGACGCCACGCAGGATATTCTGTTAAAGATCATAACCCATCTGTCCTCGTTTAAAGGGGAAAGCGCCTTTTCCACCTGGGCATTTTGCATTGCGGCAAACCATCTGAAAAACTATCAGAAGCATATGTTCGCAAAATTCCCCCTCAGCTTTGAATTTTATGGGGACGACATTAAAAACGGAAGCATTGACGATGTGCCGGATCTGACGCAAAATGTCGAAACGTCCATTTTAGCCGAAGAGCTCAAGCTGTCCTGCACGAATGTCATGCTTCAGTGCCTTGATACGGAAAGCAGGTGCATTTTTATTTTAGGAACCATGTTCAAGGTAGACAGCCGCATTGCGGGCGATATTTTGGGCATCACGCCTGAAGCCTATCGCCAGCGCCTTTCCCGCATCCGCGGCAAGATGGCCGATTTTTTAAAGGAGTACTGCGGCGAATATGGGAACGGGACATGCCGTTGCCAAAACAGGGTAAATTATGCCATAAAAAATCACAGAATCAACCCCAAGCAGCTGTCTTTCGCAACTGCCGCCCCCACGGAAACAATGGTGGAGGTAAAAGAGGCAATGGAGGACATTGACGGCCTTTCACAGACGTTCTCTTTTTGCAAAACGTATCAGTCTCCAGAAAGCCTGAAAGAATTCATTCAGAACTTTCTGGACAGCGCATCGTTTTCTGTTGTCGGAAATGCATAAGGAGGTTTTGCAGATGAATACACAGCTGATCTTACAATATCTTACAGATTTAAGTGAGAATAATAATCGGGAATGGTATCATGCGCATAAGCCCGAAAACAAAGCGGCGAATGCAGAATTTGAGGCGCTGATCGGGGAGCTGATCGCCCGAATCGGTGAATTTGACAGCAGCGTGCTGCACAATGAGCCGAAAAGCCTTACCTTTAAGCTGGTGCGGGACACCCGGTTCAGCCATGACAAATCGCCATATAACCCGGCATTCCGCGCGCATATTTCTTCTTGCGGAAAGCTGCCGGTTCCCGTTGGCTATTACCTTATGATTAAGCCCGGCGGCCAGTCCTTTTTAGGCGGCGGCCTGTTTGCGGCCATGTTTAAGGACGCGACAGCGATGGTGCGGGACCACATTGCTCAAAACGGCAAAGAATTTGAAGCCATTCTCAATGAGCCTGCCTTTCAGGAGCATTTTACGGTACAGGGCTTGGCGCTCAAAAATGTCCCAACCGGATATGATAAGAGCCACCCGCAGGCGGAGTACTTAAAGTTCAAAAGCTGGTATCTGGAATATTTCATCAAAGACGAAGAGCTGCTTAATGCCGACGCATTTCTTACAAAGGCAGCCGGGCTTTTCCGCATAATGAAGCCGTTTAACGATTATTTGAACAAAGCGCTTGCAGGCTTTCAAATGCCAAAAAGATGACGGGCCGCTCAGCTTGCGGCCAATCGCAAGACCTGACAATCTACAATTTTATGCGGGCGGGAGCAATCTCATGTTCAGAACGGATACGTTTTTGCTCCCGTCAGCCAGTTTTTACCTTTGCAAATGGGCAGCGTTTCCCAATGCATTGATTATTTTGCGCTGAATAGCCGCATACGATTTCCGATTTTTCCATCCTGACCTGAAAATGCCGCTCAACAAACTCAATTGCCGCAAGGATGGAAAGAAAGGAGTCCCGCTTACAGCAGCGTGGCCCGCCAACCATGCCGATCCGCTCCAGCGCTTTTGACGTCATGAGATGAGACAGGCCAAAAGGCTCCACAGCCAACGGCGTAGAATTTGAAAGAATGGACACGAACATCCCCGCGCTGATGCCTGCCCCGCACGCGCCCCAAAAACCGCAAGCCCCGCCAGGGACGCTTTTCCCCCGGCCCATCATCTCTGTCAGCGCCGGCCTAAGGTCAATGTCCCCTCCGGCGTTCTTATAAGCCGTCAGCAGCGAAGCCCCAACCATGACATGATGTTCCGGCCCATGCATATGGCAAAACGGCTGCTCCATCATCTTGCTTATGATCTCAACCGGGTTCTTTGACGTCTCTTTCAGACACATTCCTATGATGGCATCCATCCCCTCTGTATGGCACTCGTTACAGACATAATGCCCGTTTACGCACCTGGCTTTGCTGTTTTCTTTTTTATGGCATACTGCGCACTCCATCTCCTCATCTGTTTCCAGATACTCAAGCGGGGCTTCACATATCAGGCATTCCTCTTTCACTGCTCTTTCCTCCTAATTTTTCATTGTCATATTCGTTATGCATTAGTGATGCTCCTTTAAAAATCACAAGTTGACGCTTCATTATTCGGACACATACAAATAGCAGCCTTTCACATGGTCATTTACCATTCCAATTGACTGCATATATGCATATACAATCGTTCGCAATAGGCTGAAAATCAAGTCGGCAATTATAAATGCACAGC
>CANTEO010000101.1 GCA_947652855.1 uncultured Roseburia sp. | reverse complement strand
ATTGGTGAAGAACACAGGAGAAATACCCTATGCAGAATAACGGGCAGACGAGCCAAAATCACTATTTATTGGATACAAATATTTTTTTCCATATCATAGAACTGATTGCAAACGCCCCCTCTCATAGCGGGATTCAAAAATTACAGGAGGGACACTGCTATATTTCTGAGCTTACCAGAATTGAGATTATTTCTGTATTGGGCAAATATGCCCGTGGAATGTCCAGTCAAACACAAATATGCAACAAAATTATAAGTGAAACTGGTAGCGTCTGTGGAAAAAAATTTTGCGTCGCAGCGAAAAAAGGCTGGAAGAAACGGGTCATTGCCGACTGGCGAAAGCTGATAAAAGATATCGTCACAGGGAACTGCCCAATGTTCACTGTGGAAACCATTCCTGTCACTCATGAAGTGTGTGAGGAAGCAAGGCTATTTATCAGTCACGCACTGAGATATCATTTCGGCTCATTGGATGCTATGATTGCGGCAACTGCCATAGAATACAAAAAACGGACTGGCATTGATTTGACAATTGTTACATATGACAAAAAACTTTTGGCAGCGATTAAAGCCGACGGAACCATCCCATATATCACCCCCTCATCCCCAATGTCATAATGCTGAAGATGAGACAATGTCAGTTGAAGGGAAATCTAAAGCATAAATAAAGGAGCAGGCGCCTGCATTCCAATTCTTCCGGCCGTCAGAACCGCTACGCGGCTTCTAAGGGCGCGATCGTGCCTGAATGGAATGAGAACCGCCCGCTCCTTTCACCGACCCCTTCAGCCTCCACCAAACGGCATCGGAGGATGCAGCTACAGAATCGGGAACGTGACAATCACTTTAAACAAATCCCCGTCCACGGCCAGCAAAAACTCGCCCTCCATCAACTCTGTCAGGCTCTTTGCAATGGAAAGCCCAAGCCCGCTCCCCTCCATATTCCTGGAGCTGTCCCCGCGCACAAAGCGCTCCAATAGCTCTTCTCCATCTATGTTCAGCGCATATTTGGAAATATTTCGGAAGATAATCCTGCACGCGTCCCCTTCCCTCTCAATGTTGACATACGCCCTGGTGGAAGGCTGCGCATATTTGCAGATATTGTTCATCAGGTTCTCAAATATCCTCCACAAGTGCCTGGAATCCGCGGAGACGACCAACGGCTCATTCGCGCTTTTCACGATCAGCTCAATCTCATTCGCTTTTAGCTTTTCCTCAAATTCCCCTATCGTCTGCGTCAGCATCACCTGCGCGTCGCAGCGCTCACATGCGACCGACAGAGTTCCGGCGGACGCCTTGGAGGCTTCGATTAAATCCTCAATCAGCTTTTTCAGGCGTCCCGACTGGCGGCTTAGTACCTTTAGGTATTCCTGCGCCGCCTGGCCTTCGATCTCTTCCTTTTCCAGCAAATCCACATAGTTGATAATGCTCGTCAGCGGCGTCTTAATGTCATGCGACACATTCGTAATCAGCTCCGTCTTAAACCGCTCGCTCTTCATCCGCTCGTCTACTTCCCGCTGTATCCCCTCCCGAATATTGTTGAGATTTTCCCCATGCGACTTAAAATCAAAAAACATATCCTCTGTGTCTACGCGGCTCTCCATCTCCCCCGCCGCCAAACGCTCTCCCGCCCGCTTCAGCCGCGCCATCTGCAGCAGGCATTTTACAAGGATTGCATATAAAGCCAGCTTTTCGACAAGCCATAGGACAACTTGCTCCTCGGGCGAATAAAACGTCGCCGTAAGCCCAATCAGCTCAAGCAGCGCAAGCGCAGCCATCACAATAAGCGCCTTCCCTAGCATGGGGACCGCCTGGCCTATTTTTTCTGCAAATCCCCTTAGCTTGCGGGAAAAAAAACTCCAAGCGGCAGCCGTCAGCGTATTTTTCCATAACGCCTTACATTTGACGCGCACGGCCAGGCTCATGCAAAAGAGGGCGCACAGCATTTCAATTGCCAAAATCAAAAGCGAGCCAAACAAAATCATGTCCCACAGCCGCATGCCAGGCAGGATTGTCAAAAGGCCAAATAAAATCGCCCAGGCGCCCACGATAAGGGCCGTAAACAGCTCCAACGGAACGCGGTCCACTATGCCCTGCACGGCTTCGCTTGCATTGCGATGCCCCGCCCCGGTCATCGCGCCGATAAACGAAAACAAAAACAGCGCCAGGGAAAGCAAGAAAACCAGAACCGCGCCATAGCGGACAGAATACAAAAATTGAAGGAGCGCCTTAGCCTGCACAAAAAAATCCTGCTTTTCAAACATCATGGCCTGTGACAGGGCATTCCCTTCCCAAAATCCGTCCTCTGCCTCTAGCGGCTCATTGACATAGGACAGCACTAGATACGGCGTCGCAGGCTTGACGACGAGCGCAACGACATTTCCTTCCTGAAACATAATGTTCACGTAATCGCCATTTTCCAGTTCCTCTCCCCCATTCATAAGCTCACTCGACAGGCAGATTTTGATGTCTGCAAAGAGCATGCTGCGCCCTCCGAGAGCCGTTTCCTCTTTCGGCCTTTTCCAAACACGCTCCCCTTCTTCATTAACGTCAATATATTCCGACGGATGCTCCCTGATATCCAAGCCGTCATACGGCCAAGCGTCAAATGTAACCGGATACAGGCGGCCCTCCGCCTCACAGTAAAACACCCCAAGGTCACTTGCAAAATAATACCCGTCAATACGGCGGCTCTCTTCTACATATTCCTCATCATTATAGATATAAGCGTCGTCAAACAGAAAATTCGCCGTATGGGAATACATCTCCTCCCCCACCTCACAGGAAAATTCATGCAGCATATCCGCCGTCACGTCCCGGTCAAAATTGCACACGACATAATTTTTCCTATCGTTTAGATCTATGCCCTGAATGCTGTCTGCCTGAATCACCCCATATCGGAAATTCGTGTCCCTAAGCTCCTCCATCCCAAAGCCGTCTTCCCGCCTTGCCATCGCCAGGACAGAATACTTTTCGCAGACGGCGTGAAACGCGTCTGTTTGCATTTCCTCTATGTCCTCGCTGTACGCGATCCCTTCCCCTACCAGCATAACGGCCAAAGAAAGCGCGGATACATTAAAGCTTGCGATGCACAAAACCACCATGCACGCCCTCACCCATGTTTTATAAAACAGTCTCCTCATTGGCTATCCTCCTCCATCTTATATCCCCTGCCCCACACCACCTTCAGATAGCGCGGGTTCGCCGGGTCGTATTCCAATTTCTCCCGCAAATGCCGGATATGCACCGCGACAGTGTTCTCCGTGCCAAACGCGACGTCCTTCCAAACCTTCTGATAAATCTGGCTCGGGGAAAACACCTGTCCCTTATTCAAAAGCAGCAGCTTTAAGATATCGTACTCCGTCCTTGTCAGAGGCACAAGCTCCCCGTCAAGCGTCACCTCTTTCGCCCGGTCGTCCATCTCTATCCCGCCAATGGAGAGCATATCGCTTTTGACATTTCCGCCTCCAAGCTTCATGTAGCGGCGAAGCTGCGACTTCACGCGCGCCTGCAGCTCCACCGGATTGAACGGCTTCGTCACATAATCGTCCGCGCCCACTGTAAGGCCAAGCACTTTATCCGTATCCTCCCCTTTTGCAGTCAGCAGTATGACAGGCACATTGCTGACCTCCCGGATCTTCACCATTGCCGAAATCCCATCCAAAACAGGCATCATAATGTCCATCAGCACCAGATGGATTTCCTTCTCCTGCACGGCCAACAACGCCTCCTGCCCATTATAAGCCTCCACCACCTCATGCCCCTCGCTCATCAGGTAAATCCGCAAGGCAGAGACAATGTCTTTTTCATCATCACAAACTAAAATCCGATACATAAGCTCCCTCCTAAACTCATTTTGACGCGTCATACAGACAGTTTAACGAATCATTTATGAACATAAAAGTCCCGAAATCTTTAAGGTTTCCTTAATTTTGGGAAGATTGAACAGTTTTTTCTATTGCGTTTCACGCTTTTTTCGTCCCACTGCATTGCAAGCAGTTTTCCCTTCCACGACAAAGAGCGGCATCACTGCCGCCCCTTGTCGTGGGAGATTTTCAAAAGAAAAGAGCGGTGGCAAGCTCCGCTCTCTTTACCTAATCCTCTAAATACTGTTGAATATGTTCCAACACCCTGTCAATCTTGCTGTTTTTCTTCTCTACATCCTCACTGTCCCTTGCTTCTTTCAAATCATCCTTTACAAAGTTCATGAGTAATTTCATTTCCTTTTCACGGATTGCCATTTCGTCCATTACCTCCAACATAATGCATTCTCCTTCCTGTTCATCAGATTTACTTGCCTCATCTGACAGCGCTGTCACAATATATTCGTACGAATACTTCAAGCCTTTTCTATATGTTCTTTTATGATTTTCCGAATAAATCCGTTTATAGTTTCTAATGACTATAGGGAGCATCCGATAGGCGCCGGGGAGGGAAACCTCCCCTGCCTAAAAAATAACATAGTCTGTCTGTAAAATCAATATGATAAAGAATATTTTGAAACTTGTGGTGTCAGTTGTTTGGTTGCTCATTGTTGTGATCGGATTGATTTTACTGTTTATGTG
>CANTEO010000100.1 GCA_947652855.1 uncultured Roseburia sp. | reverse complement strand
CTTTTATATACGCGTTTTTTACGCTGAAATTGTAAAGATTTCCCGTGCAATTCGTAAATAATCCGGCTCTTTCTTTTGCATTCACATAGAGGCCAGATATGGAATGGCCGTTTCCATTGAAAATTCCCTCAAATCCGTCGATGGGCGTCCAAAGATTCAATTGGCCTGCCGTCAAATTTCCCTCTGAATCAAATGTAAGCTCTTGGGAGTTCAGCACAATGTCATTTGTAAGGATATAGTTGTAATTAAGCCAGTCGCCTTTTTCTTTTGCGATAAAGGCGAGCTCTTCCGGTGAGGAGATTTCATAATAAAATACATTGTTGATGGATGTTAGTTTTGTTGGGGCGGCGCAGTCATTGCCGTTCCAAGCGCTTGAGGCTGCTTTTGCCTCAGTATTTGCAGTGAGAGCCAGAACTGCAAATACAAAAGCAAAGGTCAGGAAAAAAACGATTTTGTTTGGCTTCATTTTCATAGTGAATTCCTCCCTTTCTCAAAGTGATATAATATCTATTTTATCATTTCCGATATTTGAAGGCAATCGGACGAACGGCATAGATAAGAATTAGGCCGCTGTTCCGACGCGCTTGCGGCGGAGCGGATTGGAGCATGCTGCGTCACGCCTCCAAAAGCTCTAAAAGCTCCTCTTTGCTTAGGCTGCCCAGGTTTTGGGCCTCCCCGCCGATGACCTGCTCCGCAAGGTCTTTTTTCTTTTCCTGAAGCGACTGGATCTTCTCTTCAATCGTGCCTTTGGCAATCAGCTGATACACCGTCACTTTTTTCGTCTGCCCGATCCGGTGCGCGCGGTCAGTCGCCTGGTTCTGCACGGACAGGTTCCACCAGGGGTCAAAATGGATCACGACGTCGGCGCCGGTCAGGTTCAGCCCGACGCCGCCTGCCTTTAGGGAAATCAAAAAGACAGGCGTTTTGCCGGTATTAAATTCTTTCACGAGCGTCAGCCGCTTTTCTTTTGGGGTGGCCCCCGTGATGACAAAATAGGGTATGTTCGCCAAATCCAGCTTTTCCTGCAGGATGTGAAGCATGGACGTAAACTGGGAGAACACCAGCATTCGATGGCCGCCGTCCATGGCGCTTGAAATCAGCTCGAGGCAGGTGTCCGTCTTTGCCGCCCCTCCCTTATAGCCTTCAAGGCAGAGGGACGGGTCGCAGCAGATTTGGCGCAGCTTCGTAAGCTCTGCTAAGACGAGCATTTTGTTTTTGTTGAAGTCGGATTCATTTTGCGCCGCGAGCTGCTCCTTCATGTGGATCACCTGCCCGTCATACAGCTTCTGCTGCGTCCCTTCAAAGCGGACATAGCGGCGTTCCTCCAGCTTTTCAGGAAGGTCTTTTAAGACATCCTCCTTTAAGCGGCGCAGGATAAACGGCCCCGCCATTTTCTGTAGGCGCTTTAGGGCTTTTTCATCCCCGTTTTTGACAATCGGCGTCTCCATCTCACGCTTAAAGACATCATAGCCGTAAAGGAATCCTGGCATCAGGTAGTCAAAAATGCTCCAAAGCTCGCTTAAGCGGTTTTCAATCGGCGTCCCGGTCAGCGCGTACCGAACCTGGCTTTGGATTACCTTCACTGCCTTTGCGGCCGCCGTCGTGTGGTTTTTAATGTATTGCGCCTCGTCGATGACTTCATATAGAAACTGCTTCTCTTCGTAATGCAGGATGTCACGCTTTAACAGGTCATAGGAAGTCACAAGGACGTCAAAGTCTTGATAAGCGTCTATTTTTTTCTTGCGGTCCCCTTGCGTCCCGGTGATGAGGGAGACGGAAAGCCCGGGGGCGAATCTATGAAATTCCTCGCTCCAGTTAAACGCCAGGGAGGCCGGGGAGACGACGAGGGACGTCCCCTGTTTTCCCTCCTGCTTTGCGGCCAAAAGCACGGCGATGACCTGCAGCGTCTTGCCCAGGCCCATATCGTCCGCGAGGATGCCGCCAAACTGCCAGGCTTCTAACGTGCGCAGCCACTGATAGCCGTTCTTTTGATACGGCCGCATCACGTCCGAAAGGCCTTCCGGCTCCTCAAAGTCCGCGTCCTTTACGGTCTTAAAGCTCTTAACGACATTTTTAAAGTGTCGGTCCCTGTGGCTGTAGAGGCTTTCGCTTTCTTCCAGCATTTTGTCTAAGTAAAGAGTGCGGTACATGGGCAGGTGCATTTTCCCTTTGACAAAGTCCTTTGGCTTAAGGCGCGCCGCGTCCATCAGCTCCGTAAGCGTCTCAAGGGAGGGGTCGCCTAAGTTGATGAAGGATCCGTCCTTTCTTCGGTAATAGGTCTTTTTGGCGCGGTAGCTGTTTAAGATGTCAAGCAGCTCGGCGTGGGAAATGTCCTCTGTCGCGATGTCCAGCTCCAAAAGGCCGGAGGAGACGGAAACGCCGACCGAGACTTTGACGGGCTTTACGGAGCGGTAATTCAAGAACTGCTTTGTGCAGCGCACTTCTCCTAGCTCCATCAGCGTATCCGCTCCGCTTTCCATGATCTGGTAAATCCTATCTTCATCGCCGCCGCAGTGCAGCTCGTCATGATCCTGGTCGATGTTTGGGAAAAGCTCAAGCGCCTGGAAGACAGCCTCACCTTCTTTCGCCGCGTCCCGGAACGGCTCAAGCTTCTTATCCTCAGATTCCTCCAACAGCACGTCAAGCGAAGAGAATTCCCGCTCTCCATAGCGTGCGCAGACTCTGCAAGTGGCATTTTGATTGGAGGCGTCCAGATAGAAAGTGAATTTGACGTCTGGAGGGAGGTATTGCCTGAATTTTTCCGGATCGGTTTCCGTGATGTCCACAATCTCCTCTAGTAGAGGGAGCGTTTTGTGGTAAAACTCCGACATATGGTTTCTGCCGACATGGAAAGAGAAGCGGTCGTTTTTTGCCAAACCCGCAAGCGGCTCTATTTTTTCCAGAAAAGAGCGGCTGACTTTCGCAAGGGAGCGGTCTGTGACGTAATAGGCGTCGGCCGTCCCGAAATAAAGGTTGGGCAGCTGTCCCGTCACATGGACGCCATGAAATTCACTGTCGCCCTCGTAAGCCTCCTCTTTAATCTGCATGGAGACTTTGGGGTCTTTTTCTGTGCGTGACAGCGACCGCTTATGCTTGATGGGCTCGTCCTTGTCGTCATATTCAACGGCGTCCTCCCCCATCTGCCTGTAAAATTCGTCCAGCCGCCAGCCGAACAGGCTAAGCTCGCTCCCGACGCTGGCTTTTCGGTAATAATAGCCATGCCGCGTCTCAGAAAGCCGCTTTTGAAATTTTTCTTCTTCCAGCACGACTTGATGGATAAAATGAAGCCATTTTTTTCCTTTATCCGTAAACTGATCTGGATTGTGGTTGATTTTTGTGTTGGCGCCATACACGTCTGTTTCCAAATTTTTGACGTTTTGACAGAATACGTCCAGCTTTTTTATGATAAAGAGCTTTTTTTCGCCAATTTTGAATGAAGCAGATAATTCCCCGTCCCGTTTGGTCAGGCGTGGGACAAGCTGCAGGCTCCGCTTTGCCGCCATGGCTTCTGCCGTGACCCGGTTTGCGCTCCGCTTGCTGTAGGAATGCAGAAGCCGTTGCGCGGCGGCGTCCGTCGCGTCCCCTAACGGATGCTCCTTCAGGTAGTCCCTTAGCAGCAGAAGGACGCCGGCTGTGTAAGGGCAGCTGTTTCTTTCTGTGAGCCAGTAATAGGATTTGCGGCATTTGGGGCAGCCGCAGTCGATGGCCTTGATTTTGGCGCGCGAAAACACAAGGCGGATGGGAAAGCGCTCGGGGCCTTTTGCGCCCTCCCCGAGCAGCTCGCCCATAACCTCCCCGCTTTCCTTAGAAAATCCTGACATAACATGGAGGATGCGTACAGTTCCCTCTTTGATCAGACGCCTCCCTTCCAGGATGGTTTTGCCTGGAGTATGCACGGAGGAAAGGATGCCGTCTCCAAGAAAATAAGAGTACTGCTCCAGCTTTTCCATGCTGTCTGTAGAGGATGGGAGATTTGACGCGTCATCTTCCCCGTCCTGTGCCAGGGAGCCGCCAAGGAGCGTGTAGGCGCCGTCGTCTCTCAAAAAGGGAGGCTTTGGAATCCTAGCCTCCTTGGGCGCGGCTGATTCGTGGTTGGTGTCTTTCTTTTCGGATGGGTTGCCTAATGTCATTTTTGTATGCCTCTTTCTGTATGCTGTCGGAAAAGATGCGTGTTTTTTATTGCCGATCAGTATACCATATTTTAGGCGTGAAGTCTATGGGAGGCGTAAGCGCATGGAAATTCATTTGGCTGGCTTAACCTGGGCGTTAAATTGAAATTCAATAAAATTCGGAAAAAAGTGTTGACATAGAAGGGGATATCTGTTATTATAAATGAGCTGTTAAGGCAAAGGAATTACATAATGAATGCGCGGAAGTGTCGGAACTGGCAGACGAGCAAGACTAAGGATCTTGTGATGGCAACATCGTGTGGGTTCAAGTCCCATCTTCCGCATTAGATGAAAAGTGAGGAAGCCTTGAAATATATTAGGGGTTCCTTATTTTTATGTTCAAATGGTTTGAACACGTTCTTTATATTTCTGTTTATCGCTTTTTCATAAGCGTCAGAATGGTGTTCCATGATATAAACTTGTTGTGTCGCTTCTTTTTCCGCTTCAATTCTTTCC
>CANTEO010000099.1 GCA_947652855.1 uncultured Roseburia sp. | reverse complement strand
AAACTGATATAACGTGTATATTATCAACTAAGCAATAATTGCCTAATTAAACTAAAATCCTTCATCTCATTCATTTTCCTCGCTATTTCTCTTAAGCTGATTTGGATCCGCCTTTCTTGCCTATGCCTTTGACTGCTTTTGAAACGCAATGCAGCAGCAAGAAAGACAGATGATAGGACTTTGAGAAACAAAATATAAAGAATTTCCTTGAAAGCGGAATGTCGGCTTTGTAGAGCTCATGCGCGTTTTTCCTCAACGCAGCGATGCTTCCTTTTGCTTTTTTCAGATACTCCCTCTTGCTTCGCAACGGAATGCCCGAAATAGCTAAATCCATCAAGATGCCAAAATCAGCCCTCTTCCGGTTCATAAGCGCCCCGTCAGCCACCCAAGGGTCTCCTTGCTTTTTGGCTTCTTCGCACACGATGTCCCACACCGTAAGCAAATCAAATTTCCTGTCGTTAAAGCCCTCATCTGTAATGCTGCCAGGATTGCAGAAATAAAAATATGCGATTTTGGTCGAATAGGCGATCTTTGCGGATTTCAGAGCGACCCGAAACGTCGTTGGGACATCCTCATCAATCAGGCCTTCCGGAAACCTCACAGAGTCGAACAGCTCTTTTTTATATAACTTCGCCCACGCATACTGAACGTTCTCCTGCGTCCCGATCTTAAAGAGCTTTGTCAAAAACTCACGCTGCGTCAATTCCCGCTCCAAATAGCCATCCTGCTCCTGTTTTTGCCGCTGACGCACCCGAATATTTGCCGCCATGGAAAAATCAGCCTCATATTTTTTTCTCAAGTCATACAAATACTGCAAACTATCTTTTGGAATCCAATCGTCGGAATCCACAAAACAGATCCATTTCCCTCTGCAAATGTCAAGCCCTGCATTCCTGGCCGAGCTAAGCCCTCCGTTTTCCTTATGAACCACAACGACTCTGGCATCTTTTTTTGCCCAACGCTCACAAATCTTCCCACATTGATCCGGTGAGCCGTCATCCACCAATATCAGCTCAAAATGAGGAAATGTCTGACTTAAAATAGACGCAACGCATCTGTCAAGATATTTCTCAACCTTATAAACAGGGACAATCACGCTCACTTCCAGCATATAAAAATCCTCTCCATCTGAACGCTCTATCAAAGAAGTCCGCTCCCTAACAAACCTCCGCCGCTAAATGCGGCTGCATCAGGCTTTCTGCAACCTTCACAATTCTCTGATAAGATTGCTTCCGGTCAAACCGCTCCTCCGCGAGCCGCCTTGCGTTTCGGCCCTCCCGCTTTCGCCTTTCCGGATCCGCTTCATATGCCAAAATCGCCTTTGCAAGCGCGCCCGCATCCCCCGCCGCAACATTTGCGCCAAACCCATGCCTTTCCACCAGCCCCATGAATTCCGCGCTCTCCAGGGTGTTCACCATCGGCCTTCCCGCGGCAAGATAATCCCCCACTTTGTTGACGATGCTCTGCGGCGCGCCCTTCACAAAGGAATTCACCAAGATATCCGACTTCCTTAGGTAAGCCGCCATCTCCTTGTACTTCACATACCCTAAAAATTCCACATTCTCACACCCCAGGGACTTTGCAAGCGCGGAAAGCTCCCCCGCAAGCGGCCCTGTCCCCAAAATCTGAAATTTAATGTCCGATCGGCCGCTCCTTCGCAGCCGGTCCGCGGCTAGGATCAGGGTGCGGATATCGTAGCTTGCCCCGATGCTCCCGGCATACGTCACCCAGAACGCGCCGTCATCCTTTCGGATCCCATCCGAAAATGCCGCCACCCCGCCGTCAAACGCGTCCAGGTCGCAGCCCACATAGACCGTCTCGCCTGGAATGTCCCTTTTCCGATGCAAAAACGCCCGGCTTGTGTACTCATCCGAAGTGCCGATCACAGCGTCCGCGTACCGATACGCCGCCTCAGCGTCCCTTTCGAAATAGGGAAACACCAGCTTCCTTACCGCCTTCGCTTGAATCACCATCCGCATGGCCTCCGGCCAAAGATCCTCCACGTCAATGACAAATGGCAGGCCGTTCGCATGACAGTACGCGCCAACTTTAGCGGCAATATTATTCGCCGGAATGGAGCAGTAAATCAAATCATAGGCCTGCCCTTTTAAATGCCTCATTAAACGACGCGCCGCAACCCGGTCGCTTAACACCCTGCGCACGTCTATATTTTTCTTATACCCTAACGCTTCTATAAAAACGTTCTGAAACGGATACTGCTGCCTCTCAATAAGCCGCCTGTCCCTAGCCTTTTTTTCAAAATGCTGAAAGCTGCTGCCAATCAAATCCACTTCATATCCATGCTCTGCGAATAGTTTTGCAATATGATAAAACCGTGACGGCCCCGGCTCGCAGGGAAGCCATGCGTACCCCAAAGACACAATCCCTATCTTCTTTCCCATCATCCTTCCCTCCAGCGCCGCCTGAAGCGAGAACGGCTCATCCGTATTTACCGCCTCTCTACGGCAAACTATTTTTTAAGAATCTTGATGCATTTCGGTTTCCTGTAATTGAAATTCTTTCTCAAACCCAATCTTGCACAAAAGGCGCAAATGCTCTTTGCTCAATGCTCCCTCCCGGTATTTTTCCTTTTGCCTGCCAACCCATCTGCCAAGCCGCCGCCCATCCAAGGAGCAATACGAAGACGGAACGCGTAAATCTCCATAAGAGCGAAAGTAGTCTTTTGCACGCCCATACCAGTCGTCCCATAGCCTGTCGCTCTCCATCCTCCACTCCATGCCAATCGCGTTCAAAAGTTGAATCTGCCCTTCCGTCAGGGCCGCCGCGCCTCGTTTTCTCCCTCCATATGCCTTCCTCTGGTTCTCCACCCATATGCCAAGGGACATCCCATCCTCCGTCACATAGCCGCGCGGGACGTTCAGATGCCCATGCCCCTGAAAAAACGCTTCCGCGCGCCTATAGTTCTTTCTCCATTGAAAATCCGCCCGATCCCAGATCATCCCTGCCTCGTTTAGCCTTGCAATTTGCCCTTCTGTAAGCTCCTTGCCCGACGCGCCCTTCCTTCTCTGCCTGACATTGCTGACCCATTTTCCCAGTTGATAGCCCTCTTCCGTCACATAGCCGGCCGCAACATCCGCGTCTCCATGCGCCTTGACATACTTCCTCAATTCCTTTAACCCCCGTTCAAGGCCGCGCTCCGAGCCTGCCTCCCACTCCATGCCAATCGCGCTTAAGCGGGAAGCCTGGCTTTGATCCAATTTCCCCGGGGCCTTCCCCAAATACACCCTCCGCTGCGTCATAAGCCATGCGCCAAGCGAAAGGCCGGATGGCGTAATATAGGATTTTGGCACGCGCAGATGCCCATGTTCCTGAAAAAATTTTTGCGCCTCCAGGTAATGGGCCTCCCACCCCAAACACAGCCTCCCTTGAATGCGGCGAAAAATCTCCCTACAGTCCCTGGCCTCGTCTATGATCTGAAACGCCTCACGAAGCACGTCCCTTCTGCCGTCAGCTCCCGGCATTCTGGAAAAATACGCCTCCACATCCAACCGCACGCTGTCTATGGAACGCAGCGCGTCAAAATTATCCACAATATCAAAGATGACTGGATGCAGCCCGCTCCCTGCCGCCAATGCCCTTCCGATCTGCTGCAGATACAGAATCGGCGACACCGTCGGGCACAACAAAATCACGCCGTCCACTCCCTCCACATGAATGCCCTCATTTAGCATATCAATAGAAAAAAGCAGCCTTAAATGATCGCTGCGATCCTCCTGAAACCTCATGTACTCCCTGGCTGCGCCCGGGTCGTCATAGGCGACGCTGTACAAATGCAGATTCCTGTCCACTTTAGCGAACCACTCCGCAGCCTTCCCCATCATCTCTTCCATATGCTCCTTCCCGGAGCAGAACACAAGATACCTGCCATGAGGATTTTCCATATGCCGCTCAAACACCGCGTCCAAGCCGTCTGCGTCTTCAAGCGCGCGCTTTAGCTCCTCCAAAAGCCTCTCATCCTCCTTCAGAAAAATCCCACGCCTTGCTTTTTGAACGCGTCCCTCAATCCTCGCCCATTCCTTTTGGTAAGAGTACAGGGATGTGACATATTTCGGAGCAGGCAGAATGCCCCTTGCGATCGCTTCCCCAAGCGTCATCTCTGAGGCAATATGCCCACAGAACAGCTCATCCGCCATATCCCTCTGACCGTCCAGATAGCGAACGCTTGTCGCGGACAGGCCCAAAACTTTGGCTGCCGGGCTTTCGCCAATCAGCTCCCATACGCCCTTGCCCCACTGTGGGCTGCCTGCCCTGTGAAATTCATCCAAAATGATCCAATCAGGACGAATCTCTTTTGCCCCATCCCGAAACAGCCTGGCATACGTCAAAAATGTGACATGACGCAGCATTTCCGGCAGAAAGCCCGGCATAGCTTCAGACAGGCGCTTAAGCTGAGTCTGAAAAATGTATTCGCTTGGAGCGACCCAAAGGATCGGCTCGCCCGGATGCTCAAGCGCCAATTGAAACGCAATGAACGACTTCCCCGTCCCGGTCGGGTGGACGACGGCGGCCCGCCCATTCTCTTTCATCATTGCCAAAGCCGCGTCATATGCAGCTTGGTTATGTGGAAATAACTGAAGCGCCATGCAAGCACCGCCTTACTCTAAAAATGATTTGGGATTTTCGCAGATTAAGGAAATCTGCGAATAATGAGAAAATCAAGTGAAAAATAGGGGCTGTCGCACTAAGTAATTAGTGCGCAGCTCCTTTTCTATGCAAAAAAATA
>CANTEO010000098.1 GCA_947652855.1 uncultured Roseburia sp. | reverse complement strand
AGGCTTTCGCAGATTGGGCAAATCTACGAAAAGAGGCTTATTTTATAGGTAAGGCGGGGGCATATGGCGCTTCAATTATATCCACATAATCAAACCGCATACAATGCCGCCATGGAGATGCTGGAAAAAGAGGGTCGGGCCGCCATCATCCACCCAACCGGCACGGGCAAGTCCTTCCTTGCGTTCCAATTGGCGTTTTTGCATCCAGACGACATCGTGTTATGGCTTGCGCCAAGCGAATATATATACCGGACGCAGCTTAAGAATCTGGCGGGCGCCATGGAGGGCTTTGCGCCGGAGATGCTTTCTAATGTGCGTTTTATGACGTATGCCAGGCTGATGGGGGAGCTGGATTGGTTAAGCGGCATCCATATCGGCTGGATTGTGCTGGATGAGTTTCACAGGGCGGGAAGCCCGCAGTGGGGCAAAGGCGTCCGTAAGCTGCTTCGCGCCTGCCCGGATGCAAAGCGGTTGGGGCTGACCGCGACGCATATCCGCTATTTGGATCAACAGCGGGATATGGCGGCGGAATTGTTTGGCGGGCATATTGCGTCGGAGCTGTCGCTTGGAGAGGCGATGGCAAGAGGGATTTTGCCTGCGCCGACATATGTGATTTCCCTTTACTCCTGCCAGGAAGACCTGAACTGCCTGGAAAAGCGGATTTGCGCCATGAAAAATAAGAAGGCGCGCTTAAAAAATCAGGAACGCTTTGAGCAGCTGAGACGGGCCTTGCGTCAGGCAGAGGGCCTGGATCAGATATTTGAGAGGCATATGAAGAACCCTCATGGGAAATATCTTGTGTTTTGCCAAAGCAGGGAGCATATGGCGCAGATGATGGAACAGTCCCGGGAATGGTTTGCCCGTATAGATAAAAGGCCGCATATGTATGGGATTGCGTATGACGACCCGGATGCCGCTAAGCAGTTCGAGGCGTTTCAAAAGGACGGCAGCAGCCATTTGAGATTGCTGTTTTCGATAGATATGTTAAATGAGGGCGTTCATGTGAATGGAGTGGACGGGGTCATTTTGCTGCGTCCGACGGTTTCCCCGGCGCTGTATCTGCAGCAGATTGGAAGGGCGTTGTCGGCGGGAGGCCGGGAGCATCCGGTGATCTTTGACATAGTGGATAACTTTCGCTCACTGCGTTCGATTGACTGCATTCAAGAGGAGGCAGACAGCTATTTTCTCGCCAAGGCAGAGTTAAAAGAAGAGCGGGAACGGTTTTGGGGCCGGTTTCGTGTTATAGACGAGGCCGCGGATTGCAAGAAGCTCGTTGCGCAGATTGAAGCGAGCCTGACCGCAGGATGGGAAGGCTACTATTTAGAAGCGAAGCGTTTTTTTGAGGAACACGGGCATTTACAGACGCCGAAGTCTTATGTCGCTCCTTCCGGCGTGGCTCTTGGCGCATGGATTTTGACGCAGCGGAGGGCATATCAGGGGAAAACCGGAGGGCGGCTTTCTGATTTGCAGGTCATGCGGTTAAATGCGATCGGCATGGTTTGGGAGAGCCGTTCTGAAAGCGTGTTTGAAAGCCGTCTTTCTGCGCTTCGCTCTTATGTGAAGGAGCATGGGAACGCAGACGTGCCGGCGGGCTATCTTTCAGAGGATGGGACGGCGCTTGGAAAATGGGTCAGCAATGTAAGGCAGCGGTATAAGGGCGTTTCCGGCAAGGCGCTTACGGAAGGGCAGATTGATCGGCTGAATGCGCTTGGCATGATATGGGACAAGGCAGGCTATGCCTGGGAGAGAAATTTTGAAAAAGCGAAGGAATATTTTTTGCAGCATGGAAATCTTCGCATTCCACGTGAGTATATCGCTGACGACGGGACGGCGCTTGGCGTTTGGCTAAGCAATCAGCGAAATATAGCGATGGGCAGGAAAAAGGGAGCGAAAGCGCTTCAGGAAGGTCAAGTCAGAAGGCTCGAGGAGATTGGAATGGAGTGGGGAAGGCCGCAGGATGAAAACTGGGACGAGCGCTACCGCCTTGCAAAGCGGTATTGGAACGAGCATGGAAATATCAGGATTCCGGCCTCCTATGTCACGGAAGACGGGCAACTGCTAGGAAAATGGCTTGTCAGGCAGAGGGAGCAATGCCGGAACCGGACATTGAAAAAAGAGCGCAGGGAGCTTTTGAGCAGAATTGGGATGGAATGGGAAAAGAAATAGCCATATTTGAGCGGGAATACCGAAAATAATCAAAATTCTAAAAAGTGAATTTACGCTGCGAGCATCAGAATTTAAGAAGGATAGGATTGCGAAAATGATAACAGCGTCCATTGTATTGTTTCATACGGAAAAAGAGATGGTGGATCAAGCCATCCGCAGTTTTTCTCCCAATGAGGACAGGATTTTATTCCTCATTGACAATTCGTCAAAAGCCTGCGTTGATTTTGATGGAAAAGACCATCTGATTTATATTTTCAACGGAAAGAATCTGGGATATGGGGCGGCGCATAATATCGCCATCAGGAAGGCCATAGAGCTTGGCGCGAACTATCACGTCGTGCTGAATCCGGACGTGACGTTTGAGCCTTCCGTGATAGGTGAGCTTGCCAGATATGCCGCAACGCATACAGATGTGGTTTATATGCTGCCAAAGGTTCTGTACCCAAACGGAGATACGCAGCATTTATGCAAGCTTCTCCCTACGCCGTTCGATTTGATTTTCCGAAGGTTTTTGCCAAAAAGCGCGTTCATTCAGAAATGGAATGACCGTTATGTCTTAAAAGAGTTTGGCTATGATGCCGTCCTCAATCCGCCATGTTTGTCAGGGTGCTTTATGTTTTTGCGGGTCAGCGCATTAAAGCAAAGCCGGATCCTATTTGACGAGCGGTTTTTTATGTATTGTGAGGACTTTGACCTGATCCGAAGGCTTCACCGTTTGGGAAAGACCATATACTATCCCTTTGTCACTGTCGTCCATCGCCATGCAAAAGGCTCCTATCAGTCTGGAAAGCTGCTAAGGCTGCATATGAAGTCTGCGATTTTATACTTTAACAAATATGGCTGGATGATTGACCCGGAGCGGCGCAGGGAAAACAGGAAGATTCTTCGGGAAGTGAAGGGCGGGGGCAAGGGATGCAGAGAAAAAATTAAGCTGTGAAGGAAGATTTTATGCGCGGTTATTCGTTTGGGACTTCATTAAAAAATTTTGTGAGCCTGCTTTATACAAAGCTCTTTTGGCGCGGGGCAAGGCTCGTGCGCCTTCCCATCTTGCTCCGGCATAAGGCGAACATTCAATTGGGCGGGGGATTTACCTGCGGGGTTGGCTGCCGCTTTTATCCAGGGGAGCAGGGGAAACTGCGGATTGGGAGGAATGTCGTCATGGGGGACTACAATCAAATTGAGGCCATGGAGAGCGTCACGATTGGGGACAATGTGCTGATGGCGTCAAGGATTTATATTGGGGACGCGGCGCATGGCGTTTATTTCGGCCCTGCTTCGGACGCGCCGTCCACAGAGCCCAACCGGCGCAGGCTTGTGACAAAGCCGGTGCGCATTGGGGACAATGCTTGGATTGGAAACAATGTCAGCATACTGTACGGCGTCACGGTTGGGGATGGCGTCGTGGTTGGGGCGAATTCTGTCGTCACCAAGGATTTGCCGGACAATGTGATTGCGGCTGGCGCGCCTGCAAGGATTTTGAAGAAATATAATGATGAGAAGAAGGAATGGGAATTCGTATAGCGATGCGAGCCCCGTTGGAGAGGAATATGCCTGAATTAAGCGTGATCATACCGGTTTATAATGTGGAAAGCTATTTGGAGAGGTGCGTCGATTCCGTAAGGAGACAGACCTGGAAGGATCTGGAAATTATTTTGGTGGACGACGGGTCAGAGGATGGCTCTGGGAAGATATGTGATGAGTTTGCCAGAAGGGATCGCCGGATTGTGACTGTGCATCAAATGAATCAAGGGCCTTCCGCAGCAAGGAATGCAGGGCTGAAGCTGGCTTCGGGAAGGTATGTGGGATTTATTGACGGAGATGATTGGGTTCGGGAAGAGTATTATGAGCATCTCATGGGGTTAGCCCGAAAAGAAAAAGCAGACATTGCGACCTGCCTATATGAAAGGGCGGCGGAAGAAAAGGATTCTTATAGGGCGTTTCCATTCGAGCGGGTAAAGGCACTGAACGGGGAGGAGATGCTGCAATATTTTTTGGCGTCTGCGATTAAAGGCGGCGTGACCTATGTGCCTTGCTGGTCTAAAGTGTATCGCAGGGACGCCATCGCGCATTGCAGATTTCATACAGAGATACAATACAGCGAAGATCTGCTTTTCAATTGGGAAGCGCTGTGTTCCGTCCAGAAATGCGTATACAGCGATTGTAAGGCATATTTTTATTTTCAAAATGAGAAATCAATTACGGCATCTAAGAGAAAGGATGGCGAAAAGGCCATTCAGGATTTGTTTCATGTAGCGGAAAAAATGGCTCAGGTTTATCAAGGAGACAGTAAAAAGACGCTTGATTTGCTCAGGCAGTATCGGGCCAAAGTGCATTTTTCCGTATTCATAAAATTTGGCGATGCGAGGGAGCCAGATGCTTTGGAGCTGCTTCTGAAAAATGTGAAGCGGGAAGGTAAGCGCCTGATGGGCTCTCCTTTATCAATTTCAAGAAAGCTCTTCTTGCTTTTTGTATTGGCCGCGCCCAAAAAGATGCTTTTAAAAATGATGTATTTAAAGAAGTGACGCATGGGGTGAAATTGCCGTTGCCCCTGCTGTTTTATAGAGTTGCGAAAGGAAGCCGAATGAAAATTTACATATCCAAGTGAAACTCTGCTTTCATACTGCACTCCGGTTCCAATAGGG
>CANTEO010000097.1 GCA_947652855.1 uncultured Roseburia sp. | reverse complement strand
CTATGGAGTGAGCGCAATGATCATAACATTATTTCAGGTTTTAGAAGACAAAGGGATTTCACAGAATCAGATGGCAAAGGATACTGGCATTTCCGTTGAGACCATCCGGAATTTCAAGAATAACAAAACTACGCGGATCAGCTTTGACGTATTGGAAAAGATCTGCAATTATCTGGAATGTGGCGTGGAGGACGTAATGCGCCTGGAAAGGGGCGAGTGATTCTTTGCGGAAATATAGGCAAAAAACGCTCCCCTATGAGCAAGCTTCTTTCTAAGCCTTTGACGCCCTCAGTGGACAAATCTCTCACGTAAAACGGTTCGTCCCTTTGTCCACCGAGGGTGAGATCGGCAATTTCCTAAAACAAATTCTTTAACTCTCTCTAAAATATTTCTTAATGTATCTTCCGGTATAGGAGCCTTCCGCCTCCGCCACTTCCTCCGGCGTGCCATGCGCCACGACCGTGCCGCCGCCCTCGCCGCCTTCCGGCCCCATATCAATGATATAGTCCGCCGTCTTAATCACATCCAGGTTATGCTCTATGACGACGACCGTGTTCCCGCTCTCAGAAAGCTTATGGAGGATCTCGATCAGCTTATGCACGTCTGCAAAATGAAGTCCCGTCGTAGGCTCGTCCAAAATATAGATCGTTTTGCCTGTGCTCCTGCGGCTTAGCTCCGTCGCCAGCTTAATCCGCTGCGCCTCCCCGCCGGACAGCTCCGTGGACGGCTGCCCCAGGCGCACATAAGAAAGGCCCACGTCATAAAGCGTCTGTATCTTGCGCGCGACGGACGGGACGTTTTGAAAGAAACCAAGCGCCTCCTCCACGGTCATGTTCAGCACGTCATAGATGCTCTTCCCTTTATATTTGACCTCAAGCGTCTCCCTGTTATAGCGCTTTCCCTGACAGACTTCACAAGGCACATAAACGTCTGGCAGAAAATGCATCTCCACCTTCAAGATGCCGTCCCCGGAACACGCCTCGCAGCGCCCACCCTTGACATTGAAGCTGAACCGGCCCTTTTTGTAGCCCTTCGCCTTTGCGTCCGGCGTGGCCGCGAACAAATCCCGAATCAGGTCAAACACGCCCGTATACGTCGCCGGATTGGAGCGCGGCGTCCGGCCAATCGGGGACTGATCTATGTCGATGACCTTGTCAAGCTGCTCCATCCCGCGGATCTCCTTGTGCTTTCCGGGAATTGTCCGGGCGCGGTTTAAGCTCCGCTGCAAAGCCTTATACAAAACCTCGTTCGTTAAGGAGCTTTTGCCGGAGCCGGACACGCCCGTCACGCAGGTCATGACGCCAAGGGGGATCTCCACGTCGATATTCTTTAGGTTATTTTCCGCGGCCTTGACAATCTTCAAGGAGCCAGTGGGCTTTTTGCGCTCTTTTGGAACGGCGATTTCCGTGCGCCCGCTTAGGTAGGCTCCCGTGACGGAAGCCGCACACTGCATGATCTCTTCCGCCGTCCCGGCGGCGACGACCTTTCCGCCATGCTCCCCCGCCCCAGGGCCAATGTCCACGACAAAGTCCGCAGCCCGTATGGTGTCTTCGTCATGCTCCACGACGACCAGCGTGTTCCCCAAATCCCTCAGATTCTTCAACGTCGCAAGCAGCTTGTCGTTGTCCCTCTGATGCAGCCCAATGCTCGGCTCGTCCAAAATATAGGCGACCCCGACAAGGCCGGAACCAATCTGCGTCGCAAGGCGGATTCGCTGCGCCTCCCCGCCGGAAAGAGTTCCCGTCGCCCGGGAAAGGCTTAGGTACTCCAGCCCCACGTCCACCAAAAAGCCGACTCTTGACGCGATTTCCTTAAAAATCTGCCTGCCAATCAGCTTCTGCTGCTCGTTCAGCTCCATTTTCTGTAAAAATTTCTGCAGGTTCAGGATGGACAGATTTGTAATTTCAAAAATATTTTTCTCGCTGACAGTGACGGCAAGCGAAGATTTTTTCAGCCGCTGCCCTTTGCATTCCTTGCAGGGCGTAATGCGCATGAACTGCTCATATTCCTGCTTCATTACGTCAGAGCCCGTCTCACGGTATCTGCGCTGCACGTTGCGGATTAAGCCTTCAAACGTCACGTCGTACACGCCTTCGCCCCGCTGCCCTTTGTAATGGACCTTCACCTGCCGCCCGTCCGTCCCGTAAATTAACATCTGCCGAACGTCCTCGCTTAACTCCTGATACGGCGTCTCAAGGTCAAACCCATACTCCTCCGACAGCGCCTTAAGCGTCGCGTACGTATAGCTGGAAGGATCGGTGCAGGACTGCCAGCCCATCACCTGAATCGCCCCTCCGGCAATGCTTAAGCTTTTATCCGGGATCATTAAGTCTTCGTCAAATTCCATTTTATACCCTAACCCATAGCAAGCCGGGCAGGCGCCAAAGGGATTGTTGAACGAAAAGCTCCTTGGCTCGATCTCGTCTATGCTGACCTCACAGTCCGGGCAGGAAAAGCTCTGAGAGAAGTTTAGCGTCTCGCCGCCGACGACCTCCACCATCAAAAGCCCCTCCGCAAGCTCCAGCACGCTCTCTATGGAATCCACCAAGCGCTTTTCTATGCCCTCCTTGATGGAGAGCCGATCCACGACGATTTCAATGTTATGCTTCTTGTTTTTTTCCAGCTTGATCTCTTCCGTCAGCTCATAGATGCTCCCATCCACCCGGACACGGACATAGCCGCTCTTTTTCGCCCGGTCAAACAGCTTTTGATGCTCGCCCTTCCTTCCCCGGACAACCGGGGCCAAAAGCTGGATTTTCGTCCGCTCTGGAAGGCTTAAGATCTGATCGGCCATCTGATCCACCGTCTGCTTCTTGATCTCCCTCCCGCATTTCGGGCAATGCGGAATGCCGATCCTCGCATACAGCAGACGGAAATAGTCATAGATTTCCGTGACCGTCCCAACGGTTGACCTTGGGTTTCGGTTCGTGGATTTCTGGTCGATGGAAATCGCGGGGGGAAGCCCTTCGATTTTTTCCACATCCGGCTTTTCCATCTGCCCCAAAAACTGCCTTGCATAAGAAGACAGGGATTCCATGTAGCGGCGCTGGCCTTCCGCATAGATCGTGTCAAACGCCAGAGAAGATTTCCCAGAGCCGCTAAGCCCCGTCAAAACCACCAGCTCATTCCTTGGTATATCAATGTCGATGCCCTTTAGGTTATGCTCCCTCGCCCCTCGGATCTTAATGTATTTTCTCTCTCTCATCGCAGTCTCCATCTTTATTTATTTCGATGCCTTTTTAGCTCGGCCATCTGATCGCGCAGCTCGGCCGCCGCCTCAAAGTTTAAGTCAGCCGCCGCGCGCTCCATCTTCCTCTTCACCTCGGCAATCAGCTTGTCCAGCTCCTTGTCGCTCATGGATTCCGGATCCTTTTCAAGCTTCTGCTGCTCCTTAGTGACTTTTTTGGTGATGCTGATTAAGTCCCGCACGGATTTCTTTATGGTCTGCGGCGTAATGCCATGCGCCTCATTATAGCTCTGCTGGATGCCGCGCCTCCGGTTCGTCTCATCAATCGCGACCCGCATGGAGTCCGTTATGATATCTGCGTACATGATGACGCGCCCCTCGGAATTACGGGCCGCGCGCCCAATCGTCTGAATCAGGGAGGTCTCTGACCGCAGGAACCCCTCCTTGTCCGCGTCCAAAATAGCGACTAACGTAATCTCCGGGATGTCTAAGCCCTCGCGCAGCAAGTTAATCCCCACCAGCACGTCAAACACATCCAGCCGCATATCCCGGATGATCTCAGAGCGCTCCAGGGTGTCGATGTCGGAATGGAGGTATTTTACGCGAATCCCAACCTCGCTCATGTAATCCGTCAAATCTTCTGCCATCCGCTTTGTCAGCGTCGTAATCAAAACCTTATGGCGGCTCTTCGTCTCCTTTTTGACCTCCGCGAGCAAATCGTCAATCTGCCCCTCCACAGGGCGGACCTCCACCTCCGGGTCCAACAGGCCCGTCGGCCGGATGAGCTGCTCCACCCGCTTAAGCTCATGCTCCCGTTCATAGACGTTTGGCGTCGCGGAGACAAACAGCATTTGGTTTATTTTACCCTCAAATTCCTCAAAATTCAATGGCCGGTTGTCTTTTGCGCTTGGCAGGCGGAAGCCGTATTCCACAAGCGTGGATTTCCTGGACTGGTCGCCCGCGTACATCCCCCGCACCTGGGGGACGGTGATATGGGACTCATCCACGAAAATCAAGAAATCCTCTGGAAAATAATCTATCAGGGTGTGGGGCGTGGCCCCGGCGGGCATTCCGGCAAGATGCCTCGAATAGTTTTCGATTCCGCTGCAAAATCCCGTCTCCCGCATCATCTCAATGTCAAAATTGGTGCGCTCCGCAATCCGCTGCGCCTCGATCAGCTTGTCATGGCCTTTGAACCATTTGACGCGCTCTTCCATCTCTTTCTCAATCGCGACGCACGCCTCGTTGATTTTCTGCTGCGGCACCACATAATGCGACGCCGGGAACACCGCGATATGCTCCAGCTCACTCTTCACCCCTCCGGTCAGCACGTCGATCTCTGTAAGCCTGTCCACCTCGTCCCCAAAAAATTCCACGCGGTACGCCGTCTCGCTGAAATTGGCGGGAAAAATTTCAAGCACATCCCCGCGCACCCGAAACGTGCCGCGGTGAAAGTCCATGTCGTTGCGCGTATACTGGATGCTGATTAATTTCTTGATGACCTCGTCCCTGTCCTTTTCCTGCCCAGGACGCAAGGACACCATCATATTCTGATAGTCGGCCGGACTTCCTAAGCCATAAATGCAGGACACGCTGGCAATGATGACCACATCCCTGCGCTCCACCAAAGCGGCCGTGGCGGATAGGCGGAGCTTGTCGATTTCTTCATTGATGGCAGAATCCTTGGCAATGTAGGTGTCGCTGGAGGGGATGTAGGCTTCCGGCTGGTAGTAATCATAGTAGGACACAAAATATTCCACTGCATTCTCCGGGAACATCTCCTTGAATTCTCCGTAAAGCTGCGCCGCAA
>CANTEO010000096.1 GCA_947652855.1 uncultured Roseburia sp. | reverse complement strand
TGCAGGAAAAGGGACTTGAACCCTCACGACATTGCTGCCACAGGCACCTGAAGCCTGCGCGTCTGCCAATTCCGCCATTCCTGCACGAACTGACAAACAGTATAATACCTCCTTTTGCAAAATTTGTCAAGGGTTTTTTAAAAAATTATTTGACGGTAACCGAACCTGCGATTTTCGACTGCTTCAGCAAATTTTTGTACTTTTTCTTCTTGGCCTTCGGAACGGTGATCTTGGCCTTTGGATGAATCTTAGAAAACGCCTTCTTCTCAATCTTCGTGAGCTTCTTTGACTGAATGGCCACTTTCTTTAGATTCACGCATCCCTCAAAAGCCCGTTTCCGAATTTTTATGACATTCGCCCCAACCGTCACCTGAGCAAGCTTTTTATTATTGCAAAACGCCTTTGCCCCAATTTCCGTCACCTGGTAGGCAAAGCCGCCGATCTTTACTGTCGGCCGTATTGCTGCCTTCGCCTTCTTTTTCGACGCAACGACGGCCGCCGTCCTGCTTGAGGCGCTTGAAGCCCTGATCTGATAGGTCACTCCGCCGACGGTCTTTTTTGTCCCAACCGCCGGGTAAGTAACAGCGCCCCCTTCTTCCTTATCCAGCTGCGCGCCCGTCTTGATTTTGTCAATGGCCGCCTTCGCCGCCTTCAACGCCTCGGCCACGCCGTTTTCATCCTGCGCCTTCTCAATGGCCGCCACCCCGGCCGCAATCGCCAAGGCAAGCTGCTTTTTTTGCGCGTCGCGGTAATCCGCCGGCTTTTTATATCCGTTCAGCTCAGCCACAGCCTTTAATTTCAACGGCTTTACGATCTCCTCCTGCACCTGCGCGGGCGTCCGCCTTACCGTCACCTTGCAAACGAGCGGCTCTTTTGCCTCCTTCGCATAAGCCGCCGTAATCTCCGCCTCGCCTAAGCCAATAGCCGTCACAACGCCATTGCCGTCAACTGACGCCACGGAAGGATTCGACGACGCCCATGTCACCTTCCCGTTGTCCACAGGGGTAAGCGACGCATTGGAAAGAACCGGGATGGCCTCGCCCCGATACAAGAAAACCTCTTTTTTATCCTGACTGCTGATTAATTTCGCATCGGCCAACGCCACAAAAGCATTTCCGCTAAGCCCGACCGTGGCAATTTTCAGCTCCTTGACCTCAGAGACGTCCAAATACACGGCCTCCGCCGAATCCTTTCCCATCAGCGTTCCGGACTGCCACAAAAGCGTTCCGTCACCATAAATCTCCACTCTTGCCTGATCCTTTTGCGTCCGGTCAAAATCCACTCCGATCATAGCCGTAAACGCGTCCACGCCTTTTCCTTCCAGGCTCCAAGACGCCTCTTTTCCCGCTTCCATCCCAACTCCGGAGAAATATTCCTTCCCGGCTCCGTTGACGCATAAAAAGACTCCGTCCCCTTCCCCATATTTCTTTACGGGCGAGTCGGTATGCAGGCTGCTTAAATAAGCGTTTTGCTTGGAAACGCTGTAGGCTTCATACAGATAAAACTCCGCTGCGGAAATATATTCATTTTGCGCCGCCCCTAGGGTAGACAGCGCCTTGATCCGAATCCTCCTGGCGTTTGGCGCGCTAAATTCCACGCTCTTGACGGTTTTGTCGGCCGCCCATTCATTCGAGGCAAGCGGGATGTCCGTAAAGCTGTCCCCGCTCTCCTTCGTGCTGTAAGAGAGCGCATAGGAGGTAATCACGCCGTTGTCATTGCCTGGCCTAGGCACATACTCCAGCTTTCCAATATTCAAATTCTCCGGCAATGTAATCGTGTAGGAATTGTTCTTCCCATTCTCAATGTCAGCCTTTGGCCCGTCGCCGCTCCACCTGGAATGCCAAATGGTGCCCTCGTCACCGTCCACGGCGTTTTTCGCCGCATTTTCACCGGTATCCTGCTGGCTGTCCGCCGTGCCGGCAAGCTTTGAGGAATCTACCTTATGGTATCCCGTGACAGGCCCTGCCTCCTCCCCTATCAGCGCACCATACGCCTTGCGGTACGCCTCCTTGGCGCCATCGTCCAAAAATTCATATGCCATCGCAGACACAAGCTTTGCGTTGTGAAATTTCCCCTGAAGCGTCAGGTCGCTAAGCGACATATTCCGCATCATATAGTCCGAATAAGAATGCAAGGCCGACTGATATGCGTTCATCTGCTCCTTCTCGTCCCAATCCTCCTGCATCAGGCCCTTATCCGTCATCACATACGTTACCGTGTCAACGCCGGATACGGCATACCCCAAAAGCTCCTCCTTCGTGTACTGGCTTACGAACCGCATCCTGTCGATTTCCCTATGGAACACTTCCACCTTGGAGCCTAACGGAAAATCAAAGTCCCTGTTCACCGCTTCTGCCTTCCCTGCGCCCTGCAGCCTCTGGTGAAACAGCTCCGTCCCGTCCGGGCTTAAGATGCGGATCCCAACATAATCCTCGCCGTCAAAATAAATATGCGGCTCCACATTGTTGATCCTGCAGTTGACCTTCCCGTCCGCGGTGTTTTGCGTCAATGCCGCAATCTCCACGTCGCTCATGCCTAAAAGGCGGATCTGCGTATCGTCCGCCAGCGGGTTTCCGGCCACTTTCTGATAGGCAAGCTCTTTTTCCACAGCTCCTTTTGCCGCCACCAAATATTCATTGCCATACCGGTAATCCATCGTGCGCGGCGTCGGAAGCTCCACCTCGTAGATGCCGACCGGAAGCTTCACGCTAAGCTCCTTGCCCGTCACCGGAACCTCCGCTGCAATCTTAGAGCCGTTTTTAATCAGGATATTCCTGCCCTCAATCGGCGTTATGTCATCAATAGACAGCGTAAGCGTCACATTGCTGGCAAATCCGTCGCCCAGATTCAATCCTGCCAAATCATCCGTGCTGACCGGGCTGTAAATCCCGTTCATCTGCACGCCATTCGCAACAAGCTTCTTACGCAGGGCCTCCGCCTCGCCGTCACTTGACACGAGGTTCCTAAGGTAATACAGCATCGGCAGGTCTTCGTCATACAGCCTCTCCTCAAGCACCTCCGACGGGCGGATGTGCCAGCCGTCAAAATAGGGCGCCACGTTATGCCCGCCCGCATGGCTGAAGCTGTCAATCACGACATCCGAAGACGACGTGTGCCGCTTGTTTTCATAATAATATTTGCGGTACTGCGTATGCATGGCAGAAACCGTCCGTTCTGGCCCAATATGGTCTATCAGGTTCGTGAACATAAATAATGTCAGGCGGTACTCCTTTTGCCCTTCCGTCAGGTCATTGAACGAAGACACGGAATTGCGCGCCTCCTCCGACCTCCTCCCAAGATAATTGTACCGCTCCAGCTTCGTGCTCCCTTCACAGTCCAACAGCCATCCAAAGTCTTCCTCCGGCCGGTATGTCGGCTCAAAATAAACGCCCATCAGGTTGTTCGTCGTTTCCACAAAAGAATTTTCCCGCGTCGCGATCGCCCCTTCATACCCGTGCCCAAACTCATGGAGCGAAGTCCAGTCCCTGCACAGATAGGAGCCTAAGTTGTCCCCGTTAAACGCGCTGTGATCCCCGGAGTAATATGCAAGGCCCGCGCCGCTCTTATTCGCCTTGATGAAAAATTTCGCGCGCACATTCTGATTGTACGGCTGCTTCGCATGAAAATCCAAACCCGCATACGCATCGTACTGCTTTACGAACGCCGCCGACCATTCTAACATCTCATCTATTGTATGGAATTGATACGCCTCTTTCACGCCCGGATGGTCGATGATCTGATCCCGATCCTTGATCGGGGCCAAAAACGTAGCCGCATCCCCTTCTATGATGGCATAAGGCGACTTCTCCCGATCCCATTTTGCGAAAAACGCATCCTCATCCCCATGATGCCGATAATAGGGAATGGAAGAAAACGCATCGTTCCACTCTATTTCAATAATCGGCTGCGTCGTATTTCCCTTTGGCGTGTAAAGGAACGGCACGCTGTCTTCGCTGCCAAGCTTCCCTTCCCCGTCCTGTTCCTTAAAGCAATTCTTTACCGTAACCCATTCGCCGTTTTGCGGGATTGCAACCGAGTCCGCCGGCTCCGCCATCCCATCCCCCATAAGCTTTTCTGTCTGCGCGTCATTGTTCAAAAGCTTTAACCTAATCTCCGCTTTCCTGTCGGCCTTTTCATTGCCGGCCAAAAACTCCTCATAGTTGACAAGGCGCACCTTAAGCGGCGTGTCTGCGGGAAGCCAAAAGCCAAGGCTCTGCCTGTCATGCCCGTATCCCCGGTGAAACCCTATGTCCGTCAAATGATCTGCGAACGGCAGCGTATAAAACCTCCTCTGCACCGTCTTTTGTCCGGCGCCCGCATCCTTTGGCAAAACCGTCACTTTCGTCTGCATCTGCGCAGACTGCCCATCCGAATCCGTCACTTGATAGGTGATCGTGTATTCGCCTGGCTTCGACGTGTCCACTTCACCCGTGCTTTCGATCTTGTCCGTTAAGTCCCCGTCTTCCTGATCGTCCGCAAACACCATATTCCTGCTGTCGTTTCGGTCAAACTTCTCCCCCTGCGTCACCCAAGTCCTGACTGAGCCAGACAAAAACGGCTTCCGATACCCCAAAAGCCCGTCTTCCACTTCCTCCAATGCAGGGGCGGCCTCCTCCCCGTCCGCCGCGCGCACGCCCTCTCCCGGCGCAAGGCACGCTGCCATCGCAAATGACAGCATGAGCGCCGCGCCTCTTTTTAATAATTTGAAACGCATCTTCTCCTCCTATCCCTTCTACCATCCCCACCACATATCCAATATGCCATTATCTTTATATATAAGCACACTTCCCGGAATTTAGCAAGCGCATAAAATAAAGTCATGTATCTGAAGCAATTTCAGTCATAAAACAAAATAACGAAAAGCGTAACCCTTATGCTTTTGCTTGTCTAATCATAATAACATCACTTTACGCTGGCATTATTCCATTAACATGACTGATTGCTGTGCCTAAAGACTTTTCATACTCTCTGTATTGATTAATAGCGGTACTAATATCTTGCGAAAGGCTCTCTCGTTCTTCATACAGCTGTGAAGGGACAAGCAAAT
>CANTEO010000095.1 GCA_947652855.1 uncultured Roseburia sp. | reverse complement strand
AGATCGATCTCCTTTTCTCGCATATACATCCGTCCATCTTTCTTTATATTCCCTATTGCCGCCTAACCTCACTCGTAATGCGTACACATACGAATGATTTTTATTGTTCCCTGATATCTAACGCCATCCACTGTCACGGGATCATGATATACCTGATAGACAAGGCGATGCTGAATAGTAATCCTTCTTGAATATAGTCCATCTAAATTTCCAACTAACTTTTCATATCTTGGAGGATATTGATATGGATTCTCCCTAATCATATCGACAAGCCCTTTTGCTTTTTCTGAAATGTTTGCGGCCTTTAATTTCTCCAAATCTTTACACGCTTGCTTCTCAAAAATAATCCTAAACATTTACCATTCCACCATATCCTCTGGAACACAATCCTCAATAGATGCTTTAGCCCCTTTCATAATGGATTCCGCCATGCCGTCAATTGAATTAAGATACAATGTCTCCTGTATTGCATTCCAATCATCTTCTGATAACAAAACAGCATTTCCTTTTTTACTGACTATCAAAGCAGGCTCATTATATCGGTTTACGTTTTCCACCAGATGATAAAGATCCTTTCTTGCATTTGTTATATTAATTGTTGACATTATAAAATCTCCTTCTCTCATCTTTGCTTGGCGATTTAGCGTCTTCTTCTCTTGAAATTCTTTTGTCAATTATAACGTACGTTTTTACGTGCGTCAATACAAAACCAAAATTTTCTAACAAAGCTTTGATAGGAAGCCGTTTTCGCGCGACAAGGCATTTCCTATTAAATAAAAAACAGGAACGCCGCATTTCCGGCATCCCCATTTTAAATAAAACGCGCTATTTTGCCGCATCCTCCGCAAGCAGCAGATCCATCAGCCGATAGCAGACTTCCTCCTGCCTCGTCTTATTCCGCTGCACAATCTCAATCAGCAGAATGTCGGGCTTTACTTTCTCAAGATATTCCTTAAAAATAAACGTGTTCTTTAGGACGCAGACACGGGCGAAATCTTTGGACATCCCCATCAGGGCATAGCCAAACGAATCCTGAATCACCATGACCGTCCGCTTATCCTTTGCGTTCGAGCGGTATTCGTATGTGTCCTCCCCCTCGATCAGCTCGTCTTTGACTTCTGGCTTATAGCCGTCTATCTTATATTCCACATCGTCGTTGTAAATGTAGCGCATCGACAATAAATCCGCCAAGTCCCCGCTTAGGTTCTCCTGAATCACTGAATACGGCACGTCATCCAATGAGACATATTCCCCATGCAGATACTCATTTAACACTTGCTGCCCCACAAATCCCCCCAGGTTATTCCAATGCGTGTCGTATTTAAAAAATACCTGATGGTTTTTTTTCTCTTTTAAGAGCGCGTCCTTCGTGTAAAGAAGCGGCACGTCTGTAGCTCCGCGAATATAGTCCACAAGCTGATCCACCCGGCTGTAGCTGCCCTTTGGCAAGAACTTAGGGGGCATAAATTCCGGGTAGACCTGCTCCTTATTCGCCGCGTACATCACGACAAGCTCTGTCCCATACTCCTCCTTTAACATCTGCTGAAGCTTTGTATAGCCTTCCGCGATCTGCGCCAGGCTGGCCTCGTCGTATAAATTATCGCACAGGTAGTCATGAAACGACTGCTCGTCCTCGCTGCAGGCATTGTAAAACAGCCATCCGTCTGTCCCGCGGATCGTCGTGGTGCCAGTCAGGTAATCCAAGGCCGTCGTCCCAACGCCCAAATACGCATTTTTGATGTTGTTCACCATGACAAGCTGGTTCTTATAAGGAAGGCGGTCGTTGAAATACGCCTCAAACTGCCCCGGAAACTGCCACAGCTTCTCTAAGGAAAGCTCTGGGGCCTTCGCAAATTTCCGCTTCTCATGGTTTTCGGAATCAACCACGTTCTTCATAAACGGAAAGGAAAGAGGAGGCGCCGCAAGCAGGAAAAAGAACAGATAAAAAATCACTTTATGCTTTACTTTTCTCATATCCGCCTCCTAAAACCGAAAGTAAATAAATGGGTTATACGCGCTGCTGGAAAGGGAGATAACGCACAGGGCCAGGATGCCAAACAGGCAGGCCGCCTCAAGCGCCGGAATCTCCTCCCTGTCAAACAAACGCCGCTTCAGCTTCGGAAGGAGCGTCTGCAAAAGGCCGCACAGCAGGACGCTAAGCACAAGGACGGCGACAACCTCTGCATTCATGCAATAGGACAGGCCGTACTCCCCCTTTTGATAAAAGAACATCGCCTTTAGGACGCGAAGCCCACGGCGCATGCCGTCCATCCGAAAGAAGACCCACCCGCAGACCACGGCCACGCACGCGTAAAGATGGCTAAAGGGCCTTACGGCTTTCTTCTCCAAAAGCTTCCCAAGGCCAAGCCGCTCCACTACCATGAAAAAGCCATGGAACAGGCCCCAGAACACAAACGTTACGCTCGCGCCATGCCAAAACCCGGTCAAAAGGAACACAATCAAAAGATTAATATACGTCCTTACGCTGCCTTTCCGGTTGCCGCCCAACGGGATATAGACGTATTCCCGAAACCAGGTGGAGAGGGAAATATGCCACCTCCTCCAAAATTCCCGAATGGACGATGAAATATAAGGGTAATTGAAATTTTCCTTAAATTCAAAGCCAAACATTGACCCAAGGCCGATCGCCATATCGGAATAGCCGGAAAAGTCATAGTAAATCTGAAAAGTATACATCACCATCGCAAGCCAGGTTAAGCCGGTGCTAAGCAGATCCGGCTCCAGGCCAAGCGCCATGTCCGCGTATTTCCCAAGGACATTTGACAGCAAAACCTTCTTCCCAAGGCCATAGATAAAGCGCTTGACGCCGTACGCCCGTTTCGCCCAGTCCGGCGTGCGCCCCGCAATCTGCGCCTCAATATCCTTATATTTGACGATTGGCCCCGCCACAAGCTGCGGGAACAGCGAAATATACAAAAGCAGCGAAAAAAAGTTTTTCTGCGCCTTCACTTCATTCCGATAGACGTCAATTACATAGCTCATTGCCTGAAAGGTATAAAAAGAAATCCCAAGCGGCAGCGCCAATTCGCTCAGGGGAATATAGTCCCCGCCCAGGATTTTGTTTAGATAGACAGCAAAAAAATTAAAGTACTTAAAAAAGCCCAGGATGCCCAGGTTTAAGGCGACCCCCAGAGCCAGCGCCAGCCTTCTGCGGCGCACATTCCCCGTTTCCAAAAGAAGGCCAAACGCATAATTCAGCGCGACCGAAAACAGCAGCAGAAAAATATAGACCGGCTCCCCCCAGGCATAAAACAACAGGCTCGCCAACAATAAAATCACATTTCCTGCGGCATTTTTCCCGAAACGCTCCACGGCCAGATACAAAAACAGCGTGATCGGAAGAAACACCCACAAAAACGTCATTGAACTGAAATACATCGTTTCCTCCCCAATTGAATCAGATTGGACTGCGCGCACCGCCCCCGCGCAGACATAGAAAGTATACTCTATCCAATGGTAAAATTCAATCCTATTTTTTCTTGCCCGCCAATTGAAGTGAGGTTCTTTTAGGCCCCCTCCACCCATTTGTCCTGACTTTTTCAAAATCCAGCGCATACAAAAGCATTGCGTACAGGAGCAAAGAAAGCGCAATAGAAATCAAAAAAGGAACGCCCAGGCGGTCCATAGCCAACAGCGCCGCCAGACAGAGGGCGTTTGCAAACACAAGGAAAGCCATGCTTCGCCTCTCCATATAGCGCAATGTCCCAAGGCCATATTTTTTCAGGGGGAACGCCAAGCAGGCTACCGAAAACAGATTCGCTATTGCAGTGGAAAGCGTCAGCCCAATGATCCCGAAATTCAAGCCAATGGCATAATCCAAAACAATATTGAGAAGAACCGCGGCAATTCCAATCAGCATTGGATCCTTCGTATTTTTATAGGAATAGCAAAGCTTAATCTGAATGTCCCTAAGCGCCAACGGAAGAAAGCCTATGCAATACCCAACAAGCGCAGCCGACGTCATCTCAAGGGCATCCTCCCCAAACGCCCCACGCGCGAACAACAGCCCCACAATATCCCTCGCATGAAAAATGGATATGACGGTAATGGGGGCCAGCAGAGAAATCAGGACAGTGACAGATTCTTTGATATGGGAAATCAGCGTATCCTTCCGATCCTGCTTCACGCACATTGTAAAATCCGGGTACAGGACCATGACATAGCTTTGAATCAAGATTCCCTCTATAAACAAATATAACGTCGTCGCATAGGACAAAGACGTGATGGCCCCTGACGCAATTTTCGTCCCCACAACCTTATCTATCAAAAGATTCAGCTCATGCGCCGCATTCCCAATCACCAATGGCGCCATCAGCTTTAGAAGGTCAAGCAGCAGTTTTTGATTCTTCAAAGACACCAGGCATATTTTTATGTATTTCCGGGCGCAGGCGAAAATCATAAGCGCATTCAGCACATAAGACAGCACATAGGCAAAAAGCAGCACGTCAATCCCCATCCGCCCCTGCAACAAAACCACGGAAACGATGCTGACAAGGCTGCTGACCGTCCCTGTCAGCTTGATCGGCGTAAATGAATTTTCCCCCTGAAGGGCTGCGCCAAGAATCATGACGACGCCCATAAAAGGCAGAGCAGCCGACGCGAGCTTTAAATATTGGCTCACCTGGCGCTGTTCCGATTCCCAGTCCGGAGCCAATGCATGAGCCACTGGATCGGAAAACAATATCATTGCAGCCATTGCCAACAATAAAACCACCAAAAACAATTCCAGATAAAAGGAGATGGCTTTTTTCTTTTCCTCTTTGCCAACAGAGATGTAAATCTGAATCAGGCAGACGGACGCGCTGGCTAAGACAATGCTCAAAATGCCGTCAATCAGGCCCGTCGCCACATAATAAGCGTCGGTATTGACTGTCGCCCCAAAATAAGCGGCGATTACGATCCGGTTTAAAAAGCCAATCCCTTTTAAGAAAATGCTTAAAAACATAACCCAAATGACATTTTTCTTTATGCTGCTCATACAGCCAGTTCCTCATGCGTTTTTTCTGTATCACGACTTCTGCATTCGCTCAAAAACATAAAAATCCAAATGGCAGAATACAGCTCCGCAGCGTCCGTCAGGGAACGCAGCGCCAAAATGTTCAAAATCAAGAACAAGACAAATTTTTTTTCTTTGATAAATTTGTATTCCTGAATGGCAATGAGACTAAGTTAAATGAAGCAAAACAACAAGCAAAAGAACTACAGCAAGTGAT
>CANTEO010000094.1 GCA_947652855.1 uncultured Roseburia sp. | reverse complement strand
AAATAGAAGCTACATTATAGGCATCGTTTCCCGATATGTGAAAAGTCTGTCACTTAAGGAAAAATTAAGAAAATAAAGTTTAAATTACAAGAAAATGCATAGAAATCCTTAAAAAACGAATCGCATTGTTTTGATACAATAACATATTAGAACAGTGCTTTTTTAGGAAATGCCCTGCGGGCATCCCACTCTGCGCAGAAAACTGCGCAGGAATAAGGAAACGCCCTGCGGGCATCCCTCTATGCGCAGAAAACTGCGCGAGAAAAAGGAAACGCCCTGCGGGCATCCCTCTATGCGCAGAAAACTGCGCGAGAATAAGGAAAGGAGATCTTATGAGAAAGATAAATCTTGCAATTTTTTTTGGAGGCCATTCGTCGGAATATGAGGTGTCGCTTGCGTCGGCCTATGCCGTTGTGTCAAATTTAGACAAGGAAAGGTACGTTCCGGTTTTGGTGGGGATTTCTGCGGACGGGCAGTGGCATTATTTTCACGGAGATTTGGACAAGGTGAGGGACAATGCCTGGCTGAATGAGAAGGACTGCGTGCCGGCGGCGCTTTGCCCCAATTATGGGAGCCGTAAGCTGCTGCTTCTAAAACAGGAGGGCGTTACGGAGCTTCCAATTGACGCGGCGTTTCCCGTGCTGCATGGAAAGTTTGGGGAGGATGGGACGCTGCAGGGCATGATTGAAATGGCGGGGATTCCATTGGTGGGCTGCGATGTGCTTTCTTCCGCGCTTTGCATGGACAAGGACAGGGCGCATAAGCTGGCTGCGGTTGCTGGAGTTTTGGCGCCAAGGGCTTTGGTGTTGGAACGTGAGGACGGACGGTATTTGGAGCGCATGACGGCGTTTGTGGAGGAAATTGGGCTGCCTGTGTTTGTGAAGCCCTTAAAGGCAGGATCTTCGTTTGGCGTGTCCAAGGTGTCTGGCCTAGACGATTTAGAGGCGGCTGCTAAATTAGCGTTTACGTATGACAGCCAGATGATTGTGGAGGAAACGATAGAAGGCTTTGAGGTGGGCTGCGCCGTTTTGGGGACAGGGGCGCTCACCGTTGGGGAAGTGGATGAGATTGAGCTTTCCGGGGGATTTTTTGACTACACGGAAAAGTATACCTTAAAGACGTCGAAAATCCATGTGCCGGCCCGGATCAGCCAAGAAAAAGCAAAAGAAATCAAAGACGCGGCGAAGGCGGTCTATAAAGCCCTGGGATGCTCAGGATTTGCGCGGGTGGATCTGTTCCTTACGCCGGACGGGGAGATTGTCTTCAATGAAGTGAATACGATTCCGGGGTTCACAGAGCATAGCCGGTATCCGGGCATGATGGAGGCGGCGGGGATTCCCTTTGGCGAGCTGCTCACAAGGATAATAGAGCAGGCGGTGGGGCAATGAAGGAGGAACGAGGGCTAAAAAGCGGCGGCCTGGACTATTTTAAGATGGTGGCTGCGTTTTTGGTGGTGGCAATCCATACTTCTCCGCTGACGACTTTTTCTGTGGACGCGGATTTTTTTTGGACCAGGATTTTGGCGCGTGTGGCGGTTCCCTTCTTTTTTATGGTGACGGGGCAGTTCGTGCTGTCGGATGCAGTGGGCGGCGGGGCGGGAAGTCAGGCCGGGCGCATCGTGGGATATCTGAAAAAAATAGCTGTGCTGTATGGCATTTCTGTCGTATTGTATATCCCGGTGGGCATTTATGCCGAGCATTATAAAGAGGTGGGCTTTGGCGGGATATTGCGGATGCTGGTGTTTGACGGGACTTTTTATCATCTCTGGTATTTTCCGGCCTGCATCCTGGGGGCCTTGCTGATTATTTTATGCTCGCGCGTGTGGAAAGGGAATGGGATTGCGGCTGCCGCAGCGATTTTGTATGCGTTTGGCTTGCTTGGGGACAGCTATTATGGATTGATTTCGGACGTTCCTTTCATTTCGGATGTGTATGAGGGGTTCTTTTCGGTATTTTCTTATACCCGGAACGGGATTTTCTTTGCGCCGCTTTTTTTGCTCTTAGGTGTGTACGCAGGCCGTTTGAATAACGATTGGGACACAAAGGGATATGGAATCGGGTTTCTGGTTTCCTTGTCGCTTATGACAGTGGAAGGGTTTTTGCTGCGCAGCTTAGAGGTGCAGCATCACGACAGTATGTACGTTTGCCTGATTCCATGCGCGTTTTTCCTATATCGTTTTTTGCTGTCCTTGGACTTAAAAACGCGTCCTAGGCTCCGGTCGGTCTCCACCTGGATTTATGTCCTGCACCCGTTGGTGATTGTGCTGGTGCGCGGCGTAGCGAAAAAGCTTGGGCAGACTGGGATCATGGTGGACAACAGCCTGATCTTTTACCTTCTGGTATGCGTTGGCTCTTTTATCGCTGCGGAGTGCGTCGCATGGATTTTGGCGCGCTTTCAAAAGAAGCCGTTTTTGTGTGGGAGGGCGTGGATTGAGCTTTCCGAAAGCGCGTTGCGGCAGAATGTCAGCCTTTTGCAGTCGCGCCTTCCAAAGGAGTGCAGGCTGATGCCGGCAATGAAGGCGGACGCGTATGGGCATGGCATGGTTCCTGTGGCGAAGAAGCTGAACCGGATGGGCATTGACGCGTTTTGCGTCGCCAGCGCGGCGGAGGGGGCGAGGCTTCGGTCGAAGGGCGTAAAAGGCGAGATTTTGGTTCTGGGCTATACGCATCCGATGCAATTTGGCCTGTTGTCGCGCTATCGCCTGACGCAGACGGTGATAGACTATGAGTATGCCAAGCGGCTGAATCAGTATGGAAAAAAGCTGCGCGTCCATGTGGGGGTGGATACTGGGATGCACAGGCTTGGGGAGCCAAGCAGGAACCGGAAGGCCATCCATAGGATTTGCAGGATGCGTCATTTAAAAATTACCGGAATGTACACGCATTTTTCAGCCTCCGGCTTAGACAGCGAGGAAGGAGAGGCGTTTACCCATATGCAGGCCAAACGGTTTTATCAGGCGGCGGATGTGGCGAAGCGCAGTGGCTGTGAGGGCATAAAGCTTCATATGCAGGCCAGCTACGGCGTGTTCCGTTATCCTGAGTATGCCGCAGATTTTGCCCGGGTGGGAATCGCGCTATACGGCGTGCTCAGCAGTGAGGAAGATCTTGAGGATGCGGAAGGGCTGTTGCCGGTGCTTTCGTTAAAAGCCCGGGTGGCGGCGGTGAAGGAAGCGCTTGCCGGGGAGTATGTCGGCTATGATTTGGCGTACTGCGCAGAACGTGACAGGAAGGTGGCGGTGCTTTCCATTGGCTATGGGGACGGCGTTCCCCGCAGCCTGTCGAACGGCGTGGGCTATGTGCTGATAAATGGAGTGAAGGCTCCCATTGTGGGAAATATCTGCATGGATCAGATGACGGTGGACGTCAGTGAGGCGCCTGACGTAAAGGCGGGCGACGTCGCGTCGCTGATTGGGAAAAGCGGGGAGGAGGAGATTACGGCTTACGACTATGCCCGGTGGGCGGGGACGATTACGAATGAGATTTTAAGCCGCCTGGGCGCGCGCCTGGAGCGCGGGTTTTTGCCGTAATCGTGCAGGCGAAGGGCCAAACGGCCGTTTTTTGCGGCAAACGTAGAAAATGGATATTGACAGAAAGAAAAATAAGCATACAATGGTTAGTGATGGGTAAAAAAATCAAGGAGGTATCGCTATGCGTTACGATTATAAAACGGAAAACACCTGCTCTCAGATGATTAGCCTGGACATTGACGGCAATGTTGTCCGCAATATTCATTTTTTGGGCGGCTGCAACGGCAATCTGAAGGCAATCTCTAATTTGGTGGACGGATGGACGGTGGAGCAGATTGAGGGAAAGCTCTCCGGGAATGTCTGCGGGCATAGGCCCACGTCCTGCGCAGATCAGCTTGCCAAGGCGGTGCGCGCCGCATATAATGCGCAGAATGCGTAGCCCTGCTTTGTCGGTGGGGAAAGCCAAAGTTAGAAAAACGGTTTTGGGAAGGGAATGTTGCATGAGCGGCATTCCTTTTTTTAACCTCAAAACAAAGCCGCTGGAGATTGACCTTCTTGTCATTAAGAAAGATCCTTTGTTGCATTTATGCATTTTATAAAACATAGGCATACGCAAGCTTATATAAATCGTATGGAAGGGTGGTTGATGAGAGAAAGGCTGACGACATAACGGTTTCCATTTTAAGGGAGCCGAAGCCGAGAAAATTGTCTCAATCGTTCATGGAGCATGGTTTTGCGGTTTCAAATCCTTTTGACGGAATTTATTACATAGATGGTAAAGTCCTTTTTCCTACACAGATTGTTGTGGCTAGAGAGTTGAAAAGGAGACTCATGCATGGATCAGAGCGCTGTCAAAAGAATTGATAGGAGATGGTACAATGTATGAAGCGTTAATGGAGCTTATGGAGCCTCAGTTGTGTTTGAGAGATCAAGCCAAAATGGAAGAGGCGAATGGGTGTTTTTAATGAGGGGACGATGGTTGTTTGCAGCGCCGCACTGGGTTAATCAAATAGAGGGTGGAGAAAGCCTATGGGATGATGCTGTCGTTCCATAGGCTTTTTGCACAATTGTATAAGAGATGCAGGGGATAAGTTTGTTGTATGCCTGCGGTGAATCTTGTGTTCCCAACTGGGCGGTAGGGAATTGCCGCTAGACTGTGGCGTGCCTGATAGGAGTGCCGCCTGGTTTTGACGGAGAGGCAGAAGGGCGATTTTATCAGATATAATATGCGATATGCGGAGAGAAGGATGAAATCATCCTCTTTTATTGGAAAATGCGATCAGGATTTTTGGCGCGCAGTTTCTGCTCATATGTATTTTGGCGTTGTTTAAAAGAATGACGTCATTGGATTGAATGGTTCGTATTTTGTCCAGAGAAACAAGGCAGCTCTGATTGCATTTCATAAAATTGTGGCTGGACAGTCGTTTTAGCTCTGTGTTCAGGGTGCCGTATTTTTGGTAAGTCTCCTGTTCCGTGTGAATGCTGATGTTGTGTTTTTGAATCTCCAGGTAGTAAATCTCGGAGATTTTTACTTTGGAGATGGATTTCTTTGTTTTGCAGATATAGTCCTCCTGCGTGGCTGCATAGAATTGCAGGGCTTTTTCCAGGCCGGGGGTTCCGTAGGTTTGTAAGAAAGCGGTGATGTGGGAGCGAAGGGGTTCGTTTGAGGTTAGCTCTTGTATCCAGTTCATGGTCGTTCTTCCTTTTGCTGTAAAATTTTTTTCGTGTGTGATGTATAGTGTACCAGTTGTGAGAGGGAGGCGTTGTCGAAATGTGTAGGTAGAAGTATAATTTTGGGAGTTGGAGTTTGAAGGTAAGCAAGAGGAGGGATAATTGATAGTTATCCGTTGGATTTGGCGGATAGGGTGGTATGGATAATCAAGTGTTATCCGTTGAATATTTAA
>CANTEO010000093.1 GCA_947652855.1 uncultured Roseburia sp. | reverse complement strand
GAAGGCGAAAGGGACCTGCAAAATATATGTCTATGCTCAAAATGGGGCATATAAGTCCGTAAATGTCACTGTGAAATAGCGTGCGGTTCCCTGCGGGGCTTGCCGCGGCTTGGCAAAACACACAGACAGCGGGACACGGGCATGGAAGATGCCGTTCGGAGAGCGGCCATCATGACGGAAGGCAATATTGACGCATATGGAATTTTTCTTAATGTTCTGATAAATGCCTTGGAATATTTTGGAAGACAAGTCATATATTAGACTGTAAGCAAGTGAAGCCGCAGTGATAGCGCATACGATAGGAGCTGAGCAAACATGAAGCAGGACATATTGCGCATTCTGCCGACACGCCTAAGGGGGACTTTTTCACAGGCGTTTTTAGGCAAAGACGGCATAGAGGAAATCCGCGTCCGTGTGGGACAACCGCCTGAGCTAAGGGGCGCGGGCCAAAGCGAGTGGCTGAAGGAAAAAGCCACGGCAGAGGACTTAGAGGAAATGCTCACATTCATCAGCCGCTATTCCATTTACGCCTACGAGGAGGAGATCCGTCAGGGCTATCTCACCATTGAGGGAGGGAGCCGGATCGGATTCGCGGGCCAGGTGCGCGTCGAGGGGGGCCATGTCAGCCGGATGACGAATATCCGTTTCATAAACATCCGAATAGCAAAAGAGCGCAAAGGCTGCGCCAGAGAATTGATGCCCTGGCTGTATGAGGAAGGGGAATTTGCAAACACGCTCCTCATCTCAAAGCCGGGCGTTGGCAAGACAACCTATCTGCGGGACTGCGTGCGCATGGCCTCCGAAGGGGACGCTTCCCACAGAGGAAAAAAGGTCTGCGTCATTGACGAGCGCTCGGAAATTGCGGCCTGCCATATGGGATCGCCGCAAAACGACGTGGGGCGGCGCACCGACGTTATAGACGGCTGCCCCAAGCAGGAAGGGATGCTTATGGCCCTAAGGAGCCTGTCGCCGGAAATTGTCGCAGTGGACGAGTTGGGAGGGAGAAAAGACGCGGCTGCGGTGGAGCGGCTCGCCTTAAGCGGGTGCCGTGTGCTTGGGACGCTGCATGGGGACTGCATGGAGCAGGTGGGGCGGATGGAAGAAATGAGCCGGCTGCATCGGCAAAAGCTGTTCCGCAGATATGTCTTCTTAAAAAAAGAGGAAGACGGCAGGCGCACGTTTCAAATTTATAATCAGGAGAGCGAGAGGCTATGTTAAAAATCCTGGGTATGGTCTTTATCGTGGCGGGGTCGGCAGGGATGGGGGCCTATTACAGCGACCGTTTGAAGCGCCGTCTGGCGCAGCTTGTGGAAAGCAGGGAAATCTTTGCGCAGCTCGAGGCGGGGCGGGAATATTTGCGCCTGCCATACGCGCAGCTTTTAAGGAAGACGGCCCGGGGGAAGTCAGAGCTGTTTGGCGGGGCCTTATGCGAAGTCGCGGATGAAATGGAGAAAAATCGGGAAAACGACGCCGGCGCGCTCTGGGCCGCGTCCCTAAGCAAAAGGGAGCGGCAGCTGCTGTTAAGCGAGGAGGAGCAGGAGCTGTTTTTGGCATTGGCGAACAGCCTGATGTCAGAAGGGAACCCCGCCAAGGCCGTAAAACTGTATGAGGCGCAGCTGGAGGGCTGCATCCGGCGGACAATGGAAGAAAAGAAAGAGAAGCAGAAACTGTACGGCACGGCATCTGTCCTTTGCGGCTTATTTTTGGTGATTTTGCTGCTGTGACCGGCAGGCAAAAAGGAGAATGGATGAGCGTAAATTTAATTTTCAAAATTGCCGCGGTAGGCATACTGGTGACTGTGCTAAGCCAGGTGTTAAAGCATAGCGGGAGAGAGGAGCACGCATTTTTGACAAGCCTGGCAGGGCTTATCATCGTGCTGTTCTGGATTGTGCCATACATCTATGATTTATTTGAAATGATGCAGCAGTTGTTCTCATTATAGGAGGGCGGAATGGACATATTGAAAATCAGCGCAATTGGAATTTCAGCCGTGCTGCTGGCTTTGCTTCTGAAAAATTACCGTGCAGAATACAGCGCCTACATCAGCATTGCCGTCTGTATCTGCATCTTTATGTTTGTGAGCAGTAAATTGGAGATGCTCATTGGATATGTGAAAAAAATGCAGGACATGGTGCATTTGGACAACTCCTACCTGTCCATGATCTTGAAAATGATCGGGGTGACCTACGTGGCCGAATTCGCCTCAAACATCTGTAAGGACTGTGGGCATCAGACGATTGCCGGGCAGATTGACTTATTCGCGAAGCTGTCAATTCTGGTATTGGGTATGCCGGTGCTCTTAGCGTTTATGGAAACCATAGGGGAGCTTATATGAAGCGGGCATGGATGGGGCTTTTCTTATTTATAATGGTATGTTGTATGGGAGAGCGCATCTTTGCGTCCGATGCGGAGACGCTCATGGAGGAGCTGGACTTTTCAGAGATTGACCGCTTTCTGGAAAACGAGGAGAATGCGCCGCTTTCCTTTGAGGAAATGATCCGCAATCTGTTAAAAGGAGGTGAGGTTCCTTATGAAACGGTGGGGGATTACCTAAAATCCATGCTGCTGGCGGGATTTGCAGAACATAAGAAACTTGTGCTTGGCCTTCTTGTGGCTTGCATTGCGTTTTCGATCTTAAAAAGCTATGCAAAGATCTTTTCCAATTCCTATATTTCGGAAATCTGCTTCTTTTTATGCTACGCATACATGATGACAGTGCTGCTTCAGTCTTTTTCCGAAATGAATGAAACGGTGACAGGCGCGGCAGAGCAAATGACGTCATTTATGAAAGCGCTGATCCCCACCTATTGCATGGCGATATCCTTTACCATGAACATAAACTCCTCCGCAACGGCGTATACCTTGCTTTTTGCCGCGATTTATCTGGTGGAATGGCTGACGGCGCGTCTTCTTGTGCCATTAGTGCAGATTTACATTGTGCTGCAATTTTTAAACCATCTAATGGAAGAAGAGCGGTTTAGAAGGCTCACAGAGCTGATTGCGGATGCAGTGCGTTTCCTATTAAAGGCCATGGTGGCATTCATTCTTGGAATCAACATCATTCAGGGGATGGTCGCCCCGGCCATCGACCGTTTGACAGGCAATACCATCATGAGGACGATCCAGATGGTTCCCGGCCTTGGGAACGTGGCGAACGGCATGGGGCAGATTTTCTTAAGCTCCGGGCTTGTCATCAAAAATTGCGTGGGCGCGGCGGCCCTGTTGATTTTGGCCTGCCTTTGCGCCGTCCCGCTTTTAAAAATGGGGATGCTCGCGGCAATTTATAAGCTCTTGTCCGCCGTTTTGGAGCCGATTTCAGACAAACGGCTTTCCGGTGGGTTAAACGGGATTGCGAACGGAGGGATGCTGTACATCAAGATACTTTGCGCCTGCGTGATGATGTTCGTCCTTACGATTGCGCTCACCTGCGCCGCGACGGGCCTGGCAGGATGACAAAAACAGCAGGAGATAGGAGGGGCCTATGGCAGGAATTGTAGAGTGGGTGAAAAACTACAGCATGGTATGCCTTCTGCTGATGGCAGTGACGTCAGTTGCGGCAAAAAAAGAATACCGGAAATACGTCCAGCTATTTGTGGAGATCGTGCTGGTCATCACAATTTTAAATCCGTTGCTGCGCGCCGCCGGAAAGTCAGGGGACTTATTTGAAAAAATATCGTATGACAGCTTTTGGCAAGGGTTAAATAACCTAAAGATGGATCAGGGAAACATGGAATTTTTAAAGGAAGGCTCGTATCAGTCCTACTATGAGAAAGCGATTGCGTCCGACGTGAAGCTTTTGGCGGAAAACGCGGGATATGCGGTCGTAGATGTGACCGCCTCGTTAAATGAGGCGTTTGAAATTGAGGAGATGGAGCTGAAGGTGGCGAAGCAAGGGGTGGAGGCCGTCGTGATCGGGACGCTTGAAAAAGAGCCGGAGGATGCGCAGCTTATCGCGTTAAGGGAAAAGGTGGCGGCGTATTATCAGATTCCGCCGGAAAAGGTCGTTGTCTTAGATTAGGAGGATGCCATGAAGTGGAAAGAGTTCGTGCAAAGCCGGGCATGGAAAAAGTGGGACAAAAGCCAATGGGCCATTTTGCTTCTGGTGGGAATTTTGCTGATGGTGGTCGCGCTTCCGACAGGAACGAGGAAAAGGGAGGAGGCAGTGCAAAAGGAGGTGGAGCAAGTCAATGAAGCGCCGTCACGTTCAGGAGATTACGCGAAGGAGCTTGAGGCAAGGCTTGAGGCCGCCCTTTCGAAAATTGCGGGGGCGGGGCTGGTAGAGGTGATGATTACGTTAGAGGATGACGGGGAGAGCGTCGTGGAAAAGGAGCTGGCAAAAGAAGAGACCGATTTGCAGGAGACAGACAGCCAGGGCGGCGTCCGCTCCCAAAAGAGCAGCCAGTCCAGCCATGCGGCGGTGTATCAGGAAGAGAGCGGCACAAAAACGCCGTTCGTGGGGAAAGAGAAGGCGCCCAAAATCGCGGGCGTGCTGATTGTGGCGCAGGGCGGGGGAGAAACAGCGGTAAAGCAAAATATTTCTGACGCTGTAATGGCATTATTCCAAATCGACGTGAATAGAATTAAAGTAGTTAAGATGAATATTCAGGAGGAAGAAAAGTGAAAAAACCATTGAAAAAAAATCAGATTATCATTACTGCATTGGCGTTGATGATCGCTGTGGCGGGATATGTCAGCTATACACGCAGCAATTTAGACGACACGGCGGCAGAAGAGGCAAGCGCGGGCATTTCCGAGGATTCCTTTGAGATTTCGGACGGCCCAATCTTAGAAGGCGATATTTTTACAGACACAGATGACGGGAGCCTAGACGTTTCCCAGGCGGAAAAAGAGGCAAATGGAACGGAAGTCGCGCTGGAAGAGAGCACGCAGACCATCGGGACGGACGCGGCGAACGCAAAGGACGGCGAGAATCCCGGGGAAGCGGTTTTGACGAGCTCAACAGTAAATAACGTGGATTTTGCGGCGGAGATGAAGCTGACCAGAGAGCAGGTGCGCGCAAAAAACAAAGAGACGCTGCTTGGCATCGTGGACAATACAACATTAACAGACGATCAAAAGCAGGCGGCGGTCGATCAGATGATTGCGCTCACAGACGTTGCGGAGCGGGAGGCGGCCGCAGAAATGCTCCTGGAAGCCAAAGGCTTTACCGACGTGGTCGTCAGCATTACGGAAAATGCGGTTGACGTGGTTTTGAACATGGGGGACGTCACGGACGCGAAGCGGGCGCAGATAGAGGATATCGTAAAGCGCAAGACGAACATCAGCGCAGAAAATATCATCATCACCCCGATCGACACTTCTGCGCAGGCAGACAGCGGAACGCAGGCGTCAGAGACAGAATCCGAAGCGGCAGAAAGCAAATGAAAGAAAGGCTGAATGGAGGAAATATCTTCCATTTAGCCTTTTTTGTAAAAAAAAGTAAAAAAGTTTTGAAAAGTTGTTGACAAACCTAAAGCGCCGTGCTATTATGATATAGCTGTCGCGGGGAACGCGGCAGGCGAGAGAAAAAGCGAGAACCTTGAGAACTGAACAGTGGAACAGCCTTGAACGATTTTGAGAA
>CANTEO010000092.1 GCA_947652855.1 uncultured Roseburia sp. | reverse complement strand
CATAGTGTTTTCTATGTTTGATACTCTGCAAGAACCTTGCTACGAGCTTTATTTTCGTAGCAAGGTTCTATTTCGAGGGCTTCTGACCCCAGCATCTTTCTATACAATTAACGATAATAAAATTATAAATGATGGATGGCTTTATTTAATATATGTTTCGATGTGGCATTTAACAAATAAAAAGCATATAGAATATATGAAATTCCTCCTTAAAATGGCCCGATCGTTTTGCTTTCTTCTGGTTTAGCAGTTGACGAAACGATCGGGCCATTTAAGGAGGAATTTCGTGTAGGTGGGCAATTTTAAGGAGGAATTTCGTGTAGGTGGGCCATTTTAAGGGGAGAAATAACCGTTTAAGGGGCAATCATGGAATTGAGGGCTATGAGCCGCTACTCTGTAAAAGAAGACAAAATTTTTTTACAGAGGGGGGTGGCATTAATGGCAATTGCAATGTTTACAAGCATATTAGATCAGCTTTTGTACTGGATTTTGGGATATTAATAAAAGTAAGGATGTATTATGAGGGTGTTCGTCTACCAGGTACAACCGTGACGGACACCTAGATTTTACAAAAGTAAGACCAAAGAAAGGTACGAAGCATGACGAGAAATGAAGCACGAGAACTTTTTCTAAATTCTGACTGCTCTTATTTTATAATGTGTACCAAATATTATTCAAAGTACTTGGAATACCGCCAGCTTGAGCTTCCAAAGTCGCTTGAGCAAGTATGGCGGAATGAAAAGATACAAATGCTAAGCATGGAGATACGAAGGAAGAGAGATTATCGTCTATTCATACGGCTGTGCGACATGGCAGTGGAGTTTCGGGACTACGAGAAACTGAGGATCGTGCTGAATGCATTGCGCTTTGTGAACCCTCCGACAGCAATGGATCAAAGGCTGTGCATGGCAGAGACCATTTTGGGGAGGAAAGCCCTGAAGAACAGGAGCGGCTTGATTTACTGGGCATATGACAACGGGCAGCTTGCGATTGCGATCATGCTGATGGATCAGGCTTTGCAGTATCTTGGGGGTTCAGAAGAGATGGACAAGGAGATGGAAAAGCGGGTTCGCAGAGGGGTTCGGGTTTCCAAACGGATGATCGAGGAGCTGGATTTGGGCTTCTCAAAGCGGGATTTGAGGTTCTATTATGGCATTCATTGACTGCGGGCAATATGGAATATATCATTAGAGGAATGGGGCATACGCTACAGTATGCCCTCTTGTCATCTTTGAGGCAACCATCGAAGCTATAAAATGATTGAATCTGGATATATTTCATTGTATAATAGAAAAAATTAAGTTCATTTTGATGGAACCCCACCAGGGCAGATCCACAAAAGAAAGGAAAAGCCATGATAGATTTAAAATTTTTAAGGGAAAACCCGCAGGCCGTAAAAGACAATATTCAAAAGAAGTTTCAGGATCACAAGCTGCCCCTTGTGGATGAAGTGATAGAGCTGGACGGGCAGTCTAGGGCGGCGAAGCAGGAGGCCGACGCGCTTCGGGCAAACCGCAACGTCATTTCCAAGCAAATTGGGGCGCTAATGGGGCAAGGGAAAAAAGAAGAGGCCATGGCGTTGAAAGAGCAGGTGCAAAAAGACGCAAAGCGCTTAGAGGAGCTGGAGGCGAAAGAGAAGCGGCTTACGGAAAAGGTCATGGAAATCATGATGAAGATTCCAAACATCATTGACCCGTCCGTGCCGATCGGGAAAGACGACAGCTGCAATGTCGAGCTGGAAAAATTTGGGGAGCCTTGCGTTCCGGATTTTGAGATTCCATACCATACAGAGATTATGGAGCGCTTGAACGGGATTGACTTAGACGCCGCCGGAAAAGTCGCTGGCAACGGGTTTTATTATTTAATGGGAGATATCGCCAGGCTGCATTCCGCAGTCATTTCGTATGCCAGGGATTTCATGATCGACAGGGGCTTTACGTACTGCATCCCGCCTTATATGATCCGCTCCAATGTCGTCACGGGCGTAATGAGCTTTGATGAGATGGAAGCGATGATGTATAAGATTGAGGGGGAAGACTTGTACCTGATTGGGACAAGCGAGCATTCCATGATCGGAAAATTCATTGACACCATTCAGGAAGAGGAGAAGCTGCCGCATACATTGACAAGCTATTCTCCCTGCTTTCGGAAGGAAAAAGGCGCGCATGGCATTGAGGAGCGCGGCGTATACCGCATCCATCAGTTTGAGAAACAGGAAATGATCGTCGTGTGTAAGCCGGAGGAGTCCCCGGCCTGGTATGAAACATTGTGGAAGAATACGGTCGACTTGTTCCGCAGCCTGGACGTGCCGGTTCGTACCTTAGAATGCTGTTCCGGAGATTTGGCGGATTTGAAGGTGAAGTCCTGCGACGTGGAGGCATGGTCGCCGAGGCAGCAGAAGTATTTTGAGGTCGGGAGCTGCTCCAATTTGGGCGACGCTCAGGCGAGGCGCTTAAAGATCCGCGTAAAAGGAAAGGACGGCAATAAATATTTTGCCCATACGTTAAACAATACGGTAGTGGCGCCGCCCCGTATGCTGATCGCATTTTTGGAAAACAACTTAAACGCGGACGGGAGCGTCAATATTCCGAACGCCCTGCAGCCTTATATGGGCGGGAAAGCGAAGATCGGGCTGAATGAGCCGGGACAATAGAAAAAAACGCTTCGATTATGGGGCAGAAAACGATTCACGAATGAAAATTCATTTGTGAGTCGTTTTTTTGAAACTTTTTGCGTGTTTGAATCGTGTTATATAGGAAAAGAGGAATGGCATAGGCATACGAGCCATTCTGAAAAGGGGAATGCTTAAAATGGTTTGGCGCCAAATGGAACACTATTTTCAAAAATATTATAAAGTATGCCGCCGCGTGGCGTTTACAATGGTAAAAAACGATGCGGACGCAGAAGACGTCGCGCAAGAGACGCTGTTGCGCCTGCTTTTGCATACGCCGGATTTTAAAGACGCGGAGCATGAAAAGGCATGGATGATGCGCACGGCAATTAATTTGAGCAAAGATTTGTTGAAAAGCGCATGGCACAAAAAGACCGTTGGAATTGAGGCGGCGTTTTTGGCGAAGCAGACCCTTTTTCAGGAAATGCATCAGGAGCATGACGACACGCTTTTGGCATTGATGGAACTGCCGGAGCGGCATAAAAATTGCCTGTACTTATTTTATTATGAGGATTATTCCATCCGTGAAATTGCCTCTGTATTGGAGATGCCGGAAAATACGGTGAAGACCAACTTAAGGCGGGGCAGGGAGCTGCTAAGGAAAAGGCTTGGGAAGGATGGCAATGAATAAACTTTGGAGGGGCAGGAAAGAGAGGGGATACGGATGTCATTGAACGGAGTGAGCGGAAAAGCATTTTACGAAAAAATGAATTCCAGGTATACGGCGGGCCAGAGGGCGAAGGAAGAAAGCGTCGAGACGTTTTCTGGTAACTTGAAAGGCGTGAGGGCGCAGGAGCAGACGGAGCAAAAGGAGGTTTCTGGAAGCAACGTCAAAGCTTCTGTGGATGTTTCGTATGCGATGACGGCGAAGGAATTGTTTTTACAGCAAAACGGACGCGTGAAAATGCATGCTGCGATGGAATGCGGCGTGCGCCGCATCAGCTATGAGGAGAGCGACTACGTCAAATTATTTGCGACGGAAGGCTTTACATTAAAGGCACAGGTGGACGTAGACGCCCATAGGGTTTATATCGAGCAGAAAAATGAGGACGGGACATATCAGGCATACGAGGTGAACCCGCTTTTAGTGGGGGAGAAAACGAAAAGCCCGATCGAGCGGACGGCGCTTGAGGCATGGGAAATGGCGAGGGAGCTGTTCAATGATGGGATGGCTTCGGAATGGAAGCCCGAAGTGCCTTCCGGGAATCCGCTGGCGCGCAGAAGTTCAAGCGACGGCGCAAAAGAGGCCGAAAACGAAGAGGAGGCCGGGCCTGGCGACGGGAATATGGAGTTGTTTCTAGAGCGTCTGGAAGAATTTAAGGCTTTCGTGAAAAAAAGGGTGAAAGAGGGGCCGCCTAAAATCGAGATTGGGGCTTCAGCGTTCTCAGAGGAGGAATGGGAGCAGCTGATGGCAAAAATAGATCAGGAGATTGACGCGCATAAAGAGGAGATACGGGAGCGGATACGCAAGCGGGCAGGGCAGCCGGCCGAGGGCAAGGCGGCAGGCAGCGCCACTCAGGCCAAAAGCCTTGCTGAAACTGCGGGCGTAGAGGCTCCTGTAAAGAAAGAGGAAGGGCCGCTTTCGGCCAAAGGGGAGGAGCCTTTGGAGGAAACCTCTTTGCAGCAGCCCACAGCGTACAAGGAGCAGCGCGGGAGCAGCTTTTTAGCGCGTCTTTCGGGTGAAAAGAGGGCGCCGTATTCTTATATGGCAGATGAGACAGGCATGATTCTCTATAATGGCGTCACGTTTGTGTGCGACGACGAGAAGCAGCAGATTTGCCTGGGGGATGTGAGCAATCCGAAAGAGGTGCTTTCGATCCCGCTTTCCGGCGGCGGATGCCTGAAGGTCAACCGGAATAATCTGGGAGATTTGGCAAAAGCCATTGGTATGTTTTCTGCGGAAGATATCGGACGGATTTTACGGGCGATCGCGAAAGACAATAAAGTCAGGGAATTTGAGCTTTATTTAGAGGAGGTCCGTAAAGAAGCCGCGCAATAAAGGAGGGCCTGTAGAGCTGTGAATGGCGCAAGGTTGACATTACGCTAAAATATGTTATGCTGTTTAGTAGGGCAAGCGTTTCCAACTAGCATATGAGCGGCGTATGTTGATGCGTCGAAGACTGGCGTAAGCAGGAGGGACATAGAATGGCGGTCAGGAACATTCGGTATTATGAAGACCCGATTTTGCGTAAAAAATGCAAGAAAGTGAATGCGGTCAATGATAAGGTCAGGCAGATTTTAGATGATATGCTGGAAACGCTTCGGCAGACGGAAAATGGGGCGGCAATAGCGGCCAACCAGGTAGGCGTCTTAAAGCGGCTTGTCGTGATTGACTATGAGGGCTGTTGCTTAAAGCTGGTAAATCCCCGCATTGTGAGCCAAAGCGGCGTTCAGGAATGTGAGGAGGCATGCCTTAGCTTTCCAAACCGATGCGTAAAGATCATCCGCCCGCAAAAGGTGACGCTTCAGGCGCAGAATGAATTTGGTGAGACAATCAACGTTACAGGAGAGGACGGGCTTGCGCAATGCTTCTGCCACGAATTGGAGCATTTAGACGGAGAGGTTTTTTTAGACAAGGCGATAGCTGAGATTGACATTTCCGATTCGTAAGGGAAACGGATACAATAAAAAAATATGCTTGACGCGGTTTTGCAGAACATCATGGGTGTGATGCAGAGCCGCGTTTTTTGCTGCGTCCAGACCGTATGCGAAAGGCTCTTATTAAGAAAAAACCCTTCGGGCGCGCTGGCGGCGACGGGCTGATACACGCAACAAAGCCCGCCAAATGCAATTGATTGGCGGGCAGTATCTTATGCTTAATTTGAATCCTCTGTAAGCCCAAATGTCAGGGCAAAGAGTTCAGATAAGATTCCAGGCATTGATCCAGCGCCATTTCGGCAAATAAAAGAGGGTTCTCCCTAGTGAGGTTGACCATCAATTCATAGGTCTTCGGAGTAGTGGTGACAGTAGGGAAAATCTTCTGGCAGCTTAGGCGAAGCGTCAGGACGCTGCTTAAGATAATGTCCACGGAATCGGTTTCTTCATTATAGTAATATAAGTTTCCAGATGCCATGTGAGGCTCCTTTCTCTGTGTGAAAAATGGGATTTGCCATATAAAGACTATATGTTATTTATCATACCATATCATGATTTGAAATACAACGGGGGATTTTGACAATATTCGATTTTTTATAACATCTTTTGAAGCGTGGCATATTTTAAAATACAATATTATGGAATCGTTTTTGTCCCCTATACAAATCCTTCCATATGTATAGGGGACGCCACAGATGGGGTGATTTCCAACAATACGGAAATTAACGCGACATATGACGGGCTGGCGA
>CANTEO010000091.1 GCA_947652855.1 uncultured Roseburia sp. | reverse complement strand
AAGAGATCTATATCCTGCTTTGCTTGGCTCATTTAAAACTATGTCTTCATCTTCTTTTTTTGATCCCGCTGTGCGGGGTTTTGCTGTATTTCAGAAAAGACGTTTCCGAGTGGTCTTCCTTGATGCGTTCACAAGTCAATGAAAGCGTCAGGGAAGACTTTATCCCGTCTAACGTCTCTTATATTTATGATAAGGACGGAAACGAGATCGCAAAGCTCTCTATGTCGGAAAAAAACGTCTATCTGAAATTCCGCGACCTTCCAAAAGACGCAGTCAACGCATTTGTCGCAGTGGAGGACCGCGCCTTTTGGGAGAACCGTGGCTATGACCTAAAGGGCATTTTCCGCGCCATATGGGAGGCAGTCCGTTCCAAAGGGGACACCTTAAACGGCGCAAGCACCATCACGCAGCAGCTTGCGCGTAAGATTTACCTTTCCAACGAAATTTCCCTGGAGCGGAAAATCAAGGAGATCATGGCCGCCGCAGAGCTGACGAAACAGTACACCAAGGCGGAAATCATGGAGTTTTATGTCAATAACTGCTGTTTTGCGAACAATATTTATGGCATCGAGGCAGCCGCGCAAATTTATTTCGGCAAAAGCGCGAAAGACCTCACGTTATCTCAGACGGCCTATCTTTGCGCCATTCCAAACCGCCCCGCCTATTACGACCCGTTCAAATCCAAAAAACGCGCGATCAAGCGCAGGAACAAGATTTTACAGGATATGCATGAATGCGGGTACATCAATGACCAGGAGCTAAGCCAGGCGAAAGGCGAGAAAATTAAGATCCGCGCGAAGGAAGAGAGCCTCGGAGGGCGGGTGAACAATTATCAGACGACATACGCCACGGACTGCGCGGTAAGATACCTGATGGGGCAGAGGGGCTTTCTGTTCCGCTATCATTTCAACACGCATGAGGAATATAAGGAATATCTGGAAGGCTACCAGGAATGCTATGCGGACATAAAAGAAGAGCTGTACGTAAAAGGGTATAAAATCCATACGTCGTTAGACAGCCAGGCGCAGGACGCGCTGCAGTCCATTGTGGACAATTCCTTAAACATGGACATATCCGTAGGGGATTCCGGAATGTACGACTTTCAGGGCGCCTTAACCGCGATTGACAACTCCACGGGAAAAGTGGCCGCAATCATTGGCGGACGGTCCCAGGAGGGGTTTTTAGACCGCTATACGCTAAACCGCGCCTACCAGTCCTACCGCCAGCCTGGCAGCTCCGTCAAGCCGCTGATCGTCTATCTGCCCGCCTTGATGAAAGGCTACTCCGCAGATTCTACGTTAAAAAACATTGACGTCTCGGCCGCCAAAAAGAGCAAGGCGGTTTCCGCCCTGGGAGGGTACGGCGTCAGCCTTCGGCAGGCGGTGGAGCAGTCTAAGAACGGGTGCGCATACTGGCTGTCCAACGAGATCGGCGTGCCATACGGCTTATCGTTCTTAAAGGAAATGAAATTTGACCGCATTGTGCCGGAAGACGAGACGCTCTCCTCCGCTTTGGGCGGCCTGACCTACGGGGTGACGACGGAGCAGATGGCCGGCGCCTATGCCGCCATCGTCAATCAGGGCAAGTACAGGGAGCCGACCTGCATCCAATCCATATCGGATATCGACGGGAACAGCCTCTATGAAGACGCGCAGGAAAAAGCGGTGTATGACCGTTCGGCCGCGTCTGAAATGATTGATATCCTAAAAGGTGTGCTGCTCCGCGGAACGGCCGCGTCCATGAAGTGGGGCTTAACGTCAGGCGTTGAGGCCGCTGGAAAGACCGGGACGACAAACGACAGCAAGGACGGCTGGTTTTGCGGCTTCACCCCATATTACACAATTTCCGTCTGGGTCGGATATGACGCGCCAAAGCGCCTTGGATCTTTGTATGGCTCCACTTATCCGGCGGCCATATGGAAGGACGCGATGAAAGCGCTGCTTGACGGCCATGGGTATACAGAAGGCGCATTCTTCCCTGACGAGGCAGGCCCGAAAGAGGAGTCGGAGGAAGGGGCGGGAGAAGAATTCCTGCCCGGCCGGCCGGACAGCGAGGTTTTGTCAGATGGGTACACCGTAGCCGATTACAGGGCGGACCGAAGGATCGGAAAAGAAATTTACGCGGTGATCGCGCAGATAGAGGCGTTAAGCCCGACGTCACCGGATTATTTCGGAAAAAAAGAGATGCTCCATCAAAAGGGAATGGATCTGATCGGGCAAATATACAGCAGGAAATATACGTTAGAAATGCAGCAGGCGCTGGACGCGGCTTTTGTAAAATAATAAAAAACTTTATAAAGAACTTGTAAATAAAATTGGGATATGATATCATTATAAACAGTTGTTAAAGCAATCTGAGATTCGATTTCCGGCAATTTTTACAAAAAATAACAGGAATGGAGGGCATTGAAATGGGGTTATTTGATTTTATGAAAAAAAAGGAAATCATGCTTTTTGCGCCGGCGAAAGGCGAGTGCATTCCGATCAGCGAAGTGGCGGATCCGACTTTTGCGGAGGAGATTTTAGGCAAGGGAGTCGCGATTAAGCCTTCGGAGGGGAAATTCTACGCGCCGGCCGACGGCAAAGTCACGACCCTTTTCCCTACCGGCCACGCAATCGGCATCACGACGCCCGACGGGCTTGAGCTGCTGGTTCATGTGGGGCTGGACACGGTTCAGCTGAAAGGGCAGCACTTTGACGTAAAGGTGAAGGCGGATCAGGACGTGACGAAGGGGACGCTTCTTCTGGAGGCGGATCTTGAGGAAATCCGCAAAGCCGGCTATGACACCGTGACCCCGATGCTCGTCTGCAACAGCGCGGACTATGCGTCTGTGGAATGCAAGAAGCAGGGAATGGTAGAGGTCGGGGACGAGATGATCACCTGCACGAAGAAGTAAGGAGGGCGTCATGGTTAAATGTATCGGCAAAAGCGTCTTGAAAGGCATAGCGATCGGAAAAGTCTATATTTACCGCAAGAAAGAGCACACATTGACGAAGACGCGCGTGGAAGATGTGCAGGGGGAGCTCAAGCGGTTCGAATACGCGGTCAATGAAGCCAAGGGCCAGCTTGATCAGCTGTATCATAACGCGCTTGAGAGCGTCGGCGAAAAAGAAGCGATGATTTTCGACGTGCATAAGATGCTGCTGGAGGATGAGGGCTATCTGGAAGACATCAAGGCTATGATCTCTGACAACTGCAATGCTGAATACGCCGTAAAGGAGACCGGGAACCGCTATTCGCAGATGTTTGCGGCCCTGGAGAACGAATATATGAGGGCGAGGTGCGCGGATGTCCTCGACATCTCCAACCGTGTGATTAATGTGCTGATGGGCGTTGGGGACGCTTCTGTCAATTCCGACGAGCCCGTAATCTTGCTTGCGGAGGACCTTACGCCAAGCGAGACGATTCAGATTGACAAAAGCAAGGCGCTGGCGTTCGTCACGATTCATGGGTCGGCCAATTCCCATACGGCGATCTTAGCGCGGAGCTTAAACCTTCCGTCCCTGGTGAATACAGAGGTTGTCCTGCGGGATGAGTACCAGGGGAAGATGGCGGTGGTGGACGGCTATACGGGCGAATTCCTAATTGACCCGCCGGAAGACGTCCTTCAGGATCGGATCGCCAAGAAGAATGAGTGGCTTCGTGAGACGGAGAACTTAAAGAAGCTCATCGGCCAGGACAATGTCACGACGGACGGCAGGAGAGTGAACGTTTACTGCAACATTGGGAATATCGTGGACGTAGAGCGCGTCCTGCAGGCTGACGGCGGCGGGATCGGGCTGTTTCGAAGCGAGTTTCTGTACCTTGGCAGGGACAGCCTCCCGACCGAGGAGGAGCAGTTTAAGAGCTACAAGGAAGTTTTGGAGAAGATGAACGGCAAGAAAGTGATTATCCGGACGCTTGACATCGGGGCGGACAAGAAAGCGGACTACCTTGGCCTTGAAGCGGAGGAGAACCCGGCGATGGGATACCGCGCGATCCGGATCTGCCTTGACCGGCCGGAGATTTTTCATACGCAGCTGCGGGCGATTTACCGGGCAAGCGCATATGGAACGGCCTCTATCATGTTCCCTATGATTATTTCAGTCGATGAAATCGTAAAGATTAAAGAAATTGTGGAAAACGTCAAAAAAGAGCTGATTTCGGAAAATATACCAATCGGCGACGTGGAGCTTGGCATCATGATCGAAACGCCGGCGGCGGCCATCATCAGCGATGAGCTTGCGAAGGAAGTGGATTTCTTCAGCATTGGCACGAACGACTTGACGCAGTACACATTGGCGATTGACCGACAGAACCAAAAGCTGGAGCATTTGTGCGACACCCATCATGAAGCCATTTTGCGCCTGATTAAAATGACGGTGGAGAACGGCCATAAGGAAAACGCGTGGGTCGGCATCTGCGGGGAGTTAGCGAGCGACACGAGCCTGACGAGAGCTTTTGTGGACATGGGAGTGGATGAGCTTTCCGTGTCTCCCACATATGTATTGGAGCTTAGAAAAGCAATCAGAGAGATATAGGAGGAGAAAAAATCATGAAATCTATCAACTACACAATCACAGACGAACTTGGAATTCACGCAAGGCCGGCCGGGCTGTTGGTTAAATTGGCCGGGGGCTTTCAGAGCAAGATCACCATCTCAAAGGATGGGAAAGAGGCGGATGCCAAGAGCATCATGAAGCTAATGGGCCTTAGCGCCACAAAAGGCTCAAGCATTACAGTTCAGATAGAGGGACCGGATGAAAATGACGCTGCGAAGGCAGTAGAGGAATTTCTGAAGGCTAATCTATAAATTTTTAATTTGATTTTTGTTTCGATGCTAGGGCGAAACTACAACAAGGGGGTAAACTTTTTATGATGAAATATTTACAAAAACTGGGGAAGTCTTTAATGCTTCCTGTTGCAGTCCTGCCTATCTGCGGTATTCTGATGGGCATTGGATATGCGCTCTGCCCTTCTACCATGCAGGGCGGTGAAATGCACGGCTTTTTGAATTACCTTGGATTCTTCTTGGTAAAGGCCGGCGGCGCGCTGGTTGACAATATTCCGATTCTCTTTGCAGTAGGCGTTGGCGTTGGCATGGCGGACGACAACGACGGCGCGGCTTCTATCGCGGCTCTTGCGTCCTGGTTAATGATCACAACCTTGTGTTCTACAGGCGTAGTGACTGCGTTGATGCCAAGCATCGCGGAGGACGCGACAAAGACGCTTGCATTCGATAAAATCGGAAATGCATTCATCGGCATCCTGGCCGGCGTGATCGGCTCCAGCTGCTTTAACAAATTCAAAGGAACGCAGCTTCCGGATGTTTTGGCCTTCTTCAGCGGCAAGCGCTGCGTGGCGATCATCTCCGGCGTCGTTTCTATCGTTGCGGCCGGCATCCTGATGTTCGTATGGCCGGTTATCTTCGGCTGGCTTGTTGCATTAGGAAACGGCATTGTAAATATGGGCGCGCTTGGCTCCGGCCTCTATGCGTTCTTTAACCGCTTGCTGATTCCGTTCGGCATGCACCACGCATTGAACAATGTGTTCTGGTTTGACACAATCGGCCTTGGCGACCTTTCCCATTTCTGGGCTGGCGATACAAGCGCAGACGTGACATGGAGCCTTGGTATGTATATGTCCGGCTTCTTCCCATGTATGATGTTTGGTGTTGCAGGCGCGGCTTTGGCTATGATACATACAGCGAAAAACAGGAAAGTGGCGACGAGCCTTGTATTATCCTCCGCTGTCTGTGCATTTGTCTGCGGCGTTACCGAGCCGTTTGAATTCGCATTTATGTTCGCGGCTCCGGTTCTGTACGCGATTTATGCAGTGCTTTATGGCGTGTTCACTGTCATTACGACGCTTGTTGGGTTCCGAGCAGGCTTCAGCTTCTCGGCAGGCGCGACGGATCTTGTGTTCTCAGCGTCATTGCCGGCTGCGGCGAAGACCTGGATGATCATTCCTCTTGGCATTGCGGCGTTTATCGTTTTCTATCTGGTATTCCGTTTTGCGATTACGGCGTTTGACTTAAAGACGCCGGGCAGGGAAGATGAAGATTTAGAAGCTGAGAAGAAAGCGGTCCTTTCCAACAACAACTTCACAGAAGTTGCAAAAGTTGTTCTGGAAGGGCTTGGCGGAAAAGAGAATGTAAAATCTCTTGACAACTGCATCACAAGGCTTCGTCTTGAAATC
>CANTEO010000090.1 GCA_947652855.1 uncultured Roseburia sp. | reverse complement strand
GGCAGGAGAAAATCTATGCTCCTGCCGATACATATCTATTTTTATCCCTATCTGGCTTAACCCATCATTCAATTTCAAAAGCCATTCGTGTACTGCAAGGACATGATATAGTTGTTCAAATCAGCGATACCAAGCTCTGCAAGACAATGTATAAAAACTGCCATTCCAACTTTGTTTCTATTAAATTCAATATTGAACGCCGGAGCGCGGATTTTCATTGATTCTCCTCAAAAGCTGGTATATAATTGGAGAGGCATTTATCGTAAAGGATTCAGTAAAGACAGAGAGAAAGGAAAAACAACCTATGAAACGAGCAGAGGATTTAAGGGCGATCTTAGACCGGATTGACCGCAGGGGCTATCCGGCATATAAAGACACGGCGGGGCAGTATCAGTTTCGCAGCTATGTGCTGTCCATTGACCATGTGCAGGGAGATCCGTTCGCGGCCCCGTCGAAAGTAAGCGTCATTGTGTCTGGGGCGCAGGCCGGATTTTTAAAAGAAGACTATGGGAGCCGCTGGAGGAAGGCCGCGCTGCAGGATTTGTTAATCCGGCGTTTTTACCAGAAAGCGGACAAGCTCTCCTTTCAGGCGAAGGGTTCCGGCAAGAGCGGCCTGATCTCCGTAAGCCGCCCAAGCCAGAAGGTGCTTGAGCGCAGCGCGTGCCAGATTGACGCGAAGACAGGGGAGATTCATTTTTGCCTGGAGATAGGATTTCCGGCAAACGGCAGGACGGTCAATTCCAGGGAGCTTGGGAAAATTTTATTCACCTTTTTGCCAGAGTGCATAGAAGGGTCGCTGTATGCCAGGGCGTATGACAGAAAGCAGGTCGACGGGGTCATCGCGTTATCGGACGATCAGCAGTTTATCCGCGAGGAGCTGGAAAGGCAGGGGCTTGTGGCGTTTGTGGCGGACGGCGCCGTTCTGCCAAGGGCCACCGGCGTTTCGGACAGGCCAATGCAAAAAGCCGTGAAGTTTCAGTCCCCCGCTTCGATGGAGGTTTTCATGCAGCTGCCTCATGCCGGAAAGCTGCGTGGGATGGGCATAAGGAAGGGAATCACTCTGATTGTCGGCGGCGGCTACCATGGAAAATCCACGCTCCTTAAGGCGCTGGAAGCGGGCGTGTACAACCATATCGCAGGAGACGGCAGGGAGTATGTGATTACGAACGACACAGCGGTGAAAATCCGCGCCGAGGACGGCAGGAGCGTGAAGAAAACGGACATTTCCATGTTTATCGGGACGCTGCCAAATGGGAAAAGCACAAAAGAATTCTCCACGGAGGACGCAAGCGGCAGCACGTCGCAGGCGGCGAACATGATTGAGGCCATTGAGGCGGAGGCTGACGTGTTCTTGATAGATGAGGACACCTCAGCGACAAACTTCATGATTCGGGATGAGCTGATGCAGCGCGTCGTCCACAGGGATTCAGAGCCGATTACGCCGTTTATCGACAGGGTGGAGGAATTGTATTCCCATTTCGGGATTTCCACAATCCTTGTGGCCGGAAGCTGCGGCTCTTACTTTCACAAGGCGGACACGGTGCTTCAGATGAATCAGTATGTCCCGGTGGACGTGACGGAGCTGGCAAAAGCAGAAGCGGCCCGCTACCCGCTTGGGCTGGAGGATTTAAAGCCTGCGGACGCGCCGGAATTTAAACGTGTGCTTTTTCAGAAAAAATCCACGTCTGACCGCATGAAGATTAAGACAATGGGCAAAGACGCAGTCTCCGTGGACAAAGAGACAGTGGATCTGCGCTATGTGGAGCAGATTGCGGATACCGAGCAGGTCGTGATGCTTGGGCAGATTTTAAAATATGCCTTACAGAGCCTGGCGGGCGGGAAAAGAACGATACAGGAAATCGTGGACGCGGTGTTCGACGTGATCGGCAAGAAAGGCATGGGGGGAATCTATGGCGGCCGGTATCTGCCCACAGGGCTTGCGATGCCAAGGCGGCAGGAAGTGTTCGCGTGCCTGAACCGTTATCGGAAGGCATGATTGCAGTAGAAGGAACAAATACTTGACAGAATCCGAAAGAAAGTATAAAATTTAACCAATTGTTAATTATGACAGATAGAAACTTGTTTTGTTATATGTACAATGAAAATTGAATAAAGGAGGTGTTCCTGTGCAGGAAATCATTATCGCTGTGATCGCCACGTTAGCAGTCGCCGTGCCTGTGACCTATCTGCTTGCCGTGTCCTATCGGAAGAAAGTCTCTGAACAGAAGATTGGAAGCGCGGAGGAAAAAGCCAGAGAGATCATTGACGAGGCGGTGAAGACGGCTGAGACGAAAAAGCGGGAGGCTTTGCTTGAAGTCAAGGAAGAGACGATAAAGAGCAAAAATGACTTAGACAGGGAAATCCGCGAGCGTCGGGCTGAAATCCAGCGTAATGAAAGGCGCATCGTGCAGAAAGAAGAAAATTTGGACAAGAAATTGGAGTCCATCGAAAAGCGCGAGGCGAATTTTGTTGCGAGGGAAGAAGAGCTGAGCAGGCAGAAAACAGAGATCACGAAATTAGGCGAAAAGCGCGTGCAGGAATTGGAACGAATCTCAGGCCTTACCTCCGAACAGGCAAAAGAATACCTTATCAAAACTATTGAAGAAGATGTAAAGCTTGACACTGCAAAATTGATCAAAGAGCTGGAGAGCCAGGCAAAGGAAGAAGCCGGTAAAAAAGCAAAGGATTACGTCGTGTCCGCGATTCAAAAATGCGCTGCGGATCACGTTGCTGAAACCACAATTTCCGTTGTCCAGCTCCCGAATGACGAAATGAAAGGAAGGATCATCGGGCGGGAAGGACGCAATATCCGAACGCTTGAGACGCTGACCGGGGTGGACTTAATCATTGACGACACGCCGGAAGCGGTCATCCTTTCAGGATTTGACCCGATTCGCAGGGAAATAGCGAGAATCGCTTTGGAGAAATTAATTGTAGACGGACGCATTCATCCGGCCAGGATAGAAGAGATGGTTGAGAAAGCGAAAAAAGAAGTGGAAGTCATGATTCGTGAAGAGGGGGAAGTCGCTACGCTGGAAGTTGGCGTTCACGGAATCCATCCCGAGTTGGTGCGTCTGCTTGGGCGCATGAAATTTCGGACCAGCTATGGGCAGAATGCATTGAAGCATTCGATTGAAGTTGCACAGATCGCAGGGCTCCTCGCGGGAGAGATTGGCGTGGATGTAAGGAGCGCAAAACGTGCGGGTCTGCTGCATGACATTGGTAAGTCAGTTGACCATGAAATGGAAGGTTCACATATTCAAATCGGGGTTGAATTATGTAGGAAATACAAAGAGTCTCCGTTGATTATCAATGCCGTGGAAGCGCACCATGGCGACGTGGAGCCGGAGACGCTAATTGCCTGCCTGGTGCAGGCCGCGGACACAATCAGCGCGGCAAGGCCCGGGGCAAGGCGTGAGACGCTGGAAACATATTCAAACAGATTAAAACAGTTAGAGGATATTACAGATAGTTTTAAAGGGGTAGAAAAGTCTTTTGCCATTCAGGCGGGTAGGGAGATTCGTGTCATGGTGGTTCCTGAGCAGATCAGCGACGCCGATATGGTGTTGCTGGCGCGCGACATTTCCAAGCAGATTGAATCTGAGTTGGAATATCCGGGGCAGATAAAGATAAATTTGATTCGGGAATCCCGTGTAGTTGATTACGCAAAGTAGCAGATTAGAAAGCAGCCAATGAAAGCCATTGGCTGCTTTGTTGCATTTAGGGAAAGGAGCAGGCGATGGTAAAGAAGTTAAAGAGGTTGAAACGGGAACTGGTGAGGGAAGGCGTCATTGTGAATATGTATGCCGATACAATAGAGATGCCAGACGGCAGGACGGCGACATGGGATTATATTGAGCATCCAAAAGGGGCGGCGGCGGTTTTGGCTGTCTTGCCGGACGGAAAGCTTGTCATGGTGCGTCAGTACCGCAACGCGCTTGACCGCGTCACATTGGAGATCCCTGCGGGCGCCAGGGACAGCGTGACGGAAGACACGGCAGTCTGCGCCAGGCGGGAGCTTTTAGAGGAGACGGGGTATTCCTGCGGAAAGCTTACAAAGCTGCTGTCGCTCAAGTCCACGGTCGCGTTCTGCAATGAATTGATTGACGTGTATCTTGCGACGGAGCTTACGCCGGGGACGCAATGCCTGGATGAAGATGAGTTTATTGACATTGTGTGCGTTGAGCTGGAAGAACTGTGCGAAAAGGTTTACGCGGGAGAGATTCAGGACGCGAAGACCGTCGCCGCCATTTTGGCTTATGCGAATAAAGTGAAGGAGTGAGTTATGACGCAGTGCATGGCAGGAATAAAATCGGAAGGACAGGCATAAGTTAAAAGAAAAAAGTTTGGACGTGCAGCGTGAAGAAAAGCACTATATGGTTCTTTCTTGTTTTTTTGGCGGGGGTCATCTGCGCCAATGTCCTTGGGGTTGTCCTTGGCAGGGAGCTTGGGGCGATGAATGAATATTTCATCAACCGGTATCTGTACACGGAAATTCATGGCCAGGAGCTTTTTTTGTATTTATTTTATAAAAGGGCGCCGGAGTTTTTGATATTACTGATCCTTAGCGTCGGCATTTATGGGACGCTTGTCGTTGACTGCTATTTATCTTATTTGGGATTTTCTGTCGGGTTTTTGTCAGTGATTGCAATTATGAACGCCGGGATTTCCGGCAGCGTTTTGACCGTGGGGTTTTTCTTCCCCCAGTGGCTTTTTTATGTTCCTGTCCTGTTCCTGTGGCGCTATGAGCTGATGCGCTATAAGGGGCTTGACGGGGAGTATGCGGCGTCGGGCAGGAAGAAGAGGCGGCAGATGAAGCTTGCGGCGTCCTTCCTGCTGGCCATAGCCTTGCTGTTTACGGGCCTGTTTTTGGAAAGCTACGTCAACCCGCATTTATTGAAAAAAATCATTCAGATGTTAGAGCGTGTATGAAAAAGAGGAAAAGCGGTTCGGTGAGAACGGCTTTTCCTCTTTTTTTCTTTGGCGCGTGTTTTTGGTTATTGGGCTGACGCGTTCCTTTCTGCGATTTCATAGATGAGCTGTTCTGTTTCATTCCAGCCAAGGCAGGGATCCGTGATGGATTTGCCATAGATATGCTCGCCTACTTTTTGGCTGCCTGGCTCAATGTAGCTTTCTACCATGACGCCTTTCACCATTTTGTGGATTTCGGGTGAAATTTTTCTGTTGTGCATCACTTCTTTTACAATCCGCACCTGCTCCGCGTACTGCTTATTGGAGTTGGAATGGTTCGCGTCAATGATCGCGGCCGGGTTCTCAAGCTCCATTTGGGCGTATTTTTCAATCAGGCGCATAATGTCTTCATAGTGGTAGTTCTGCACGCAGTTCCCATGCTTTGAGACGGCTCCGCGCAGCACCACGTGCGTCAGCGGGTTGCCCGTAGTCTTCACTTCATGCCCCGCATAAACAAAATGATGCGGATGCTGCGCGGCATAGACGGAATTTAACATGACGGTGAAGTCGCCGCTGGTCGGGTTTTTCATGCCGGAGGCGACGTCAAAGCCGCTGACCGTCAGGCGGTGCTGCTGATCCTCCACGGAGCGGGCGCCGATTGCGACGTAAGAGAGCAAATCCTCCACATAGCCCCAATTCTCGGGATAGAGCATTTCATCCGCGCAGGTTAAGCCGCTTTCTTCAATGGCGTGAATGTGCATTTTGCGCATGGCGATCAGGCCCGCCAGCATATCCGGCTTCTTTTCGGGATCCGGCTGAGAGGCGATGCCCTTGTACCCTTCTCCGGTCGTGCGCGGCTTGTTGGTGTAAACCCGTGGGATGAGGATTAATTGGTCTTTTACTTTCTCGGCAATGGGCGAAAGGCGGCTGACATAGTCCAGCACGGCGTCTTCATTGTCAGCCGAGCAGGGGCCGATAATTACCAGAAAACGGCTGTCTTTTCCGGTGATGACGTCCGAGATCATGGCGTCCCGCCTGGCCTTCAGTTCTGCAAGCTCTTTGGGCAGCGGATAGCTCTCTTTGATTTCGGACGGGCTTGGTAGTTTTTTTAAATACGTGAAACTCATGGCTGCATCTCCTGTTCTTATTTTTTTGGGTTTGCGCCTTGCTTTTGCGCTTTAAAGCGGCAAGGCGTTTTTTGTGAAAAAAACAGGCAATGGAAGTTGCGCCATAACCTGTCAAGTATGCAACCGGCGGGAATCGAACCCACATCGCAGGAGTCGGAGTCCTGTGTTCTATCCGTTAGACTACGGTTGCAGAACAA
>CANTEO010000089.1 GCA_947652855.1 uncultured Roseburia sp. | reverse complement strand
CAGAAAATCAACAGATAAATTTACTTCAATCCTCCCGTTTCGGCGAAGCCCTGCGCCTGATCCAGGATCGCTTAGATTCCAAGAATTTCTACGCCTGCAACCCGGTGATCGACCAAAGCTGCGGCTGCAAGTAAACAGAAATCCCTTTTTGCGGTTAAACCTCAAATAAATCCCCTGCCCGCTTGGACAGGGGATTTTCATGCGCACATCAAGCCTTCTCGTTTCTTTACCGTACGCAGATATACGCCAGGTAAATGCCATACATGACAACCATAATCAGGCCCTCCGCCCGGCTGATTGTCCGCTTCGTCCATCCCATGGCCCACACAATCAGGCTCATCCCAATCAAGACCACAATGTCAATCACATTTTCCATAATAAATGTCATCGGGCTGATGGACGCCGCGATTCCAAGCACAAATAAAATATTAAACACATTGGAGCCAATGGCGTTTCCAAGCGCCATGTCCACCTCATTTTTCCTCGCAGCCACAATGGACGTCACAAGCTCCGGAAGGCTGGTTCCCAAAGCGACAATTGTAAGGCCAATCAAATTTTGGCTAAGCCCAAGCTCCGTCGCTATCGCAACCGCGCCATCTACAACCAAATCGCCGCCAATCTTAATCGCCACGGCTCCGCCAACGATAAAAATCAAGCATTTCCAAACCGGCAAAATTTCATACTCTTCCTCTTTTGACGAACTCCCCCTGGCCCGCAGAGCCATAAAAACCATCCATAAAAGATAAAAGACAAACAGCGCCAGCAGCGCGGCCCCATCCTTTTGATCCAACGCCATCCCCAAATATCCCGTCACCAACAGGACAACCGCGCAGAGCATGGAAAACGGGAACTCCCGCTTCAGCGTTTCTTTTTGTATCGCAAGCGGCGTAAAGACCGCGCAGGCCCCGCATACGACCATCAGGTTGAAAATATTAGAGCCAACCACATTGCTGACCGCCAGCGCGTTATTATTGCTTAAAGAAGCCGTGATGCTGACCGCGCATTCCGGCAGGCTGGTCCCCATGGCGACAATCGTTAAGCCAATAATAATAGAAGGCACCCGCAGCATCTTGGCAACTGACGAGCTGCCATCCACAAAAAAATCCGCCCCTTTTATCAACAAAATAAACCCTGCCGCTAACCAAAGCAGCGCCATTCCCATATTTCCCATATTCCGTTCCTCCTCTTCCTCATTCATTATCGTGCTTTCAAATATGCTTTCTTATCGCAAAATCACGCCATTTATAAAAATTTCAATCCCAATCCCGCTTAAGATCACGCCGCCTAAAATCTCCGCCTTGCTGGAAAACCGGACGCCAAACCTTCTTCCAATCAAAAGCCCCGCCACGCAGACCACAAACGTCACTGCAGCCACAATAGCTGCGCACGCAAACGCGCTGGCCCAATCATAAGACGCAATCGTAAACCCAACTGACAGCGCGTCAATGGATGTCGCAATCCCTTGAAGCGCCAGCGCCCCGGCTGCAAGACGGCTCCTTTGCGCCTCGCCTTCCTCCCCGCCGCCTCCCCTTGCGCCTTCAATCAGCATCTTTCCGCCGATAAAAAGCAAGAGCGCCATGGCAATCCACGGGATGAATGGTTGAAAGGCTTGAAAATACTGTAAGACCGTATGGACGCAGACCCAACCCGCCATTGGCATGACGGCCTGAAATGCCGCGAATACGCCCGCTATGGCGCACATCCTCCCCGCTTTCATTTCAGGCTCCCGTAAGCCGTTCGCCACAGACACGGTAAACGCGTCCATCGCCAAGCCCACGCCGAGCAGCACACTGTTGACAAAAAACACGATGTCCCAATTCATAGTATTCCTCCTTGCATATTAGTATGTACAAAAATGGCTTTTTGCAAGATCGGCAGACAAAAAAACCAGCTACAGCGTAAAACTATACCTGGTTCCTATCCTTTATAACGATTCCCATGCATAGCTTTACAGTTATACATGAGTCTCACATTTTAAAGCAAGCCAGACCGAACGGCCGAGGTTGTTGACTTGCTACGCATCATGTGCGCCAGCTACTCCCCCATGAGAAATTGCACTGCCAGAATACCAGAAAAACCCTCTTTTGTCAAGGACTGCATTTCCGTGTTTCGACTTTATTGGGTATTGACAAATTTCCTTTTCCTGCATAAACTATAGAAGGAAAAAGGCTTAGATCGGAAAAAGTAGAAAGCCCCCTGACGTAAAGAGAGAAGCCGCCGTTGGCTGAAAGCGGCTTTACGCATGGTTTTTGAAGTGCATCCGGGAGCCGACCCGGCGAATCAGGCGCGCTTGCCGCAAGTAACCGGGTACGTGTCATGCACGTTACGCATTTTGAGTGAAAGCCTATGCTTTTATAAGAGTGGAACCGCGGATAACTTCGTCTCTTAATCTGAGACGGAGTTTTTCTTAAATTAAAATGGATGGCAGGGAGTGAAAAGATGGGGTTCATTAATTATGTCAAAGAAGAGATCCGGGTCATACAAGAGCGCGACCCGGCCATAAAATCACCGATTGAAGTGATCCTGTACCCTACGTTCCGCGTCATGCTAAGCTACCGCAGGGCGCATCGGCTCTATGAGAAAGGCCATTTTTTCCGGGCAAGGCGCATTTCCCAAAAAGCCGCCCGAAAAACCGGCATTGAAATCCATCCGGGCGCCCAGATCGGGAAAGGGCTGTTTATTGACCATGGCAGCGGCGTCATCATTGGGGAGACGGCCATCATCGGCGACAACGTCACGCTTTACCAGGGCGTGACGTTAGGCGGAACCGGAAAAGAGACAGGCAAGCGCCACCCCACCCTTTGCGACAACGTCATGGTAAGCGCAGGCGCAAAAATCATCGGCTCTTTTACCATCGGGGAAAACTCCAAAATCGGCGCGGGCAGCGTCGTCTTAGAGGAAGTCCCTCCAAACTGCACCGTTGTCGGAGTGCCCGGCCGAATCGTCAAGCGGAACAACCAAAAGGTCCCCCGAAGCGACATGGATCAAATCCATCTTCCGGATCCGGTCAAAGAAGACATTTTATCCTTGCAGCGGGAAAATTCCGCGCTCTGCAATAAGCTCATCGACTTGGAGAATCAAATTAAGGAACTGAAGCAAAACGAAAACCTACAGGAAAGGACGCCAAAAGAACATGAAGCTTTATAACACCCTGACAAAACGCAAAGAAGAATTTGCCCCATTAGAGGAAGGCAAAGTGAAAATGTACGTCTGCGGCCCCACCGTGTACAATTATATCCACATCGGGAACGCAAGGCCCATGATCGTGTTTGACTCCGTGCGCCGCTATCTGGAATACAAAGGATACGACGTCAATTTCGTGTCCAACTTTACGGACGTGGACGACAAAATCATCAAAAAGTCGATGGAAGATGATATCCCCGCGGAAGACGTGGCGAAGCGCTACATTGAAGAATGCAAAAAAGACATGGAGGGATTGAATGTAAAGCCTGCGACCACGCACCCTCTGGCGACGCAGGAAATTGACGGCATGATTGAAATGATCGCCTCATTAATGGAAAAAGGCTACGCCTACGCGGCCGAGGACGGAACCGTCTATTTCAGGACGCGCAAATTTAAGGATTACGGAAAGCTTTCCCACAAAAACATTGACGACCTTCAGGCAGGCCATCGGGATATCAAAGTCACAGGGGACTTGAAAGAAGACGGCCTGGACTTTGTGCTTTGGAAGCCCAAAAAAGAGGGGGAGCCTTACTGGCCGTCCCCCTGGTGCGACGGGCGCCCCGGCTGGCATATCGAATGCTCCGTCATGGCAAAAAAATACCTGGGAGAGGAAATTGACATCCATGCCGGGGGAGAGGATTTGATCTTCCCGCACCATGAAAATGAAATCGCGCAGAGCGAGGCCGCAAACGGCGTGACATTCTCCAAATATTGGATGCACAACGCCTTCTTAAACATTGACAATCGGAAAATGTCGAAATCCTCGGGAAATTTCTTTACCGTAAGGGAAATCTCCAAGGACTACGATTTGCAGACGCTGCGTTTTTTTATGCTAAGCGCGCATTACAGAAGCCCGCTTAATTTTAGCGCAGAGCTGATGAACGCCGCAAAAAGTGGCTTAGAACGCATCACGACCGCAGCCGAGCTTCTCCTGCATCTGCAAAAATCAGCGGCCGAAGAAACGCTTTCTGCCGAAGAGGAGGCTTCTTTGCAAGAAACGGGCCTCTACTTTAAAAAATTCGAGGACGCAATGGATGACGATTTCAACACCGCCGACGCCATCGCCGCCGTCTTCGAGTTTGTGAAATTCATCAACACCCACGCGCCTTTAAGCCATTCCACGGCATTCCTTCGCGCCCTGTCAACGAAGCTGGAGACGCTGTGCGGCATTTTAGGGCTTGACATCCAACAAAAAGAAGAGATGCTGGACGCAGACATCGTTCAGCTCATTCAGGAACGGCAGACGGCAAGAAAAGAGAAAAACTTTGCCAGGGCGGATGAAATCCGGGATCTGCTTTTGAAAAAAGGAATCCAGCTAAAAGACACCAGGGAAGGGGTACAATGGAAAAGGGCATAAACTCAACAATTTTAGAGCAGTTTGAAGTGGAAAAAAACGATATCCGCTCCTATTCGCCCCTGACGCTCGCCTACATTGGGGACGGGGTGTTCGACCTGATCATCCGATCCGTCGTGGTGGGGCGCGCCAATACCAACGTGAACTGCCTAAACAAAAAAACTGACCAGATTGTAAAGGCCGGCTCACAGGCCATATTACTGGAAGCCATCCTGCCCTTGCTGACAGAGGAGGAAGAAGCCGTCTACCGCAGGGGCAGAAACGCCAATTCACACTCAAAGGCAAAAAACGCGACCGTGTCTGATTACCGCAAGGCGACCGGCCTGGAGTCGTTAGTGGGATACTTATACCTGACAGATCAGTTTGAGCGCATTCTGTTTTTACTGAAAAAAGGTCTCACGGAACTGAATGAGACATTCTAATGGAGGAAATCATGAAAAACGAAGAATCAAAAATAACCGGAAGGAATCCCATTTTAGAGGCATACCGCTCCGGCAGGGCCATAGACAAGCTCTATCTGTTGGAGGGCGCAAAAGACGGGCCGATCCAGGCCATCCTAAGAGAGGCGAAAAAGAAAGGCACCGTTTTGCAGTTTGTCCCAAAAGAACGCTTAGACCAGCTTGCTGAGACGAAAAAGCACCAGGGGGCGCTGGCGATTTCCGCAGCTTATGAATACGCGACAGTGGAGGACATCCTGCAAAACGCAAAGGAAAAAGGCGAGCCTCCGTTTTTGATCCTGCTGGACGGCATTGAAGATCCGCACAATCTGGGCGCCATCATCCGAACTGCAAACCTGGCCGGGGCGCATGGCGTGGTGATCCCCAAACGCAGGGCCGCAGGCTTGACGGGAACGGTAGCGAAAGCCTCCGCAGGCGCCATAAACTATACGCCTGTGGCGAAGGTGACGAACTTAACGGCCACGATCAAAGAACTGAAAAAACAGGGCCTTTGGTTTGTCTGCGCGGACAAAAAAGGCTCCGCCATGTACGGCCTGGACTTAAAAGGCCCCATCGGGCTTGTCATCGGAAGCGAGGGGGAAGGCGTCTCCAGGCTCATTCAGGAAAACTGTGATTTTTCCGCCTCCATACCGATGAAGGGCGACATCGACTCCTTAAACGCATCGGTCGCCACAGGGATTTTAGCTTATGAGATTGTACGCCAACGGAGTGGATTGGGAGGATAAGAATGGCAGATTATGCAGGCTGTTCAGATGAAGAGCTGATTGCACGGCGCAAGGGAAACGAAACCAAGATCATGGATTATATCTTAAATAAATACAAGCCGCTGGTCAGAAAACGGGCGAATGCGCTATATCTTATCGGAGGAGACACAGATGATTTGATTCAGGAAGGCATGATCGGCCTCTTTAAGGCGATTCAGGATTATCAGCCAGAACGCGACGCCTCCTTTTATCACTTCGCCAAATTGTGCATTGAACGTCAGATGTACACTGCCGTCAAGGCCGCGGGCCGCAAAAAGCACGCCCCGCTAAATTCCTACGTTTCCCTGTATGACGATCCGGACGCAAACGGCATGGCTTTGGCAGACGTGCTGGCAGGCGAAGCAGATGAAAATCCAGAGCGCCTCGTCATTGACCGCGAAAGCGTCCAGCAAAAGCTGGACGCGCTGGCGAAGCAGCTAAGCAAATTGGAAAAGCAGGTGTTCGACCATATGCTCGAAGGCTTAAGCTACCGACAGATCGCGGAGCAGATGGGCAAATCCCCAAAAGCGATTGACAACGCAATCCAAAGGATGAAGGCAAAAGCAGAGGAAATATAGGCGCTATCATGCAAAAACACAGTCAGATGGCATAACCGACGCACAACATTTCCCTACGCCTTTTTCTTTCAAAAAATCTATTTCATGTTGACAATTAGATAAAGCTATAGTATGATAGTTTTTGTTGAGATTTCCAGCAGAAGCTGGCATGGCTCAGTAGGTAGAGCGTCGCATTGGTAGTGCGGAGGTCACGGGTTCGATTCCCGTTGCCAGC
>CANTEO010000088.1 GCA_947652855.1 uncultured Roseburia sp. | reverse complement strand
GAGAAAGAAGAAATTTTATTAAAGTTTTATGCATCTTATTTGCAACCAGGATTTTTTGAACTTTCATCAAAGTCTGGTTTGGGTGTGTTTCCATTGACGGATGCCATGGCGTCTTTTTATGTTCCTGCATTTGACTTTTGTGACGAAGTGGAGAGTGTGGTGAAAACAATTGAGGAATTTGAGGCGATCAAAAGAAGTGTCTATGTATTGAAAGGTCAGTATGACAGCTTAAGAGGAAAACAGTTGCTTCCTTTCGGGACATAAAGATATGAGTAGGTATGAATTTCCATTTGCCGGGTTAGGATTTTGACATTGTCCAGCCGCGCAGATGGAATTTTTTTTTACAGTGCGGCTTATTACATAGTTTCTCTTTCCTTGGGCAACCTATTGTTAAGCAGGAGAAAAGGAGACAGCAATATGCGCGAAGTGTTTGAGCAATTTCAAAAAATCGGCATCGTCCCGGTGCTTGCGCTTGACGACGCGTCTGACGCGGAGCCTGTCGCGAGGGCGTTAATTGAAGGCGGGCTTGCCTGCGCGGAGGTGACGTTCCGCACGGACGCGGCCCAAGAGTCCATCCGCAGGATGGCGGAGCGGTTTCCGGAGATGCTTGTGGGGGCGGGGACGGTGCTTACGGCGGATCAGGCGGATCAGGCAGTGAGCGCCGGGGCGAAGTTTATTGTAAGCCCTGGCTTCAATCCAAAGGTAGTGAGCCATTGCCTAAAGCGGCAGATTCCGGTGATCCCGGGCTGCGCGAACCCAAGCGACATTGAGGCCGCAATGGAGCTTGGCTTGGATGTGGTAAAAATATTTCCGGCCGAGGCCATCGGGGGCGTCGCCGCGATCAAGGCGATGGCGGCCCCTTATCCGAAATTGCGGTTCATGCCGACCGGAGGGATCCATGCGGGGAATGTCAAACGTTATCTGGAGTTTGAAAAAATCATAGCCTGCGGCGGGAGCTGGATGGTGAAAGGGGATTTGATCCGGGAAAAGAACTGGCAAGGCGTCACGGACTTAACGAGAGAGGCCGTCGCCGCCATGCTTGGGCTGCGTTTAAGGCACATTGGGGTCAATCATGACGGGGAAGAGGCGGCAAAAGAAGCGGGCAGGCAGTTCTCCCTGCTGTTTGGCGCGGATTTGGAAGTGAAGAAGGATTCATTCTTTGCCGGCCCTTCGGTCGAGCTGATGAAGCGCAAAGGGCGCGGGACGCATGGGCATCTTGCGGTAGGCGCGCATTCTGTGGAGCGCGCCGTGCATTATTTGAAGCAAAGGGGATTTTCGTTTGAGGAGGCCAGCGCGTCATATGACGAAAAAGGCAGGCTTGCCTTTATTTATCTGGAACAGGAGATTTCCGGCTTTGCGGTGCATTTGATTTTGGATCAGGCGAATTAGGAAAGGGGAATCGGACATGGCAAAGAAAATCGTTACGTTTGGTGAAATTATGCTTCGGCTTGCCCCAATTGGATATGGCCGTTTTGTGCAGTCGTCTATGTTTGGTGCGACGTATGGAGGCGGTGAGGCGAACGTCGCCGTCTCGTTGGCAAACTATGGGATGGACGCGTCGTTTGTGACGAAGCTGCCAGACCATGAAATTGGGCAGTCTGCGGTCAACTCCCTGCGGCAGTTTGGCGTGGACACGACGCAGATTGTCCGTGGCGGGGATCGCGTGGGCATTTATTTTCTGGAAAAGGGCGCCAGCCAGAGGCCAAGCAAGGTCATTTATGACCGCAGCGGCTCCGCGCTTATGGAGGCGGCGGAAGAAGAATTTGACTGGGAAACGATACTGGATGGGGCCGACTGGTTCCATTTCACGGGCATCACGCCGGCGTTGGGCGATAATGTCGCAGGCATCTGCCTTGCGGCGTGCCGGGCGGCGAAGAAGAAGGGAGTCACCGTAAGCTGCGACTTAAATTACAGGAATAAGCTTTGGACGAAGGAAAAGGCGGGCAGGGTGATGGGAGAGCTGTGCCGCTATGTGGACGTGTGCATTTCAAATGAAGAAGACGCGAATGACGTGTTCGGCATCCATTCCGAGGGGACTGCGGTGACCTCTGGAAAATTAAATAAAGAAGGGTATCGGGACGTCGCAAGGCAGCTTGCGGAGCGGTTTGGGTTTCAGAAGGTGGCGATTACCCTGCGGACCTCCCTTTCCGCGAATGACAACAGATGGGCCGCGATGCTCTATGAGGATGGGAACGCTTATTTTAGCAAGGAATATCTAATGCACATCGTCGATCGGGTCGGCGGCGGGGATTCCTTTGGCGGCGGCCTGATCTATGCCTGCCTGAATGGGCATGGCCCGCAGGACGCGATTGCATTCGCCACGGCGGCGAGCTGCTTGAAGCATTCCATTGAAGGGGACTTTAACCTGGTCGGCGTGGATGAGGTGAAGCGTTTGGCCGGAGGGGACGCGTCCGGGCGCGTGCAAAGATAGGCGAAGGAGGGAAGCGGATGAATCTTAGGAAAGCGGCAGTCATTGGCTGCGGCCTGGTCGGCTCAGCCACGGCATTTTGCCTGATGCAGAGCGGGATGTTCACGGAGCTGGTTTTCATTGACCAGGATAAGGAGCGGGCAAAGGGAGAGGCAATGGACATCAGCCATGGCATTCCTTTTGCGGGACAGATGAAGATTTATGACGGCGGCTATACTGATTTAAAAGACGCGGGCATCGTCATTATCACGGCGGGGGCGAATCAGAAGCCAGGGGAGACAAGGCTGGATTTGGTGCATAAAAACATTGCGGTTTTTAAAAGCGTCATCCCTGAAATTCAAAAGAGCGGCTTTGAAGGGATTTTGCTGGTTGTGTCGAATCCGGTGGACATCTTAACGTATGCGGCGCTTAAGCTTTCCGGATATACCGAAAACCGCGTTATTGGCTCAGGCACAGTGCTTGACACGGCGCGTCTGAAATATGAGCTTGGCAGGCATCTGGCCGTGGACAGCAAAAGCGTCCATGCTTTTATCATCGGCGAGCATGGGGACAGTGAGATCGCGGCATTTAGCAGCGCGAACGTCTCTGGCATCGCATTGAGCGAGTTTTGTGAGATGCGGGGCCATTTCGACCATGAGGAAAACAGCCGTCAGATTGCCCAGACGGTGAAAAACAGCGCCTATGAAATCATAGAGAGGAAGGGCGCGACGTATTTTGGGATCGCAATGGCTGTCCGGCGTATCTGCAAAGTCATAGTTCAGGATGAAAAGTCCATACTCCCGGTTTCCTCCATGATGCATGGGGAGTATGGGATTTCAGACATTGTCTTAAGCATGCCTGCAATTGTGGGGCGGCATGGCGTGGAGACGCGCGTGCCAATTTCTTTGAATGAGGAGGAGCAGAAAATGCTTACGGAGTCCGCAGGCACATTGCGCGGAATTTTACAGAAGGAGGGCCTTTTGTAGCAGGCGTGGCGGCCTTATCGCCATTTAGCGGCATGCCCCATGTTTTCGGCTTCTGTGGCGAATACATGGGGTATGTCCTGTTATTCGGCATTTTAGTTGACAGAGCTGCATGATAAGATTATAATTAGAATCATTCTAATTTAAGGCGGGTGGGGCAGTGACAAAATATGCAAAGCGGATCTTGCGCCTGGTGAATCAGTCTAAGGGGCATATGACGGCAGAGCAGCTTTTTTTGGAGCTGAAGAAAACAGAGCCCAAAATTGTTCAGGCGACCGTATACAACAATTTGAACGCCTTATGCAAAGAGGGCTTGATACGGAAGCTTTCATTTGAAGGCTCCCCGAGCCGATATGATCAGATTCAGAAGCACGACCACCTGATCTGTAAGCTGTGTGGGGCGATTTCTGATATGCAATTTGAGGATTTGACGGGGCGTCTGAAAGAGCGGCTTGGCGGGGAGCCAGTGTCATATGATTTAAAGGTCTTTTATCTTTGCCCAAAATGCAGAGAAGAAAAATAAAAGGAGGTACTTACGATGATTTACAAATGCAGTGTCTGCGGATATGAGTATGACGAGGAAAAAGAGGGCCGGCCGTTTTCGGAATTGACCGAATGCCCTGTGTGCAAGCAGCCGCCGGAGAAGTTTGGGGCAAAAGAGGAGGAGGGGCATAGAGCCGCCCCTTGGCCCGGGGAGAGGCCCGTTTCCGAAGACGCCGCAAAGTGGGATTTAAGCTATCCGAAGGAAACCAGAAGGGATGACAGTGACTATCGGTATATGAAGGAAATTCATCAAATGGCCGTAACTGGGAAATCAGCCATTGAGGCAATGGGAACTCAGATGAGGATGCCGAATTGGGACGACGTGCTTTTGCTTGGGGCGCAGCTAAGCCCAATGCCTTTGGAGGAGCATGCGGAGGTATCCCTAAAAACCGTCATTGGAAAACACGCCAAAAAGCCGATGGAGCTTGAGATGCCCGTCTACATTTCGCATATGTCGTTTGGCGCGCTTTCGAGGGAGACGAAAATCGCAATGGCGAAAGGCAGCGCGGCAGCCGGGACGGCAATGTGCAGCGGAGAGGGCGGCATTCTTCCGGAAGAGAAAGAAGCGGCGTATAAATACATTTTTGAATACGTGCCGAATCTGTACAGCGTGACCGACGAAAACTTAAAGAGCTCAGACGCCATTGAGATAAAAATCGGGCAGGGGACGAAGCCGGGCATGGGAGGGCATCTGCCAGGGGCGAAGGTGACGCCCGAAATTGCGAGGGTTCGGAATAAGCCGCTTGGGGAGGATGTCATCAGCCCCTCAAGATTTCCGGGAATACAAAGCGCAGAGGACTTAAAGGAGCTGGTAAGCGGGCTGCGCCAGCGAAGCGAGGGCCGGCCGATCGGCGTCAAGATTGCCGCCGGGCGCATTGAGCGGGATTTGGAATTTGCCGTTTCTGCCAAGCCGGATTTCATTACCATCGACGGACGGGGCGGCGCGACGGGAGCGTCTCCCGCCATCATCCGGGACTCCACCAGCGTCCCGACGGTCTATGCGCTTTACCGGGCAAGAACATACTTAGATTCCGTTGGGTCGGACATTGATCTGGTGATTACAGGAGGGCTTAGGGTGTCTTCTGATTTTGCAAAAGCGATTGCCATGGGAGCCGACGCCGTCGCCGTCGCTTCAGCGGCCATGGTGGCGGCCGCCTGCCAGCAGTACCGCATCTGCGGCAGCGGGATGTGCCCGGTGGGCGTGGCTACGCAGGATGAGAAATTGCGCGAACGGCTACATATTGAGGCCGCCGCAAAGCGGGTGGAGAACTATTTAAGCTGCTCTGCGGAGGAATTGAGGACATTTGCGAGGATTACAGGCAATCGGGACATTCATGGCCTGTCCGTTTTTGACCTTTGCACGATAAGCAGGGAGATTTCAGAGCATACAAATATTGCGCACGCAGGGACGCCTGTGCGGTAATTAGTAAGCCGAACCGCCTTTGTGTATCGTCCGGTTGCGTGAAGCCGCAGATGCCGGAAAGGATCTTTTTGAAATTGGCAAAAGCCGCAAGGGAACGCTCCCCGCGGCTTTTGCCAATTGATTTTTCATAATATCTTTACTCAAATCCGGTTTGAAGAATATTATATGTTCCAAGATTTTGAATATCCGATTTTTTTGTTTTTTAATAGTTTTATTAACGTTCTTCTTGCATTTTTCTTGCCTTTGATGGAAAAGTGTGCTCTTTTGTGGATGTTTTTAAACGCATTTTTGCCAATGGAGCTTAGGCTGCCTGCGGTGACAGTGATCTTTTTTAAGGATTTACATTTCTCAAAGGCAGAATTGCCAATTTTTTTGATATGCTTTCCTATGTTTACCTTAGTGATTTTGGCGTTATTTCGAAAGGCTTTTGGGGCGATGGAGGTCACCTTATATATAGTTCCTTTTAGGTATATGGCTGTTGGGATATTTATAGAGGCTGTATGCTTGTAGCATTTCGTATATTCTGCTGTGTTGCTCCCAGTTATTTTATAAAGGCTTTTTGTTTTTGAATCCATTATTTTGCTTCCAATAGCGATGGGGTTTTGATTTTCGTTCCCTGGGTATGGTTTTGGAATGCTGTTTGTTGACGGTAATTTGTCTATGATTGTATTTTCATTTCTTTTTATCTTGCAGAAGCTGCATTCCTCGTGCTTCCTTCCGGCTTGTTCCTTAGTTGCGGGCAAATCTGTAATCCATTCAAATTGATGCTCGCCGATGCCGTATTCTTCCGTAATGCAAAAAAAGGAAAGTTCTTTTTGCGTGGCGGCTCCTTCCATGTCCTCGACGTTTCCAAATCCGTTTAGGCTTGGGTTGACCTCTTCATTCTTAACATAATAGCAGTTTTTTACAGTTCCTTTTCCCCAAATGGATTCGCTGTGCCCTATGATTGCTCCTGTTTCCTCAGTTCCGTTCACAGAAGCAATGTTATAGCATTTTGAGACGTCGGCATAGTCTATATACCCGCAGATTCCTCCGGTATACTGTTGGCCATGTATGGCTCCTGCATTATATCCGTTAGAAATGGCGCTTTTCCAACTGTCAGAAGATTCGCCTGTTGCGAATCCGCATAATCCCCCAACATAGGATTCGCCATAAATTTCTGCATAATTTCCACAATCAACCTGATAGGCCATTTCCATATAGGGGCAAATTCCGCTTACGTATGTTTTTCCCTCGATTGTTCCGTAATTCATGCAGTTGTCAATGCTATACAGGTCAGAGTAACCAACAATGCCTGCGGCATAATTGCCTTTTGAACGGATAGGCCCATAATTGATGCAGTTTTCTATGCTATATGCATAGTAGTGGCCTACAATGCCTGCTGTGTAATCTCCTTCTCCAAACACTGCTCCACTGTTTCTGCAGTTTTTGATATAGGAGCAGTGATTGTATCCGATTAAGCCTCCTACCTTCTCTTCTCCAATCACGGCTCCGCTAAAAGAAATATTCTCGAATTCTCCTCCCGTTCGAGTAAAATCGCTGCATATGCCGCCAACGTATTTCGTTCCTTTTCACTTTTCTTTCTTGCCTCGTCAATTTCCCGCTGAAGTTTTTGG
>CANTEO010000087.1 GCA_947652855.1 uncultured Roseburia sp. | reverse complement strand
CCCTGACCTTTCGCGTGTGAGGCGAACGCTCATCCCGGCTGAGCTATGCTTCCATAAGTCTCATTATAGCGCTTTTTAAAGAAAAATCAATAGTGTCTTGTTATTTATTTCCAGATTCTTTATAATAGGTTTGTTGCTGTTTACACGTCAGATGAGGATGAGAGATTATGGGAGTTACAATGATATTGTCGCTATTGAGCGGCGTCGCGCTGTTCCTGTTTGGAATGTCTTTGATGGGGGACGGGTTAAAGAGAGTGGCGGGGAACAAGCTGGAGCTGATTCTTTACCGCTTGACGAACACCCCGCTTAAGGGAGTGCTTCTTGGGACGGTCGTGACGGCTATTATTCAGTCGTCTTCGGCGACGACGGTTATGGTCGTGGGGTTCGTGAATTCCGGGATGATGAAGGTGTCTCAGTCGATTGGCATTATTATGGGGGCGAATATCGGCACGAGCATCACCGGCTGGATTCTGTGCCTCTCTTATATGGACGGGTCAGAGGGGATCGCGCAGCTTTTGTCCACTGCGACGATCTCTTCGATTGTGGCGATTGTCGGCATCGTTTTTAAGATGGTCATTAAAAAGGATGCGTATAAGAGCCTTGGGGACATCATGCTTGGGTTTTCGATTTTGATGCTTGGGATGCAGACGATGAGCGGCGCCGTTTCGCCATTGAGGGAAAGCGAGCGGTTCGTCAGCGCGCTGACGATGTTTTCCAACCCGATCGTGGGCATTGTCGTTGGCATTTTAATCACGGCCGTCTTACAGAGCGCGTCTGCGTCGGTGGGCATTCTGCAGGCATTGTCAGTCACCGGGGCGGTTAGCTTTGCCACGGCCCTCCCGGTCACGATGGGGATTGGCGTGGGGGCCGCCTGCCCGGTGCTTCTGTCTTCCATTGGAACGAATAAGAACGGGAAGAGGACGGCGCTCATTTATCTTTTGAATGATTTGTTCGGAATGGTTTTCTGGTCGATTGCCTTTTATGCCGTGAACGCGTTTGTGAAGTTTTCTTTTTTGGACAGGACGATGGGGCCGGTGGGGATCGCGCTTATGAACACGGTGTTCCGAATGGCGACGACATTGGTGCTGCTTCCCTTTATCAGGCACATTGAGCGTTTCGTGCATTGGCTGGTTAAGGAGCAGGAAGAGGAGGAAGACCGGGAGGAGATGGCGGACTTCGAGCTTTTGGAGGAGCGTTTCATAAGGTTTCCGGCGATTGCCATTAACCAAAGCCACAGGGCGATGAATGGGATGGCGAAAAAGGCGAGAAAGAATATTATGCGCTCTTTTGGGCTTATGGAAAATTATTCGCAGGAGAAATACCAGAAGATACAGGATAAGGAAAATCTGATTGACGCTTATGAGGACAAGCTTGGCACATATTTGATGCAGCTTACCGGGACGGAAATGGATGTGTCCTTAATTAAGCAGCTGACGAAGTTTTTACATACGATTGGAGATTTCGAGCGCTTGGGGGATCATGCAGTCAATATTTCCGGCGTTGCAAAAGAGCTGTATGAAAAAAAGATCTCATTTTCAGAAGATGCGCAGTCCGACCTGAACGTGCTTTTGAACGCGCTGCAGGAGATCGTGAACCTGACGGTGAGCGCGTTTTGCGAGGATGATTTGGAGACGGCGGTGAAGGTTGAGCCGCTTCGGGAGCTGATCGGCATCCTATGCGATGAGTTAAAGCTGCGGCATATTTCCAGGCTTCGCGTTGGAAGCTGTAAAATGACTCAGGGTTTTGTGTTCAATGACCTTTTGAACAATTTGGAGCGTATCGCGGCGCATTGCTCCAATATCGCGGTCGCGATGATTGAGCTGGAGGCAGAGGAGTTTGACACCCACGAGTACCTGCGCAGCGTCAAGGGATTAAAAAACGCGGGCTATTCCAGGCAGTTTGAGTATTATGAGAAAAAGTATGAAATTAAGAGGGCGAAAAAGGGCAAGAAGAAAGCGGGGTCAAAAGAAAAGTGACGGTTGGCCTGTGCATAGGGGGACAGCCGCGCTTTTTCCAAAATAAATAAATATTTTATATTTTTTATGTTTCTTTAAGCAAAAGGACAAACTTTGTTCAAATTTATTTGCTATAGTAATACCATCACAGATGTGATACAAAACTTTTTCATAAACTCTCCCCTTTAAGAAGGCCGCCGGTTTCCGGCGGCCTTTTTGTTTTAAGGATAATTGATCGCTGCGCGGCGAAGGCGACGCGGGCGGCATTGACATATTTGCTTTTACTTATATAATAGAATTTGACAAAAAGAAAAAGTGAGGGCGCCGGGGAGACATGATACAAATAGCGATATGCGATGATGAAGACGAAACATTGACGAAGATAGCGGAGCTGGTTTTTAAGTATGGGACGCAGAATAAGGTTGACATATCCATTGACACCTATAACAGGGCGAAAGATTTGGAAAAGGCGCTTGACAGTCAAAGGAAGTATCAGATTTATATTCTGGATATGCTGATGCCGCAGATGAGCGGCATTGAGATTGGGCAGAGGATTCGCAGCCAGGATCGGCAGGCGTCGATCATCTGCCTAACCTCCTCAAAGGATTTCGCTTATCAGGCATTTGGCATCTATGCGCAGCGATATTTATTAAAGCCGGCGGATCAGGAGGCGCTTTTTGAGGCGATGGATTTTGCGGTGGGGCATGCGCGGGAAAAAAGCAGGGTGTTTCATGTGAACACGGCAGATGGCATTCAAGGGGTTTTGCTCCATGACATTGAATATGTGGAGAATTCCGAAAGGATGCTGCATATCTTTCTGGCGGACGGGAGGGAAGTCATCAGCAGGTTCCTTCGGAAATCCTTTGAAAGCAGCCTTGCGGAGCTTTTGGAAAACGGCAGCTTTCTTCAGGTGCATAAGTCGTTTCTTGTGAACTTAAGCTGCGTCGGCCTATATGAGGCCAGCCAGATGACGATGCGCTCAGGAATGCAGATTCCGATTAGCAAAAGCCGTCAGGCGCAGGTGAAGCGCGCGTACTTAAAATATATGTCGGAAAGCTATTGAGGGGGACTATGGAACTGTTTCAATTGTGGGTTGTGCTTAACTCCTGCGTATTTATGATGCTTTATTTTCTGTCGTTTCTGCTGCTGAAATATCCGGCCCTAAAGTCGGCCCTCATCTGCGCCGCTTCCGCAGCGGCTGCGGTTGTGATTGAAATGGCGCGGATCCATCTTACATTTCATGCCGTCATCCCAAAACTGATCGTCACTTCCTTAAACATCATTATTTTACAGGGGACGGCGCTGCTTCTTTCAAAGAAAAAAGACGCCTATGCGTTGTTTATTGGCTTTAGCTCGTCGAATTTTGTGTTTGCCGGAAACATCATTTCATGCGGCGTCATTCTTGTGTGGAAGAGCCAGGCGCTTGCGATGGCCGCCTGCACGCTTGCCAACGGCGTCGTGTTTTTTATAATGGCAGTTTGGATCAGGGACATCTGCGTCCATATGCTTAGCAAGGAAATTTCCATATGGATGTGCGTGATCCCGGCAATGAGCTATATCACATTTTTTTTCATTTTATATTGCCCGGTGTCTTTTGAAGAAAGGCCGGAGAGCATCATTGCGGCTTTATCGCTGTTGGTGACGCTGGTTGCGCTGTATGTCCTTTTGATCCATTATATTTATGTGAAATCCAAGGAGAAGAGCCTGATTTGGAAGAATACGACGCTTACCGCCTATCTTAGTGGCGTGGAGGCGCAGTCTGACGCCGTGAATGGGGCGATTCGGGAATTTAGCGTGATGCTCCACGATATGCGCCATAAGGACAGCCTGCTCATAGAGCTTTTGCGCGGGGGAAACTATAGTGAGGCGGAGCGCATTTTGCAAAAGGACATCGAATATCTGGATCAAAAGCAGCCTTCCGCTTACTGCGATCACATCGTCTTAAACAGCATTTTATCCGGCATGGCGAAAAAAGCCAGGCAGAGGCGGGCGCGCCTGCATATTTTTTGCTCTGTGCCAAAAGAGATTGCAGTCAATGATTATGATTTGGCGATGCTGACGGCAAATTTAGTGGAAAACGCATTGCAGGCGGCTGAAAAATTAAAGGAGGAGGAGCGCATTGTCACGCTTACGGTGAAAAGCAGAGACGGAGGGGCATTCTTTTTCGAGATCCAAAATCCCTGTGAGAAAAAAGTCTTTTTTTCCAAAAAAACAGGGCTTCCCTGCTCGAGGCGTGGGTTAGGGCATGGATATGGGATGATAAGCGTGCAGAATTTTGTGGAAAAATATCATGCGCAGTTTGACTGCTGCATGGAGGGTAAGATGTTTATTGTGAGAATTTTGGTACAGTGAATGGTGCGAAAAAACAGGATGCTTTTGTGAAGAATGGACACGCCATGCCGTTGTTATTATCTGGTATAATAACAACGGCATTTTTATGTACTAGATATTGCCATTTTGCATTTGACGGCGCAGCAGGCAGAATCTGGCTTGGCGCAGCAAAGCTGATAGGACGCTCTATATGGCTTTCTGCGTTAGAAAAACTCACCTGCCACAGAAACTGGCCAGGTTCTGCCTTGCCGCGTTGTCGGATTCTTGCCTCGTTTGTTTGGGCGGGGCATGGAGGGGCTGATGAATGAAAAAAATAAGAGGGAGAGAGCATGAAATTACGTGTAAAAATGATGATGATTTCGCTGTTGCCGGTTTTCGTCCTGGGAATCGGCCTGTATGCCCTTGCGGCAGATCGGATTGCAAATGGAATTTATGACGAATCGTATGCGGGGATGCAGGCCGCGGCGCTGGCGGTAAGGGATATCTTTGAAGTGGGGAATCCAGGGAGCTACCGCCTGGATGAATCCGGTGAGCTTTGGAAGGGGGACACATTAAACATCACGCGGTCTGTGGGGATTGTGGATCATATGAAAGAAACGACCGGAATGGACGTCACCGTATTTTGGGGAGACGCCCGTGTCTTAACGTCAATAAAAGACGAGGACGGTGAGCGGCAGGTTCAGACGAAAGCTCCTAAAGCAGTGACGCAGAAAGTATGGGAGAGCGGAGAGGCTTTCCTGGATCGGAATGTCGAGATTTTGGGGACGGAGTATGTGGCCTGCTACACGCCGTTTTATCAGGAGGGAATGGAGGATGGCGAGCCTGTGGGGATGGTATTTCTTGGAAAGCCGCGCGCCAAGGTCTCTAAAATCATCAATGAGATGCGCCTTCAGATGCTGCTTGCCGTCTTAGCCGTCCTTTTGGCGACGGGCGTCGTTGTGACAAGGCTGGTAAGCCGCATTATCCGTGCGCTGTCTAAGGGCATGGATTTGCTGCAAAGGATATCAAAAGGCGACCTGACGGCTGTGGCGGACGCCTCTTTGTTAAGGCGCTCGGATGAAATCGGGCTGTTGGGAAATGAAATAAATGCGCTGCGCAGCGAGCTGCTGGATATTGTGAATGTGCTGCGTGAAAAAAGCATACAGCTTGACCTTGAGGCAAAAAGCTTGAAGCGCCATTCCGGCAATGTCCTTGCGGCAATGAAAGGGCTGGACGCCTCGGCGCAGGAAATGTCCGTAAGCTGCACGACTCAGGCTGAGGATGCGTCCACAGTGGGCAGCAATATTATGGAAATAGGAGAGATGATCGGAAAGAACAATGCTGAAATTAAAAAAATGCACGAGATATCGGGTCAGATTCAGATGGTGTCCAAAGAGGCCATGGGGGAGATGCAGACGCTGAATGAGGAAATGAGGCAGGTGAACACATCCCTCCATTATTTGGGGCAGCAGGCCAGGATGACGAAAGAATCGGCGGATAAAATCAGCCGCGCGACGGAACTGATTGCCGCCGTCGCGTCACAGACGAGCCTGCTTTCCTTAAACGCCTCCATAGAGGCGGCGAGAGCCGGAGAGATGGGAAGGGGATTTGGCGTAGTCGCCTCTGAGATTCAGAAGCTTTCGGTGCAGGCGAATGAGGCGGTGGAAGACATTCGCTCTATATCGGAGGGCTTATTGCACAATTCCAGCCATACGATGCTTCGCATGGAAGAGGCCCTGGCGTTTATTGAGGGTCAGGAACAGACGATTGAGAAGGCGGGTCAGGTGTTTGAGTGCGTCATGTCTGGGATCAGGGAATCTTCTTCTTATATGCAGGCTGTCAGCCAAAAGGCGGAAGAGATGGAGGCGGTCAGGTCTGACATTGTGGCGGCTGCGCAAGATGCCGCGGCCCTTTCAGAAGAGAATGCGGCCAGCATACAAGAAATGATGGCGGCCCTTGAGAGCGCGTATGAGGAGATTTATGTCCTGTCAGAGAAAACACAGGAGCTGGAAGGGGTGTCTGAGCAAATGAAGGGGAGCGTCGAGGTGTTTCGGATTTCACTGTAGCCGCTTTGTACATAGCGCGTCATTCTGTGAAAAAGGGCGAGGCGGCGCTTATGCGGATTTTTGACTTTGCATCCAGGCAGGAAGTCTGATAGAATAAAGCCATATGAATCGAAGAAGGAGGACGTGAGATGCTGTTGGTGGAGTATGCAAAGTGCAGTACCTGTAAAAAGGCGAAGAGCTGGCTGGACGCGAAGGGGCTTGCCTATGAAACGCGCCCTATCAAAGAAGAGCGCCCTGCCGTGGAGGAGCTTCGGATTTGGAAGGAGAAAAGCGGGCTTCCGTTGAAGCGTTTTTTTAACTCAAGCGGAAATCTGTATAAGGAGATGGGCCTTAAGGATAAGCTTGCCGACATGGATGAGGAGGAGCAGCTGCGGCTTTTGGCGACGGACGGGATGTTGGTGAAGCGGCCGCTTTTGATTTTGGACGATCTGGTTTTGGTCGGATTTAAAGAGAAGGAATGGGAGGAGAAGGTGACGTAAGCGGGGTAAGGCTTAAAAGAGACGTTTCAAACATATTGTTTTTTCGTGTCTGCTTTATGTCGTTAATTAATGAAGAGCAACGTATTTTTAAAGCAGGAGGTCAATCATAGCTGGCCTCCTGCTTTTTACATATAAAGAATTAAAATCAGAGGGTAGGGATGAAATGTCTTATCCTCTGATTTTTATAAAATATGGCATATAAACAGCACGCATCTTTTGTAAAATGTCTGCCTAAAACTATTGAAATTTGTCTTACATTTCTATATAATAATAGCATACAATTAAATTGTTTTGCGTGCAGAAAGTTGGTGTTTATTTGAATAAAAGGGAACTTGCAAGAAA
>CANTEO010000086.1 GCA_947652855.1 uncultured Roseburia sp. | reverse complement strand
CTATGACTGCACAGACTGGTAACAATGAAAATGCCGAACGCGGCTTGTTACCCTATCCGGTAATCATAGCCGCAACAAAGGGCGGCCCGGAAGCTATGGCGATTGTCGTCAAGCGCTACGAAAGCCACATCATATGGAGAGAGCCACGCCTTTTTAAGGAAGAAACAGCGTGAAATGCTGTGTCATTCTTGAATTTACGGTGAAAAAATGATAGGATAAGATAAATGGAAGAAATCGGAATGCGCCCGTAAGCCGTGACTTTAAAAGCCGGGATAAAAATGGAGGGTAAGGCGATGAAAAAAGATAAAAGGTTTGAAATTGTTGAGCATGAAGGAAAGTGGTATAAGGATTCTGGACTAGTGCAAGTGATTGTAGATCAGGAAACAGGCGTGAATTATTTGTGGGTTAAATCTGGATATGCAGGAGGCCTTACTCCATTATTGGATGCTGATGGGAAACCGATTATAAGTAAATAAAAATCCAAATTCCGGCCTGTAGGCTTGTAATCAATGGAAAACAGAAGAGCCGCCGGACATACGCAACGGCGCAAAAAAACAGGAAACCAAGAAAAGGCTTCCTGTTTTTTTGCGTCTGTTTTTGGCAGCCTGAAAAATTGACGGCAGTATGCCATACGGTTTGATAAAAGGAATGGCAGTCATAAAAATTTCTGTTTGCACATTGATTCAGAGTGTGCTATAATCGCTTTAACGCTTTGAAGCTTCAAAACATCAAAGCGTTAAAATATTTTTTACATACAGGGAGGTTTGTTATGAAACTATTTTTGCTGGTGGTTTATTTTGCGGTGCTGGTGGGCATTGGCCTGTATTGCAGAAAGCACGCCACAGATGTGAATGGCTTTGTTTTGGGCGGGCGTTCCGTAGGCCCCTGGCTTACGGCGTTTGCATATGGGACTTCGTATTTCTCCGCAGTCGTTTTTGTAGGCTATGCCGGCCAGTTTGGCTGGAAGTATGGGGTTTCCGCCACATGGGCGGGCATTGGGAACGCGGTGATCGGCTCCCTGCTGGCCTGGGCAGTGCTTGGGCGCAGGACGAGGATTATGACGCAGCATTTGGATTCCGCGACGATGCCTCAGTTTTTTGGGGAGCGCTTTGGGAGTAAGCCGCTTAAGATTGGGGCGTCCGTTATTATATTTGTCTTTTTGATTCCGTATACGGCTTCTTTGTATAATGGCCTCTCCAGGCTGTTTGGGATGGCGTTTGACATTGACTACTCCGTCTGCATTCTGCTGATGGCCGTGCTGACGGCAATCTATGTCATTGCCGGGGGATATATGGCGACGGCGATCAATGACTTTATTCAGGGCATCATTATGCTGGTGGGGATTTGCGTTGTCATAGCCGCCGTGTTGAAAAGCAAGGGCGGCTTTATGGTGGCAATGGACGGCCTGGCAAGGGTTTCGGACGAGACGGTCGCCTCCACGCCCGGCGTTTTCGCCTCATTCCTCGGGCCGGATCCGCTGAACCTGCTGTTTGTCGTGATCCTTACGTCCCTTGGCACCTGGGGCCTGCCGCAGATGGTGCAGAAATTCTATGCGATCAAAAATGAGGAGGCGATTAAAAAAGGCACGGTCATCTCCACGGCTTTCGCCCTTGTAGTGGCCGGAGGGTGCTATTTTCTGGGGGGATTCGGGCGCCTGTTTTCCGATCAGATTGACGTCGCCGCGAATGGCTTCGACTCCATCATCCCGACGATGCTTTCCGGGCTTTCCCCGCTGTTGATCTCTCTGGTGGTGATCCTGGTGCTTTCAGCCTCCATGTCCACGCTTTCCTCGCTTGTGCTCGCGTCGAGCTCCACGCTTACGATTGACTTTTTAAAAGAGCTGTTCTTTCAGAAAATGAGTGAGAAGAAGCAGGTGCTTGCCATCCGCGTTCTGGTGGTGGCGTTCATTGCGGTTTCTTCTGTTTTGGCCCTGATTCAGTATAAGAGCAACGTGACGTTTATCGCTCAGCTGATGGGCGTTTCCTGGGGCGCTTTGGCAGGCGCGTTCCTGGCTCCGTTTCTGTATGCCCTGTACTCCAAAAAAGTCACAAAAGCGTCCTGTTGGGCCTGCTTTTTGTTTGGCTCCCTTTTGATGGTCGCCAACATTTTTTTCAGGGAGTCGTTTCCGGTGATCATGCAGTCGCCAATTAACTGCGGCGCGATCGCCATGCTGGCCGGCCTCGTGATTGTGCCGGCTGTAAGCCTGGTTACGCCGAAGCCGGACAAAAAGCTGGTCGATGAGGCGTTCGCCTGCTATGAGATGACGGCCGAAGCGCCAAAGCGGACGACGCTTGGAAGGTAGAGGAAAACAGAGCAGAAATAAAATGACGTCTATGCGCCCCCAATTGCAAAGTAACGCAGTTGGGGGCGTAATGTGTTGATCTGGCTCCAAGGAGGAATTGGATTCCGTACATAAAAAAACAAAAATCACGTTCATCTGCAGGATGTTTGGCTTTGGCATGGTGACGCATCTGGGGTGGGGCATACTTTGTTATGGGATTTTTAAAAGTCGTTCCCATCTGAAAAAGGACACTTGATTTTTCCTATGTGAAACGTATAATGGTGGATAGAGGCGCAGTCTCAATGACTGCGGACTAAGACAGAAGGGATGTGACTGCGATGGAGGATTTTTTTAAGGTAGGCATTATTGCCAACACCCATGGCCTGCGCGGAGAAGTGAAGGTGTTTCCCACGACGGACGACCCAAAGCGCTTTTTAGATTTGGAAGAGATTCTTTTGGATACGGGAACCGGAAGGAAGGCGCTTGCGATTGAGTCTGTGAGGTTTGTGAAAAACATGGCGCTGTTGAAGTTTAAGGGGCTTGATTCCATTGACGATGTGCAAAGGTACCGTCAAAAGGCGCTTTATGTGACGAGGGAGCAGGCTGTCCCTTTGGGGGAGGATGAGTATTTTATCGCGGATTTGATCGGCTCGTCGGCGGTTTCTGATGAAGGGGAGGAATTGGGGAACATTGCGGACGTCATCCAGACGGCGGCGAATGACGTGTATGTCATTCGAAAGGCGGGCGCTCCCGATCTGCTTGTCCCGGCGATCAAAGAATGCGTAAGGCAAGTGGACATTGAAGCGGGGCGGGTGATATTGCATCTATTGCCTGGGCTAAAGGAGATGAATCAGAAGAAAAAACAGCATGAATAGTTTTGTAAAAGCCGGTATTTTTATCCTAGTGGCCTTGCTTTGTAACAGGGTCGTGAATTTGATTTTCAGCCTGATGTCCAAAAAGCACAATTCCGTGCATCTGCGCTTTACGAAGAGCGTAGTGAACGTCATTCTTGGGATCATTATTTTCTACAGCATGGCGCAGCAGTTTGAGATAACAAAGGATATCAGCAAGACATTGCTGCAAAGCAGCTCCCTGTTTGTGGCGATCGCCACGTTCGCCGCGCAGCAGGCGCTCTCTAATGTCATCAGCGGGATTTCCCTTTCCGCCTCAAGGCCCTACAATGTGGATGAGAAAATCCGGGTCGTGCAGGGCGGCAGCGTCATTGCGGAGGGGCTTGTCAAGGACATTACGATTCGGCATACGGTTATTCAGCAGTTCAATGGGGAAAGCTGCATTGTGCCAAATTCCGTCATGGACTCCGCCGTCATCACGAATACCAATTATATTGGGAATATCGGGAATTTTTTGGAAATTGAGGTCGGGTATGACGTGGATTTAAAAAAGGCGATGCGGGTGATGCAGGAGGCTTGCATTGCGGATGAGCTGACGTTAAATACCAGAGAGAATCGGGTGTTTATCAAAGGATATACGCAAAACGGCGTGATCTTAAAGACGACGGTATGGACCCAAAGCTTAGATGACAGCTTTCGGGCCTGCAGCGACATCCGCCTTGCGCTGGTGGAGAAGTTTAAAGAGCACGGCATACATATCCCGTATCAGACGGTGACCGTTTTGCAGCAAGGAGGGGATGGAAATGGAAGGGCGGATGAAAATCTTTCTGGTGGAGGATGACCTTGCGCTGGCTGAAGAGATCGCGCAGTTTTTAGGGCGGTGGGGCTATTGCGCGCAGCAGGCGCGTCAGTTTGAGGATGTGCTGTCGGATTTTATCGACTTTTGTCCGCATTTAGTCTTAATGGACGTGAATTTGCCCTATTATGACGGGTTTTACTGGTGCCGTAAGATCCGCGAGGCTTCGGATCTGCCAATTTTGTTTATCAGCAGCCGCGACGATGATCGGGATAAGATCATGGCGATCGCTCAGGGCGGGGACGACTATGTGGAAAAGCCGTTTCAGCTTGAGCTTTTGAAAGCGAAAATTGAGGCGGCCCTGCGGCGCGCCTATCAGTATAAGGTGACGGACCGCATTTATCTGGGGCGGGATCTGTACTTTGAGCAGGGGGCCTCTGAATTGTGCCTTGGAGGGAATGCGCTCGCGCTGACGAAGTCCGAGAAAAAAATCATGGCGAAGCTGTTGGACCGAAAGCCCATGGTCGTCAGCAGAGAGGAGCTGATGATGGAGCTTTGGAGCACAGACGAATTCGTCTTAGACGGGACGCTTTCCACCATGATCTGCCGGCTTAGGAATAAGCTAAGCGCGGCGTGCGGAAAGGAGCTGATCGGCACGAAGAAGGGGCAGGGCTATTACATCCGGCCTTGCGAATGAAATGGCTTTTGGATAGGAAGGGCTTTACAGAACAAAGGTAGGGAGGCTTCATGGGCTTTTGGAAAAAGAACAGGGGATGGATTGGGCTTTGCCTGTTTCTTTGCGGCTCTTACAATCTTTATTTTTTGCTGCTGCTAAAGGAGACGAACCGGATGTATCTTTGGTATCTGGACGTGTTGCTTTCAGTCTGCGGCGCGTCCTATGTCGGCGCGGCTTTTTGCAGATATAGGAAAGAGCAGAAAAAGAAGCAGGGCCTTTTGCAGCTGGATTCCGTCGTCTGTCAGGAATTTTCGGATATGGAGCATTATGACGTCGCCAGGCATGACGTGGCCGTCCTGGAAGGGAAGTTAAGCGAGCAGTTTCAGGTCAATTGCGATTTGCAGGATTACGTCGCCAGGTGGTGCCATGAGATGAAGCTCCCTCTGTCCGCGGCGCTTTTGATGATTGAAAAAATCGAGGATTCTCAATTGCGGTTTTCGCTGCGGGAGCAATTGGAGCGGATTCGGCAGCAGCAACGGTCAGCGCTGCTTGGCTGCAAGGTGCAGGGCAGCTTGCTTGACATTCAGATTCGCGCCGTGGATTTGCGCGAATGCGTCCGGTCTTCCATTCGGAACAATCAGTTTTTCCTGATGAGGGACGCCTTTGCAATGAAGGTAGACGTGGAGCCTGTTTTGGTGTATTCCGACAAAAGCTGGCTGACCTATGTGCTGGATCAGGCCATCGCGAATGCGGTGAAATACGCCATGGGACAGCCTGAGCTTCACATTTGGAGCGAGAGGGCGGGGGAGGCCGTTCGGCTGTTTGTGGAGGATCGTGGGGAGGGGATCGCGGAAAGCGACATCCGCAGGGTGTTTGACAAAGGGTTTGTGGGCAGCAGCCATCACAATGGGCAGTATAAGTCTACGGGAATGGGCCTTTATATGGCGGCAAGGATTGTGGAGAAGCTAGGGCATGGGATTTCGGTGGAGAGTAAGAAGGGGGAATGGACGAGGGTATGCATAGCTTTTGAGAAAGCCTTTGATGCTGAAAATGCACGATTATAAGGAAAGGATGGGAAGAAAATGGATTACAAATTCTATGGATGGGAGCAGGCGGACGCGCCCCTTCTTGCAGACGGCTATGAGGGGATTCGCTCGCCGCGCGACTTATACGACGCCCTGTCCGGCATTTGGTGCGAATACACTTGCGCGCCCAGGATGCGCGGGGAGTGGAGCAAGGAAAACCGCACGCTTGGCCAATGCTCCATCACGGCGTTCTTGGCGCAGGATCTGTTTGGCGGGAAGGTGTATGGGATTCCCAGAGAGGGCGGGAATTTCCATTGCTATAACGTGGCGGGCGGCTGTGTGTTTGACTTAACGAGCGAGCAGTTCGGGGACGAGGCGTTGAATTACGAAGGCAATCCCGAGCAGTTCCGCGAGGCGCATTTTGAAAAAGAAGAAAAGCGTAAGCGGTATGAGTATCTGAAGGACGCGCTAAAAAGGAAATTTTGGAAGGGGCAAGCAGACGAAGCGTAAAGGGGGAGAGGGTATGGGATATGAGATAAGGGATGGGAAATGGATTGTAAGGCGGACATTGGTGGCGTCTATATTATGCATCTTGTTCTTATTTATGATGCCATCCTTTCAGGTTAAGGCATACGAAGAGGATCGTGACCTTAAAGTAAACAGGGAATACAGCATTACGATGTATGCCGATGAGGAGGATGTTTTTGAGGAAGTAGGGGATATTTGCATCTATTTCAAGCTAAAAGCAAGAAATACGGTCTCTGTTAAAATCTATGACGTGGTATCAGATTATACTGTTGTGGATTCATACGATGAGTCGGAATATCATTTTGTGGATAATAAAAATAATTATTTGAACATTGAATTTGATGAAAAACTGGATGATGATAAAGAAGATACTTATGAGCTGTTTCCCGGCATGGACAGCATATCGTTTGAGCATTCTGCGCGCAGCGGTGAAAATATGATCTATCTTTCGACGGATCGGAGCTTTGTCAGTCAAGATCCAAATTCAGACATACGATTTTATTTGACATATGTTCATAAAATTACATTTAAGATACGGATTGATACGAAGCTTCCAGATGAAAAGAGAGACGCCACTTCGTTGTCTTTTCCCAAAAAAATGACGCTTACAGCAGGATTCAAGCAGAAGGTAAAGGCAAAAACGGATAAATCCTCTACTTTAAATGGGGTGAAGTGGAGAACGTCAAACAGTAAGGTTGCGACAGTTGACGCAAAGGGAACGGTAAAGGGGAAGAAGCCAGGAACGTGCAAGATAATCTGTACGCTAAAAAATAAAAGGAAATATGTTTGTAAGCTGACCGTTAAGCCGAATGTGTATAAAGGCAGAGATTTATCCCAAGTTAGGGTAAGCGCATATACCTATGGGAAGGTGTCGTTAGTGATAAATGAAGCGCATTACAGGGGTGGGGAGTTGGTCGTGAAATGCGTGGCGGTCAATAACCGTATATTCTCCGCGGTCAGTTTCCGTTATGCTAAGATGGCTTTAAAGTCAAGCAGGAACAAGGTGATCGCGAGGCATACGTTTTATGATGTGCCGTTGAACATACCTCCCTATGGCAAAAAATA
>CANTEO010000085.1 GCA_947652855.1 uncultured Roseburia sp. | reverse complement strand
AAATGCCGCTTGGGATGGCGCCTGCCTTTGGGCGGACGATATGTCCGGCGTTCCATTCAGGCGCGCTTGCGCTCTTAGAAACCGCGTAACGGCTCTAAGCTAAAACGGGCAGTCACCCGTTTTTACTAAGAGCCGACGGGCTTCTAACGGCCTGAATTGGAACGCCGGACATATCGTCCGCCCAAAGGCAGGCGCCATCCCAAGCGGCATTTAAAAATTGATTTTTGCATTACAGCAATATACGGAAGAATATCAGGAATTGACGAAAACATAGGAAACGCTATGCAAAGATGACAGGAATTGAGAAAGCATGGGAAAGGCGGCTTCAATCGTTCGATTGACGCCGCCTTTTAATCTTCACTGTTCATGGGAACGTACCGTCCTTTCTTTCGTTCTGCTGTTCGACCGCCTTCCTTTGGAGTCGCGCCTCTGATGGAAAGCACCTTTTTAAGGATTTTTTGGGGTGGATCGTTACTTCTTCATTGGTCTGTACCTCCGGTTCAGTTGTTCTTGTTTGTATGGTTATATATTATCTGATAATGATGAATTTGTCAATACAATATTTGAAAAAAATAAAAAATTATTTATGTTATTAGAAAATGGAAAGTGTGGAAATGGATTGTTTGAATATTCAAATGGGAAACTTCCGCTGTACAGGAGGAGGTTTTTATGGTATGATACATCTGGTAATTAAAACCATGTATAATAGATTGGATTGACGTAAAATCTAGAGATGAATTTTGGAGGTATGGGATGTATAAAATTATTATTGACAGCTGCGGGGAGCTGACGGCAGAGATGAAGGCGGACGGGCATTTTGTGAACGTCGCGCTTGAGATGGACGTGAACGGGCATCGGGTGAGGGACGACGAGACGTTTCAGCAGCTGGAGTTTTTAAAGCTTGTCAAGGAGAGCCCGGTGGGGCCAAAGTCCTCCTGCCCGTCCCCGGAGCAGTATATGGAAGAATACGAAGGGGAGGCGGAGCATATTTACGTCGTCACGTTGTCGAAGGAGCTAAGCGGCTCTTATAACAGCGCGGGCCTTGCGAAGAATCTGTATGAGGAGGAGCATGGCGGCGCAAAAAAAATCTATGTGTTCAATTCCAGATCCGCATCTGTCGGGGAGACGCTGATTGGCTTAAAGGCGCAGGAATGCGAGGAGGCAGGGATGTCCTTTGAGGAGACGGTGGAGGCTGTGGAGCGCTATATAGATTCGCAATGCACCTATTTTGTGCTTGAGACGCTTGAGACGCTGCGCAAGAACGGCAGGCTTAGCAACGTGAAGGCGTTTGTGGCTAACGCATTGAATATCAAGCCGGTGATGGGCTCTACGCCGGGCGGCGAGATTTGCCAGTTAGGGCAGGCGCGGGGCATGCAGAAGGCATTGAAGAAGATGGTGGAGGAGATGCTGGAGAAGACAGAGGATACGAAAAGCCGCACGCTGGCGATCGCGCACTGCAATTGCAAAAAGAGGGCCGAATCCGTAAAAGAGGAGATTGAGAAAATAGCGAAGTTCAAGGAGATATTCCTTGTGGACACGGCCGGCATCAGCAGTATGTACGCCAATGACGGCGGCGTCATTTTGGCGGTATGACAATGGATTATCAAAAAATCGTCTCTGCCATTGAAACAAAAAGAAGGTTTGGAACATTGCCCGGCGTCGTTGTGAGCGGGCAATTGCTGGCCGCTGTAGGAAACCCCCAGGAGGGCCTTGCGTTTGTCCATATCGCGGGAACGAATGGAAAAGGCTCTACGGCGGCCTTTTTGCGTTCGGTCTTAAAAGAGGCGGGGATTCGGGCGGGCTTGTTCACGTCGCCCCACCTGATTGACTTTGCGGAGCGGATTCAGGTGGACGGCAGGAAGATTCCTAAGGAGGACGTCGTTAGGCTTGGCGCGCGCGCGCTTGCCGCGGGGCGCGGCCTGGAGCCGACGATGTTTGACCTCTGCCTTGCGATGGCCCTGCTGCATTTTAAGGAGCAGGGCTGTCAGCTTGCCGTTTTGGAGACGGGCCTTGGCGGCCGCCTGGATGCCACGAATGCCGTCGGCACGCCGTTGGTTGGCGTGATTACGAGAATCGGATATGACCATATGGCGGTCCTTGGGAATACTTTAGAGGAAATCGCCGCAGAAAAGGCAGGGATTTTAAAGCGGGGGATGCGGGCCGTCATTGGGAGCCAGGCGCCGAAGGTCAAAGAGGCGCTGGAGGGACGGTGCAGGGAGCTGTCTATTCCGTGCCAGACGGTGGACGCTTCGCGCATTGCCCCCATGGCGGGCGGCTTTTCCTATCCGGGAGAGGGCTTTTATCAGCTAAAGATGCTCGGCTCTTATCAGAGGGAGAATGCGCTTGCCGCAATCCTTTGCGCAAGGGAGCTGATGGAATTGGGATATCCCATTGCGGAGGAGGTGCTGCGCCGTGGCATTGCCGGCGCGTCCTGGGACGGGAGGATGGAGCTGATTTGTGAAAGCCCCTTTCTTTTGATAGACGGCGCGCACAATGAGGATGGGGCCCTTGCCCTGACGGAAAGCCTTAAGGAGCTTTATCCTGGTGAAAAATTTCATTTTATCATGGGCGTTTTGGCGGAGAAGGACTATAAAAAAATGGCGCGCCTGATTGCGCCGTTGGCAAAAAAAGTGACTGCCGTGACGCCGGAGAGCGAGCGGGCCTTGCAGGGGAAGGAGCTTTCGGAATATATCAGGAGCCTTGGCGTAAAGACGGAGCAAAAGGACTGCATTGAGGAGGCGCTGGCTCCTTTTTTATTCCATGCGCCAGAAAAAGAAGCGTATGGAAGCGGGGAGCGCACGGCGCTGTTTGGCTCGCTGTACTTTGTGGGCGAGGCGCGGAGGCTGTTTGTTGAAAGGGAACGGAACCAGTGAGCGGGGAGTAACGGCTTATTTGGGATAAAATACAAGATATAGTTTTCTCGTTGACAAGCAATACTATATTTGGTACAATCTTCTTTGCCTTGAGAAAAAGGCGCTTGGATAATGAGAAGGAGACGGGAAAGGCTATGAAGATCATAAAAAGAAGCGGGGCAGAAGAGGAGTTTCATATTTCAAAAATTGAGGCCGCAATTGTAAAGGCGAACCATTCCGTGCCGGAAAAGGATCGTTTGACGCAGGAGCAGATACAGAAGATTTGTCAGGAGGTCACGAGGCTTTGCGAGGCGATGGGACGCGCGCTGAATGTGGAGGAGATTCAGGATCTGGTGGAGAACGGCATCATGGAGCAGCATGCGTTTGCGGTAGCCAGGAATTACATCACCTACCGCTATGAGCGGGCCCTGGTGCGTCGGGCGAATTCTACGGACAAGCAGATCTTAAGCCTGCTGGAGTTTGACAACGAAGAGGTGAAGCAGGAAAATTCCAATAAAAACCCGACGGTCAACAGCGTGCAGCGGGACTATATGGCCGGGGAGGTCAGCAAGGACATCACGCGCCGCTTTTTGCTGCCGCGCGAGATTGTGGAGGCGCATGACAATGGCCTGATCCACTTTCATGACTCGGATTACTTTGCGCAGCATATGCACAATTGCTGCCTTGTGAATCTGGAGGATATGCTGCAGAACGGGACGGTCATCAGCGGGACGATGATTGAAAAGCCCCACAGCTTTTCCACGGCCTGCAATATCGCGACGCAGATTATCGCGCAGATCGCAAGCTCCCAATATGGCGGGCAGAGCATCTCCCTGGCGCACCTTGCGCCGTTTGTGGACGTCAGCAGGCACAGATTCCGCAAGGAAGTGCAAAAAGAGTATGAGGCCGCGGGGCTTACGTTAAGTGAGGGGCAGATGAACGAGGTCGCGGAACAGCGGGTCTTGGAGGAGATTAACCGGGGCGTGCAGATGATTCAGTACCAGGTCATCACCCTAATGACGACAAATGGGCAGGCGCCGTTCGTGACGGTGTTCATGTATTTGAATGAGGTGCCGGAGGGAAGGACGCGGGACGACCTTGCGCTCGTCATTGGTGAGGCGCTCCGTCAGAGGATACAGGGCGTGAAGAATGAATCCGGCGTCTACATCACGCCGGCGTTCCCTAAGCTGATTTATGTCCTGGAGGAAGACAACATTACGGAAGGCGGCAGGTACTGGCATTTGACGAAGCTGGCCGCGGAATGCACGGCCAAGCGCATGGTTCCCGACTATATCTCCGAGAAAGTGATGAAGGAGCTGAAAGAGGGCAATTGCTATACCTGCATGGGATGCCGCTCTTTCTTAACGGTTTATAAAAATGAGGAGGGGAATTATAAATTTTATGGCAGGTTCAATCAGGGGGTCGTGACGTTAAACCTGGTGGACATTGCCTGCAGCAGCGAAGGGGACAGGGAGAAGTTCTGGGAGATTTTCGACAGCCGCCTAGAGCTGTGCAGAAAGGCCTTGATGAGCCGCCACAACCGATTGAAGGGAGTGCCCTCCGACGTGGCGCCGATCCTGTGGCAGTATGGGGCGCTGGCCCGCCTGAAAAAAGGAGAGAAGATCGACCGCCTTTTGTACGATGGGTATTCCACCATTTCCCTGGGCTATGCGGGCTTATGCGAATGCACCTATTACATGACGGGGAAGCCGCACACAGACGCGGAGGCGGAGCCGTTCGCCCTGGAGGTGATGCAGCGCATGAATGACGCGTGCAAACGGTGGAAGGCGGAGACGAAGATTGACTTTAGCGTGTATGGAACGCCCTTAGAGTCCACGACGTACAAATTCGCGAAGTGCTTACAGAAGCGTTTTGGGGTCATTCCGAACGTGACGGACAAAAACTACATCACCAACAGCTACCATGTCCATGTGACGGAGGACATTGACGCGTTCTCAAAGCTTAGGTTTGAGGCGAAATTTCAAAGGCTCTCCCCGGGCGGCGCGATCAGCTATGTGGAGGTGCCGAATATGTCCCACAACCTGGAGGCGGTGCTGGAGCTGATGCGCTATATTTATGACAACATCATGTACGCGGAGCTGAACACGAAGAGCGACTTCTGTCAGATTTGCGGGTTTGACGGGGAGATTGCGGTCGTGCCGGACGAGGACGGAAAGCTGGTGTGGGAATGCCCGAACTGCAAAAACCGCAACCAGGATAAGATGAACGTGGCGCGCCGCACCTGCGGGTACATTGGCACGCAGTTCTGGAATCAGGGAAGGACGCAGGAGATCAAAGAAAGGGTGCTGCATCTATGAATTATGCCGCAGTGAAATATTGTGACATCGCAAATGGGACAGGGGTAAGGACTGTCCTTTTTGTGTCGGGCTGCAGGAATCGCTGCGAGGGCTGCTTTCAGCCGGAGACCTGGGAGTTCTCCTATGGAAAGCCGTTTACGGAGGAAGTGGAGGATGCGCTGATTTCCTCCCTTGCGCCTTCGTATATCCGCGGCCTGACGCTTTTGGGCGGCGACCCGATGGAGCCGGAGAACCAGGCGGCGCTGCTGCCGTTTTTGCGCCGGGTGAAGGAGGCGTATCCAGGCGGCGCTTTGGGCGCAGAAAAGGACATTTGGGCGTATACGGGCTATGTCCTGGATCGGGACTTGATTCTTGGGGGGAAATGCCATACGGAGCATACGGATGAGCTGCTTTCCTATCTGGACGTCTTGGTGGACGGCCCGTTCCTTGCCAAAGAAAAAAGCCTGATGCTTACATTTAAAGGCTCCGCGAACCAGCGCGTGCTGGACTGTAAGCGGTTTGTCGCGTCCGGGGAGCTTGTGGAGCTGATGTGAAAGACATAATTTTTTCATATTTTTGTCAAAAACAGAACATAAATAATGGTTAGAATTCTCTTTGTAAACGAAACAGAGCACACATCGGATGGTTTGGAGAGGAGAATGATTATGAGCAAGCATAATTTTTTTACGAAAATAACAAAGTGCGCCGCATTGGCGCTGGTGTTCGGAGTTGTCGGCGGCACGGCGTTTTCCGGCGCGAATTACTTTCTTGGGAGCTATTTGAAAGCGGATGGCAAGACGGAGGCGGCCGCGGAAGGGGGGACGGCCATAGACGGCGAGAAGATTCTGCCGACAAGCACGGCAAAGGGCGCGGTCTCTATGGACATTTCCGGCGTGGTGGAGGAGGCGATGCCAAGCGTCGTGGCGATCACCGGAATGACGCAGCAGGAAATCCTAAGCTTCTTTGGGCAGGGGCGCACGATTGAGAGCGAAAGCAGCGGCTCCGGGATTTTGGTGGACAAGGATGAGAAATATCTGTATATCGCGACGAACAACCATGTGGTGGAGAAGACGAATGCGCTGACGGTGCAGTTTTCAGATGACACGACGGCTCCGGCGACGGTGCGCGGCACGGCTCCGTCCAATGACCTGGCGGTCGTGCAGGTGGCGCTTTCCGATCTGTCGGAGGAAACGCTAAACACGATAAAGATCGCCTCGATGGGCGATTCGGAGAAAGTCGCGGTGGGCGATCCCGCGATTGCGATTGGAAACGCGCTTGGCTATGGGCAGTCTGTGACGACCGGGGTGATCAGCGCGCTTGGCAGGGAGGTCACCTTCCAGGATGAGGCGACGGGGCAGGCCATCATGAGCCGCCTGATTCAGACGGACGCGGCCATTAACCCAGGAAACAGCGGCGGCGCCTTAATCAACACGGATGGGGAAGTGATTGGCATCAATTCCTCCAAATATTCAGACACGGACGTGGAGGGCATGGGCTTTGCGATTCCCACGGCGACGGCGGGGCCGATTCTGGAGGACTTGATTGAGAATGGAAAGACCACGACGACCGGGACGCCATATCTTGGCATCTATGGCGTGGATGTGGAGGAAGAGGCCGGGCAGTACAATATGCCGAGCGGCGTTTATGTGGCCCAGATTGTGAAAGGCAGCGGCGCCCAAAAGGCGGGGATCGTGCCTGGCAGCATCATTACGAAGGTGAATGAGGAGGAGGTTTCTTCCATGGATGAGTTAAAGTCCTGCTTAAGCGGATGTAAGGTCGGGGACACTGTGACGGTGACGGTGCAGGTCCTGAACAACGGCGAGTATGTGGAGCAGGAGGTTCCGGTGACGCTGACGGCGCAGACGGAGTAAGGCTGGACTGAAAATTGATTTTTGTCTGTTATAATATATCTGAAAACTGTAACTGAATAGAACGCGTTAGATGCTTGACAGAAAGCCCGTCTATAGGATTTAAAATCTCTTTAGGCGGGCTTTTGTCCTTTATATGAAACTGTCAGTAAAGTCAATTATTTACATTTCAGGGCAAAAAAATAAGAACTCCTTTCCGCATATATTGCCAAAAAGAGTTCTT
>CANTEO010000084.1 GCA_947652855.1 uncultured Roseburia sp. | reverse complement strand
GGACTAAAAAATACGATCATGCTGCTAATAGCTTTATTGCCTTCAAAATAAATGTAATTTGGCTCTCCCCATGCATTCCATGCCATTGCCGCATGGTAGGGAACAAGAAGCAAAATGGTAATCCAACGTATATTGTCAATATAGTATTTTCGCATACCTATCCCATCTTTTCAGTATAACAGTCAACGTCTCTCAATAATGCTATCAATCAACCCAAAATTCATCGCTTTTTTTGCCGTCATATGTACTCATGCTGCGAATTTACCTCCTGCAAAATAATACATAAATCTATATCTGCCAAGCGAACTCATCATACGTATCTTTGATTGTTTCGGATAGGGCTGTTCTGTTTCCGCAAGTTTTTGGGCTGCCAAAGTCAATCTGCGTCCTTGTATGTATTTATAAACCGTACATTTCGTCTCTTCAATAAAAATTCTGGCTATATAGAATTTTGAATAGTGGAGTGAGTCTGCTATTTTATCAAGTGACAAATCCCCGTCGATATGTGCCTCTATATAATCCACTGCTCTTTGCACAACTGTGCTATTGTTCATATATGACAATCCTTTCCTCACTTAATAATAACATAGTTTTCTAAAAAAATCTTAATAGAAATTGCCCTAATTGAACAAATGTAATGGCATAAGGGCCTGCATAGGAATCATGTCTGGATATTTCTATTTGCCTGTGCTAAAATGAGCATATCAAAATAGCTGGCGATGGCCTGCCCTAACGGGCCTTATATAGGACAGAGCGGCCATTAGAGGAGATACGATGCGGATAGCGATATGCGACGATGAAAAAGAAATATGCGAGCTGCTTTATGGCAGCGTGAAGCGGCAATGCCCGGAGGCGAGCATATGCTGCTATTCTTCCGGCGCGAAGCTGCTCATTGCAGAATATGCGCCGGACATTTTGTTTTTGGACATTCAAATGGAGCAAAAAAACGGGATGGAAGTGGCGAGGGAGCTTCGCCAGAGAGGGGAGAAGACGATTTTGATTTTTGTGACTGCCTTAGAGGAATACGTCTTTTCTGCATTTGACGTTGGGGCGTTCCATTATCTGGTGAAGCCCTTTTCCGAAGAGAAGTTTGCTTCCGTGCTGGATAGGGCGGTCAGCCAGTATCAGGAAAATCTGGAGCCGGCGCCAAAGGCAGGACGGTGTTTCATGATCTTGTCGAATGGGGCGCACAGGAAGGTGGATTTGGATGAGCTGGTTTATGCGGAGGTTTATAACCGTAAAGTGACGCTGCATTTGCGAAACGGGGATCTGGAGTATTATGGCAAGCTGTCAGAGTTAGAGAAGCAGGCGGGAGAGGATTTCTTTCGCTCACATCGGTCTTACCTTGTTCATATGAAATATGTCGTGAAATACAATGCGTCCATGATATGGCTTCTAAGCGGGGCGGCGCATCTTGCAAAAAAAAATTACCCGGCATTTGTAAAAGCATACTTAAAATATAATCAAAGGCAGGTTAACGGCGGATGGGAGTAGCGCAAATGGAGACGTATTGGGAAACCGCCATGTACGCTTTTAGCGCGGCTGACCTGATCTTAAAGGGCTGGCTTTTGTATGTTCTGGCAAAGCCGTTTTTGCCTGGATGCCGTCATGCAGCGCGGGTTGGCGCGACGTATGCCGCGGTGATGCTGTTTTTGAAGCTCTGCCCTTGGTTTCTGATGGCAGGCCCCGTCGCCTATGCGATTGGCGTGACGGCTGCTTTTCTTGTGATGAGGCTTCTGCACCCGGGGAATACTGAGCAGAAGATATTTTTGTCTGTGTTGTTTTACCTTTTGGAATGGATTTCCAGCGGATGCACGACGATACCATGGACGGCGCTGTTTCACCTTCTGATCTATCCGGCCGGGGCTGCGGGGCGCCTATGGCTGCAGTTCTGGCTTTATGTGGGGGTGCAGATTGGAAGCATGGCTTTGGAGGCGTTCCTGCTGTATATGCTGATCCGGCTTGTGCATCGGGCATATGTCTTTAAAAGGGAAAATATGACAAAGAAAGAGCTGTTGCTTGTGCTGGCTCCCGCTTTGCTGGCTGTCGCCGGGCGGCTCGTCTTTCTTTGTTTTTTCAATCTCTATGAACAGGACACGGGGCAGAGCTTTGCGTCTCTGCATGAAGAGTACGATTGGATGCTTCTTTTGTATCACCTTCTGTCGTTTGCGGCGCTTATGGCTGTAATCGTAATTTACCAAAGCATTAAAAACGGGCAGAGGCGTGAGAAAGAGGACGCTCTGCTTGCCCTCCAAATAGAGGGGATGGAGCGGCATATGAATGCCGTGGAGCAATTGTACGCGGAAATCCGCGGCATAAAGCATGACATTGGAAGCCATGTCATGACGCTGGAAGGGCTTTCAAAACGGGATTCTGAGTCGGAGCGGTATGTTGAGGCCCTAAAGAGCCAAGTCAACGGGGCAATTGCGGACATGAAAAGCGGCAATCCGATAACGGACGTGATTTTGAGGGAAAAGCAGAGAGAGGCGCAGCAGAATGGGGTCGCCTTTTTGAACGCGTTTCATTATCCTGTGGGAGCCGGCGTCAATGCATTTGACGTCAGCGTGATTTTAAATAATGCGTTAAGCAACGCCATGGAGGCGGCAGGGGAATGTGAAAAGCCGTATATCTCCGTCGCTTCTCATTATAAGAAAAACGCATATTTGATTGAGGTGAAGAACAGCGTAAAGGGAGTTCGCGCAGTAGATGAGGAAAGCGGCCTGCCCATGACGACGAAGGCCGGGGGAGGGCATGGCTTTGGCCTTACGAATATACGGAAAGTGGCGCAAAAATATTATGGCGACGTTGACGTCACGCAGGATGGGAACGAGTTTGCCTTATGCGTCCTGCTTATGATAGAACGTGAGTAAGGGGACGTTTGGCTGTGATTTACATCAAAAAAGGGCCAGTTCACAACATACCGCTTTTTTCATTCTTTTTTTTGACGAAATAGGATATGAAGCAAGAAATGGATCAGAACGCAATAGGAGGAATGGAATATGAAAGTGGAAGGAATTGGCGGGGGCGGCCCGCAGGCAGGCGGCTATGGATTGGGCCAGGCGACGGACGCATATAGCAAGAGCATCCAAAAGCAGATCGCTTCGGCGCAGAAGCAGATGCAGGAGCTTTCTTCCAATGAGGAGCTTAGCTTGGAAGAAAAAATGAAGAAGCGTCAGGAGCTGCAGCAGAAGATTGCGGATCTGAACAATCAGCTCCGTCAGCATCAGATGGAGTTAAGGAGGGCCAGCCAGCAGGAAAAGCAGGCTGCCAAGGAGGGCGCAGCGGATAAAAGGCAGGGCCAAGGCGGGGCGCGGGAAGGCGCGGGATTATCGCAAGCTGGCATGAAATCTATGATTTCCGCGGATTCGTCCATAAAACAGGCAAAAGCGCAGGGGGCCGTGGCGACTGGCCTAAAAGGGCGGGCCGGGGTATTGGAGTCAGAGATTGCGCAGGATGAGGCCCGCGGGCAAGGCGTAGAGAAAAAGAAAGAAGAGCTTGCCGAAGTGAATCGGCAGGCGTCCGCCGCAGAAGCAGGGCAGTTGAAGTCGCTTAGCGAAGCGAATCAGGAAATAAAAGAAGCAGGGCAGGAAGACTCCAAAGAAACAGAAGCCGGACAGGAGCGTGTCAAAGACTCGCTTAAAAAAGAGGAAGGGCAGGAAGAGAAGAAGGCAGAGAAAAAAGACGAAAGCAAATTGCCGGAGGGATATCATCCGGTAGACGTTCTGCTCTGATGGCAGAGTAAGGCGGGAGAAGAAAGCCATGCTGTTTCAATCGGGAGGGGAAAAGACAGGTTCCCCTCCCTTTTTCTGTCAGCCTGCATGGCAAAGGTCAGCTTTTGACGGCGATCGCCTCCACTTCGCAAAGCACGCCCTTTGGAAGCTGTTTGACTGCGACGCAGCTTCTGGCCGGCTTAGACACAAAGTATGCTGCATAAATTTCATTAAATGCGGCAAAGTCGTCCATATCAGCCAAAAAACAAGTCGTCTTAATGACATTTTCAAATCCGCAGCCCGCAGCCTTTAAGATGGCGCCGACATTTTTGCAGCACCTTGCGGCTTGTTCCTCAATTCCTTCGGCGATTTCTCCGGTTTCCGGGATAATTGCAATTTGCCCGGAAGTGAATACAAAGCCGTTTGCCTCATATCCCTGGGAATAAGGGCCGATTGCGCCGGGCGCGTCTGTTGTGTGAATTGTCTTCATCATTCTAAATCCCTCGCTTTCTTTCACCCATTTTAGCATTTTTTCCTGAAAAAGAGAATATCTAATATTGATTTGCAAATATTTTAGAAATATAATAGAAACAGACAATTCGCATGGGAGGACATTTTATGAAAGTATTGTTGGTGAACGGCAGCGCGAAAAGCAATGGCTGCACCTATACGGCGCTGCATGAGGTGGAGCGCGTTTTAAATCAGGAGGGGATTGAGACAGAAATCGCCTGGCTTGGCTTAGGGCCGATTCGCGACTGCATCGGCTGCGGGCAATGCAATGCCAAGCATCCAGGCTGTGTTTTTGACGATGACCCTATAAATGAGCTGATTGCAAAGGCAAGAGAGGCGGACGGCTTCGTGTTTGGGACCCCGGTGTATTACGCGCATCCGTCCGGGAGGATCTTAAGCGCGCTGGACCGGATGTTTTACGCGGGAAAGAGCGCGTTTGCCCATAAGCCGGGCGCGGCAGTCGCTTCTGCCAGAAGGGCAGGCACGACGGCTTCGGTGGATGTCTTAAATAAGTATTTCACAATTGCCGAGATGCCGGTCATATCCTCCTCTTATTGGAATATGGTGCATGGGAACCGGCCGGAGGAGACATTGCAGGACAAAGAGGGGCTTCAGGTCATGCGCAACCTTGGAAGAAACATGGCATGGCTCTTAAAATGCATAAAAGCCGGGGAGCAGAAAGGGATCTCCATTCCCGAGAACGAATATGGGGAAAAGACAAATTATATACGATAAAAAATAGATGGGAGATCAGAATGGATATCGTGGTTTTAGCCGGAGGATTGAGCGCAGAGCGGGACGTCTCGTTTAAGACGGGGGACATGGTGGCGAATGCCCTGCGGAAAAACGGGCACAGGGTCATATTGCTGGACGTGTATTTGGGCTACAAGGAGCAGGAGGAGGATGTCACTGGCTTATTCGCGCAAAGCGTAGAGGCAAGCGTGAGCATCCCTCAGATTTCAGAGTCCGCCCCAAGCCTGGAGGAAATCAAGGCGTTGCGGAAAGGGCCGTCCGATCTTTTTTTTGGGCCTAACGTGCTTTCGCTCTGCCAGATGGCCGACATTGTGTTTTTGGCGCTCCATGGGGAGGACGGGGAGAACGGAAAGCTCCAGGCGGCGTTTGACTTGTTTGGCGTGCGCTATACCGGGAGCGGCTATTTAGGCAGCGCGCTCGCAATGGATAAAGAGAAAAGCAAGCTGTTTTTTAGGGAACATGGAATCCCGACGCCAAATGGGGCATTGATGGCAAAATCAGGGCGCTCCAAGGGCCCGGAGGGCGTCGGCCTTTCGTTTCCGTGCGTGGTAAAGCCTTGCCGCGGCGGCTCCAGCATCGGCGTATCCATTGTGCGCACGGAAGGGGACTTTGACAGGGCGCTTGACGAGGCGTTTCGGTGGGAAGACGAAGTGATTGTGGAAGATTACATAGAAGGCAGGGAATTTTCCGTAGGAGTGGTAGACGGCGCGGCCCTTCCGGTGATTGAGATGATTCCAAACGAAGGGTTTTATGATTATCAGAATAAATATAAGGCCGGAAATACGTTGGAGGTCTGCCCGGCGGATTTGCCTGCGGAAACGGCAGCGCAGATGCAGGGCTACGCCGTGGAGGCGGCGCGGGCGCTTGGGCTTACCGCATATTCCAGGATGGATTTTATGCTGAATGAGGCGGGGGAGCTGTACTGCCTGGAGGCGAACACGCTGCCCGGAATGACGGCGACCAGCCTCCTTCCGCAGGAGGCGCAGGCGGCCGGGATGAATTTTGAGGCGCTTTGTGAGAAGCTGATACAGATATCAATGCAGAAATATGAGGGATAAGCCATGGAACATATGACGTTAGAAAAGATAGCGGGCTGCTGTGGGGGGACGTATGTTGGAGGCCGGGATTTCATGAAGGCAGAAATCACCGGAGTTTTCATAGACAGCCGGAAGGTTAAGGAAGGGAGCCTGTTTGTCCCAATCCGGGGCGAGCGTGCAGACGGGCATGACTTTATCCCGGCGGTGTTTCGCGCCGGGGCGCTTGCCGTCTTATCGGAGCAAAAGCTCCCGGAGGATACGCCTGGGCCATATATCCTGGTAGAGTCCACAGTCGAAGCGCTTGGGAAAATTGCGGGATTTTATCGAAGATCCCTTGACGTTCAGGTGGTGGGCGTGATTGGGAGCGTAGGGAAGACCAGCACAAAGGAAATGATCGCCTCCGTATTGAAGGAGAAATATAAGGTTCATAAGACGGCGGGAAACTTTAACAATGAAATTGGCCTTCCGCTCACCATTTTTGACATGACAAAGGAGCATGAGGTGGCCGTGCTGGAAATGGGTATCTCTGATTTTGGGGAGATGCACCGCCTTGCGGATATCGCGTATCCAGATCTTTGCGTGATGACGAACATCGGCCCCTGCCATCTGGAAAACTTAAAGGACAGGGATGGCGTCTTAAAGGCAAAAACAGAAGTGTTTGCGCATATGCGTGAGGGTGGGACCGTGATCTTAAATGGGGATGACGATAAGCTGGCCGCAATCTCTAAGGTAAACGGCAAAAAGCCGATGTTTTATGGGAAACAGAAGGGGGATGACGCCTGCGCCTTAGAAACGGAGCCTCTTGGGATGGAAGGCGTGCGCATGAAATTTAGCCTGCGCGGAGAGCAGCGGGAGGCCGTCATACCCATCCCGGGGGAGCATAATGTATATAACGCCCTGGCGGCGGCCTGCGTAGGGGCCGCCCTTGGAGAGGGCATTGACGCGATTTGCCGGGGAATTGCGTCGGTGCAGACAATTTCCGGCAGGAGCAACTTTATGGAAAAGCATGGGGTGACGGTGATCGACGACTGCTACAATGCCAATCCCGTCTCTATGCGGGCGAGCATTGACGTATTGAGTAAGGCGCCTGGAAGGAAAATTGCCGTATTGGGCGATATGGGCGAGCTGGGCGAAGAAGAGGCGTCGCTTCATGCCGCGATTGGATCCTATGTGGCCCAGAAAGGGATCGACTTGCTGTATTGCAGCGGAGCATTAAGTAGAGAAATGGCGCGCGCGGCAAGCGACGCATCAGAGGGAAAGACGGCGGTGTTGCACTTTGAGACGAAAGAGGAGCTGCTTGCGCAGCTGTCGCCAGAAATAAAAAAAGGAGATACGCTTCTGGTGAAGGCATCTCATTTTATGGAATATGCAAAGCTCGTGGAAGAGCTGCTTGCACGGCTCTAACTGTCTTGCAGGCCATAAGCCGCCCCGTTCGCTTCAAAGAGAAAAGGGGCGGCTATCGTTTTGCAATGGAAAGAGCATCGTCATTCGTTCTCGGGTTTTGGCAAGCTCTTTTGAATGAAGCGTTTGCCTCGCGCAATTCGCTGCCTTAAAGTTCCTTCCGGCACATTTAATAATTTGGAAATCTCTGCATAGCTCATTTGCTTTAGATATCTCATAATAAATAAGTTTCTGTACTTGACAGGCAATTTTGTGAATAGGTTCAA
>CANTEO010000083.1 GCA_947652855.1 uncultured Roseburia sp. | reverse complement strand
ATTTCCTGTAACGGTGGTATTTGTTCACAATTTATTCACTCATGCGTTTGTCCTGGTCAATCCCCCTTACTGCCCGGAAACCTTGGCCTTGACCTTTTTTGCCTCAAGCGCGTTCCTCGCCGCCTCCGCTGCCCTCTGCAGCGCAACACCCCTGGAATTAATACGCCGCAGGTGACCTTATGTCTCCATTCCTCCTTAAACGCATCCTGCGCCCTCGCAGCCCTGTCTCCCTTGTTTCCCGCCATCTGGCCCTCCTATCCCATTGTCCGTATTTTATGCCTCTCCAGTACACTGCCTTCTCGTTCCGGCAACTTCTGGATTCTCTAAACGTCGTACAATCATTTTCAAAAAAGGCTGTCCTTTTTACAATGTATGCTGCGAATGCTTCTTCAAATATCTCAAAAAGGAAGAAACAAACCGCAAAACCTGCTTACCCCAAACGAGGCAGAAGATTTATACTGGGAGCAAAACTAAGTATGCGCTCCCTTAAAATTTCTGCTAAAAATGCGTCTACTTACTTGACTATAGCTCACATACGGCGCTGTTGAAGCGCTGGTCTGTTATGTCCTGCGTCAGTATCCTTGTCACGCCCTTGCCTATGTATATGTCCGCTAGCGCCAGCTCCCATATTTCCGTATTCCTTACTCGTCACGCCCTCCCCATCTTCATTCACTTCATACAAATACCCCTCCCCCTTCCTAAACGGCAAAAGGGGAATCCGCATCCTTACAAGCCGCGATTCCCCTCTGCCATATTACAATTCTTTCCCCGATCCCATCAAAGGATAATCTTCTTCGGGCATTTTTCCGCGCAAACGCCGCAGCCCGTGCATTTCTCCTGGTCAATATACGCGATATTGTCCGCCACGTGCACTGCGTCGGCCGGGCAGTTCTTCTCACAGAGCTTGCACCCAATGCAGCCCACGGAGCAGGCTTTCATCACGTCCTTGCCCTTGTCCTTGGAATTGCACTGCACCAGATGCTTCGCGTCATAGGGAACCAGCTCAATCAGATGCTTCGGGCAGGCCGCCACGCACTTGCCGCACGCCTTGCAGGCCTCTTTGTCCACAAGCGCGATGCCGTCCACAATGTGGATGGCGTCAAATGGGCAGGCCTTAACGCAGCTCCCATAGCCCAGGCATCCATAATTGCAGGTTTTTGGCCCGCCGCCCGGCACGAACGCCATGGCCGCGCAGTCCTCCACGCCGGAATATTCATAATCCCGCCCGGCCTTCTCGCAGGTCCCGGCGCATTTGACGAACGCCGTCTTCCTTGCGCCTTCCTCCGCGGAAACCCCCATAATCTCGCCAATCTTCGCCGCAATCGGCGCGCCGCCGACCGGGCATTGATTCACCGGGGCCTCCCCTTTCACGATTGCCGCCGCAAGGCCCGAGCAGCCCGCGTAGCCGCAGCCGCCGCAGTTATTTCCCGGAAGGACGCCCGAAATTGCCTCCTCCCTCTCATCCACCTCTACCTTGAACTTCTCCCCGGAAACCCCAAGGAAAAATCCAATAAAAATACCAACGCCGCCAACGATGACTGCGGCAATCAAAATTGCCTGTACGCTCATCTTCTCTTTCCTCCTCGCATTATCGCCCTTAAATCATTCCTGAGAACCCCATAAACGCTATGGACATCAGGCATGCCGTAATCAGCACAATCGCCGTCCCCTGAAACGGTTTTGGGATATCGTTATATTCAATCTTCTCGCGGATTCCAGCCATAATGCAGATGGCGAGAAAGAACCCGAACGCCGTCGCAAGCCCGTTCACGACGCTTTCCAAAATGCCGTACTCCTTCGTGACGTTCGTTAACGCCACGCCAAGCACCGCGCAGTTCGTCGTAATCAACGGAAGGTACACGCCAAGGCTTTGGTACAGGGCCGGCATGGATTTCTTCAAAAACATCTCCACAAACTGCACCAGCGCCGCAATGACGAGAATGAACACAATCGTCTGCAGGTACTGCGTGTCTGTGGGCGTTAGGATAAATTTATAAATCAACGAAGTCACGAAAGACGCAATGCCAATGACGAAAATTACGGCCCCGCCCATCCCGGCGGCAGTCTCCGTCTTCTTGGAAACGCCCAAAAACGGGCAGATGCCAAGGAACTGGCTTAGCACGACATTGTTGACGACCGCTGAGCCGATGGCAATCAATAATAATGTTTTCATCTGCACCTATCCCCCTATTCTTATTTTAAGACAGCCACCGCAGCTGTCATGATTTCTTTCCAGTGCACATCGCAGACTGTCCGCAGTGCGCGCAGTCGCCGGTTAAGCAGCCGGATGGAGCCGCAAGCGGCTTGCCCTTTTTCTCCATCTTCTCCCTGACGATGTTCATAATCGCGACGAGAAACGCCAGCACAAGGAACGCGCCCGGCGCCATGACGAAAATCGTGATTGGCGTAAACCAATCCAAAGAGAGGAACTGCACGCCAAAAATCTGCCCCGCCCCAAGGATCTCACGGATGATTCCGATGCAGGTTAAGCCAAACGTAAACCCAAGGCCCATGCCGATCCCGTCAAAGATAGAGGGCGTCACCGGATTCTTCGACGCATAGCTCTCCGCGCGGCCTAAGATAATGCAGTTCACGACGATGAGCGGAATGTAAACGCCAAGCTGCACCGCCAGATCCGGCGTGTACGCCTTCATTAAAAACTCCACCACCGTCACAAGCGATGCCACAATGACGATAAACGCCGGCATGCGCACGCCGTCCGGTATCACTTTTCGGAAAGCGGAAATCAACAGGTTTGAAAATACCAAAACCAGCGTCGTGGAAAGCCCCATGCCAAGCCCGTTCATCGCGGCCGTCGTGACGGCAAGCGTAGGGCACATCCCAAGCATCAGGACAAACGTAGGGTTCTCTTTGATTAATCCGTTCGTCAGACGTTCCATATATTTATTCATCCTCACGCTCCCCCTTCCAATGCACTCTTAAAATATGCCATGCAGGCGTTCACGCCGTTCGTCATCGCCCTGGACGTAATCGTCGCCCCGGAAATCGACTCGATCTCGCTGTCTGAGGCCGGAGCCTGCTTCACAACGGTAAAGCTGTCCGCCTGCTTTCCCTGAAACTGGCCGGAAAACTCCTCGTTCTTCGCCTTGTCGCCAAGGCCCGGCGTCTCAGCGATGCTCGTGATGGAATAGCCGTTGACCGTCCCGTCCATTTGTATGCCGACAGAAAACGTGATGTTCGCCTGGCTGCCGTCCTTAGCCGTCACGGTGATGACATAGCCCAAGCTGTTGCCGCTGCCGTCCTTGGCCGTCTGCACATCCGTAATCTCATCGTTAAAGCCCTGCTCCTCCATCAAAGAAGCCGCCGCCTCTTTGTCAAAGCCCTCATACGCCTCAAAGCTTTCCGCGTCCGCAAAGACCTTGCTGTACGCCGCCTGCGCCGTCGCGGCGTCCGCAGCGGCAATCGGCTCCTTTGTGATCTCATAGACCAGGCCCAAGACAAATCCAAGCACAAGCGTGAACGCCGTCAAGATCAGGGCGTCATGCACAATCTTCTTATTCATGCTTTTTCCCCTCCTTCACCAGACCAAACGCCCTTGGCACCGTAATCTTCTCAATCATCGGAACCAAAAGGTTGCTTAAGATAATCGCGAACGACACGCCCTCCGCGTTCGCCCCGAACATACGGAACAGCCCCGTCAAAACGCCAAGGCAGACGCCAAAGAGGATTTTTCCAGCCGGCGTGATGGGGGACGTGACATAGTCCGTCGCCATGAAGAACGCGCCAAGCATCAGCCCGCCGCCGCAAAGCTGCGCCGTGATGTAATTCGCGTCAAATCCATGGCCGCTGAACAAAAGAAGGAACACGACAAACGTGACGATATACGTCCCGGGAATCCGAAGGTCAATCACGCCCATCAAAATCAAAAACACCGCGCCGATTAAGATCGCTACGGCCGAAGTCTCCCCGATGGTCCCCGCCGTCCTTCCAATCAGCAGATCCATTGTGTTCACCGCCTCGCCGTTGCGCATCGCGGCAAGCGGCGTCGCCCCGGAATACGCCTCAATGGCAAAATTCGTCATGTCCGCGGCAAACGCAATCAACAAAAAGCACCGCGCGCCAAGCGCCGGGTTCATGAAGTTCTGCCCCAAGCCGCCAAACATCATCTTCACAATGACAATCGCGAACACGCCGCCTATCACGGCCTCCCACCAGGGCAGCGTCGCCGGGAGGTTTAAGGCCAGAAGAAGGCCCGTCACGACCGCGCTGAAGTCATTAATTGTGCTTTTTTTATGTACAATCCTCTCAAACGCCCACTCACTCGCCACGCAGGACGCAACCGTGACAAGAATCAGGATCAGCGCCCGGTAACCAAAATTATAAACCCCAAAGCACGCCGTTGGCAGCAATGCCAGGATGACATACAGCATAATCCGGCTGCTGGTGTCCTTAGAACGGACGTGCGGTGAGGACGATACATGAAACAACTCGCTCACAAACATACACCTCTTTCTTTCTGTTTATTGTAACAATTCAGGCTATTTTTTTCTCTTCGCCGCCAAAACCTGCTTCTTCATCGTCTTGACCGACTGCGCCAACGGCCGCTTCGCCGGGCAGACATAGCTGCAGCTGCCGCACTCCACGCACTCTAGGCCGTGCCATTTCTCAAACACGTCTCCTTGGCCGCGCTCAGAATAGTCCGCAAGCCTGGAAGGCACCAAAAGCTCAGGGCACGCCTCCACGCAGCGTCCGCAGTTGATGCACGCAGTGCTTTCAAACGCCGCCGCCTCATCCTTCGTAAAGCAAAGCAGGGAAGACGTCGTCTTTGTCGTCGGCACATCCAGGCCAAACATGGCGAACCCCATCATCGGCCCCCCGGCGATCATCTTCTCACATTCCGTCTTCAAGCCGCCCGCCGCGTCCAAAAGCTCCTTATAATTTGTCCCAATGCAAATATAAAAGTTCTGCGGATCGGCAACCGCGTCGCCCGTCACGGTGAAAATGCGGTTCATCACAGGCTGTCCAAGCGCGACTGCGTTGTAGACCGCCACAAGCGTCTCCACATTGTCCACGATGCAGCCTGCGTCCGCCGGGAGCATCCTGGAATTGATCGAGCGCTTCGTCACCGCATAGATCAACTGACGCTCGCCGCCCTGCGGGTACTTCGTCTTTAAGGCCGCAACCTCCATGCGCGGCTCATCCTTCACAAGCTCAGTGAGCTTCGCGATGCAGTCGGGCTTGTTGTCCTCTATGCCAAACACGCCCTTCGCCTTCGGGAACATCTGAAGCACAATCTTCATCCCCGCGACAAGCTTCTCCGGCTGCTCCACCATCCTGCGGTAATCCGAAGTCAAATACGGCTCGCACTCCGCGCAGTTTGCGATAATATATTCAATCTTGCCCGGCTCCTTCGGAGACAGCTTCACGTGCGTCGGAAATCCTGCCCCGCCCATGCCCACGACCCCGGCCTCTTTAATCTTTCCAATAATCTCCTCATTGGAAAGGGACGCGACATTCTCCGTCTTTTTGTACTCCGTCTCTTTCATCTCCCCATCGCTCTCAATCACGATGGATTTCACCATGTCGCCCACGGTCACGCGGCGCGGCTCAATCGCCTTTACCGTACCCGATACGGACGCATAAATCGGCGCAGAGACAAACCCGCCTGCTTCGGCGATTTTCTGACCCCTTAAGACAGCGTCGCCCACAGCGACAATCGGACTTGCCGGCGCCCCGATATGCTGCGACAGCGGATAAACCAGCTCACCCTTGGGTAACAATTCTCGGATTGGCTTATCCTTCGACAAATCCTTGCCATCGTATGGATGGACGCCGCCCTTAAATGTCATCAAACCCATTTTTCGTGCCCCACTTTCTTTCAGATTTTATGAATTTAAAATAAAAATTTCTATCTTTTTCATTATATCATATAATGTCGATTTTTACAGACTAATTTTCTTTTTTTATGTTATAATTAGCAGCAGTTCCGCTCGGGCCTTTGCACTGATTGGATCTGGCTGCGCCATATCCTAAATCACAGAAAGAACGGGCGGGGCTAGCCGCATCATCGTTTCGCCCGTAACCATAAGGAACAGGAACCATCAGACGCTTCACAAGCGGACAGAAAGGACAGCCATGAAACTACTGCAAAAAACCATCCCCATTCCAGGCGGCCCCGAGGTGAGGCGCCGATTCCTTGCGTCTTACGCATTCTATGACATCGAGACGACTGGCCTATCCCCCAAGCGCTCTTTCGTATACTTAATCGGCCTTGCCCTGCGCAAAGGGGACAGCCTTATCGTCTGGCAGTTTTTGGCCGAAAGCCGCACAGAAGAGCCGCTGATCTTAACGGCATTCTTCCAAAAATTAAGCTCGGCGCGCACGCTTGTCACATTCAACGGCCTTGCCTTCGACCTCCCGTTCCTAAAAGCAAGAGAAACGGCTTGCGGAATCAAAAACGATTGGGACGCTTTCGATCACATGGACTTGTATAAGCTTATGGGAAACTATTTCCATCTATTCCATCTGCCCAACAAAAAACAAAAATCCGTAGAGGCATTCTTAGGCATATCCCGAACAGACGCCTGCACTGGCGGAAACTTAATCCCGGTTTATGAAGCATACGAAAAAAATCAGGATCCCCACTCGGAAACCCTGCTTCTTTTGCATAACTACGAAGATGTCGTCGGCATGACCGGCCTGCTCCCCCTGCTCTCATACGCTGATTTCTTCACAAATCCCGTCGTCGTAAGCTCCGCCTCGTTTCACCGTTACCGGCCATATCAGGAAAGCCTAGACGCGACGGAGCTTCTGCTTCTGCTAAACGCCCCCGCGCCGTTCCCAAAGCCGGTTCACTGCCGGAAAACCCTCTGCAGCCTGATTTGCCAGGATGAGGTTGCGCAGCTGTCCGTAACGATGCGCCACGGCGAGCTGAAATACTATTACGAAAATTATAAAGACTATTACTATCTGCCAGAGGAAGACATTGCCATCCATAAAAGCGTCGCCTCCTTCATGAACTCTGCGCATCGGAAAAAAGCGACAGCCGCCACCTGCTACAGTAAGCGGACAGGCGACTTCCTGCCACAATACGACACGCTGTTCACGCCCTGTCTGTATCCCGGCAAAAAATCCAGGCTGTCGTATTTTGAGGCAAACGAAAGCCTCCTGTCCGATTCCGCGGCCTTGCGCCGCTACGCCTCGCATCTTTTAAAACTATTCCTCAAGCAGGCAGATCCGTTTCCTGCATCATAAAACGGAGCCTGACTGATGCCAGGCTCCGTTTCCATGTCTCTAAGCAAACTTAAATTTTATTAAAGAAAAACGCATTTTTCCGGTCAAAATTCAAGTCCCTGTAATTCAAAATCTGTTCCGTGCTCCCGATAAACAAGATGCCGTCCTTCGTAAGCGCCTGATTAAATTTTCTGTAAACATCCTCTTTGGCCTCTTCCGTAAAATAAATCAGCACATTGCGGCACACAATCAAATGGCATCCGCTCGGATAGGCGTCTTTTAAAAGGTTATGCTCCTTAAACTCCACGCGGGATTTAATCTCATTGGAAATCTGGAATGACCTGCCCACTTTCGTGAAATACTTCCGTTTGAAGTCCGCCGGGACGCCCACGATGCTTTTCTCGTTGTAGAGTCCCATTCGGGCGGTGTCAATCACCTGTTTGTCGATGTCCGTCGCAATCACCTTGATCTGATTTAACGGCAAATGCCTGGAAAACGCCATCACAAGCGAATACGGCTCATCTCCCGTAGAGCAGGCCGCGCTCCAGACCTTTAAATTCTTTCCAAATCTTTGAATCAATTCTGGAATGATCTTATCTTCCATATGCCGCCACTGCTCAGGATTTCGGTAAAATTCAGACACATTGATTGTCAGGAAATTGACGAACTGCTCAAATTTCTCCTTGTCCTTCTTAATCAAGAACCGTCGCCAACACTTACTCATCCCCTTTACGAGAACGTGCATC
>CANTEO010000082.1 GCA_947652855.1 uncultured Roseburia sp. | reverse complement strand
GAATTATTCTATATCGGCTTAAATATTCAACGGATAACACTTGATTATCCATACCGCCTTATCCGCCAAATCCAACAGATAACTTTGAATTATCCCTCCACCTCCATCCCTCCCCAAAAAAACAGCAACCCTTCCGGATTGCTGTTTTCCCCTCCCCACCATTTATACATGAAAATCCTTCCTCGGATGCTTCGTCCTCAAGATATCCCTCTGCTTTGCCACGGCGACATGGGTATAAATCTCCGTGACGGTTATGGAGCTATGCCCAAGCATTTCCTGTATGTACCGGATATCCACGTCGGCGTCTAAAAGGCTTGTCGCAAACGTATGCCGGAACATATGCGGCGTAATATGCTGCTCAATGGAGGCGAGCTTTGTATATTTGACAAGCATTCTGCGGACGGCCTGATCGGAGAGGGCGTCTCCCCTCCGGTTGACAAAAAAACTGCCGCTATTTTGAATTTGAGGAAGGAACGTCGCCTTATATTCCTCCAAAATGTGAATCACGTCCTCATTTCCGACTTGAATGCGCCGTTCCTTTGCGCCTTTTCCGTAGATTAAAATGCTTCTGTCGGATAAGTTGATGTCGTTTCTTTTTAACGAGCATAATTCTGAAATTCGCATTCCTGTGGCGAAAAGCAGCTCTACCACCGCGGCGTCCCGCAAAGCCGTTTTTCTTTGAAATGCCGTTCTTGCGGCGTCCCGCTGTTGATAAATGGCGGAAAGCAGGGATTCCACATTGCTTAGAGGAATCGTTTTTGGCAAAAGGATGGGTTCGCGGAATTTGATCCGAAGCTTGTGGAAGGGATTTCGGTCAATCAGCTCCTTGTATTCCAGATAGTGGATCAGCGCCTTTAGGGACGCGATTTTTCGGCGCACTGTCTTTGGCTTATACGATTGATGGAGCTTAGCGATAAAGCCTTCCAGCGCGTCGGGCGTAAGTTCGGAAAGCTCGTTCAATGAAGTTTTGCGCTGGAATTGCGCTAAGTCAGTCCGGTATGCTTTCAGGGTCTTTTTGTCCAGCCGTTTTTGGCTTTTGCAATGCTCCAGGTAGTTTTTGATTTGTGTCTGTAGGTCGTCCATAATCCAATCTCCTTTTCTTTTGTGAATGTCCTGTTACAAAAAATAACATACCCCCAGTGTACAAAAGGACAGACGGCCGGAAAAGAATGAATTTTTGTTTTTGTTGTGTTGCATTCCTGTCGCGTATGTCCGGTACGCGTCAATTCAGCGCCCTTCAGGAAAAAATTCAAAGGAAAGCGGCGCAGAAAACAGCTCCAATCTCTTAGTTTGCGGCGCGTGGCCTTGCTTATGATAGGGCGGGTGTGGAGAGGCAGGGCATGGCCTGCATAATTTAAGAGTTTATGAATTTTTTAGAAAAATGTTGAAGCGTAGGAAAAATTGTTTATAATGTTAAAGCAGGGCAGCAGTGAGGCCGTAAGGAGGCGCTGCTGCAAAGCAGGAGGCGATTATGCACGTTTCAACGTTATTTATATGGTTTGTTTTGTATAGCATTTTAGGCTGGATTTACGAGACGGCTTATTGCAGCGTGAAGTCATTGAAATGGGATGACCGAGGAATGCTCATTGGGCCGTACTGCCCGATCTATGGGGTTGGGGCGGTGCTGGACGTTCTGCTCTTAAGCGGCCTGCCAAATTGGAAGGCGGTGTTTTTGGCCTGTATGCTTGGCTCGGCCGTGTTGGAATATACGACGTCGTATTTGACGGAGCGGATTTTTCATGCCGTCTGGTGGGATTACAGCAATATTCCGTTCAATTTTCATGGACGTATCTGCCTGCCCTGCTCGCTTGGGTTTGGCGTGGCGGGGATTGTCGTGCTGTACGGCATCCATCCTTATATGCGAAGCTTCACGAATCTGATCCCGCTTGATTGGCAGGAGCCGGCTGCGCTTGCGCTGATGGCGGTATTCGCCGCGGACTGCGCGCTGACGGCAGATTCGCTGATTGCGCTGAATGCCAAGCTGGAGGCCACCAGAAAGGCGATTGACTTACAGATTTCTGAAAAGTACGATGCATGGATTGAAAATACGAAGCATAATCTGTCAGGAGGGCTCAGTTCCTTAAAGGAGAAAATCTCGTTTGAGGAGTTTCGTGAGCGGAAGATGGGGAAGGAATTGAAGCGCGCAATTTCCACAATGAACTGGACGCAGATACGGGCGCTCCGTTCCTCGGTCTCTTTCCGCAGGACAAGCTACAGTGAGTTGGGAAACAAAATGCGGCATTTTCTTTCTTTTCACAGAAAGCCGATAGACGAAGACCTGGATTCTAAGCTGCATCAGGATGGATGACGCGCGTTGGCGCGCGGAATGCGGAAAGGGCTTGCGTTAGAGAGGGCTTTGCGTTGTGGCAGTGAACAGGTTGGAATGGCTGCGTTGCATTTAGAAAGGCGGGATAGGCATGAAATTGACAATGACGGAAATCTTTGAAATTAAGGAGCTGCTCTATGGCCTTCATCGGACGGAGGAGGCTGCGCGGATGAAGCGGTATATACAGCATGGCGCAATTTCCACCTATGACCATGTCGTAAGCGTCGTGCTGCTTAGCTTTTATATCAACCGCCGGTTTCATTTGGGGGCTTCGGACGCGGAGTTGGTGCGCGGCGCGTTCCTTCATGATTTTTATCTGTATGACTGGCACCAGAATGGCTACCCGGGACGGCTGCATGGGTATCACCACCCTAAAATCGCGCTGGAAAACGCCATGCAGCGTTATGCGCTCACCCCGGTGGAGCAGAATATCATTGCGAGCCATATGTGGCCCCTGACGCTGTTTCGGATTCCGAAAAGCCGCGCGGCGTTCATCGTATGCCTTACGGACAAAATATGCTCCTCCTATGAGACGGTTATGCAAAGAAAGCAAAGAAGGCGAAAAGAAAGCTGTGGATTCGAATAAAAGAAGGCGAGAGGGATTATGCGGGTTTTAATAGCGGAAGATGAGAAAGAGATTGCAAAGGCGCTAAAGGCCATGTTAGAGAGGAACCGATACTCTGCGGACATTGTGCATGACGGCGCCGGGGCGGTGGAATACGCGACGCAGATGGAGTATGACGTTTTGGTGCTGGATATCATGATGCCTGTGATGGACGGCTTAGAGGCGTTGGCGAGGATCCGGGAGAGGGGGATTTTTACGCCGACGCTTTTTTTGACGGCGCGCGGCGGCCTGGATGACCGAGTGGCGGGCTTAAACGCCGGGGCGGACGACTATTTGCCAAAGCCGTTTGCCGCAAGTGAGTTTTTGGCGCGCGTCAAGGCGCTTTCCAGACGCAGCGATTCGTATGCCCCAGTGATTCTGCCCTTTGGAAATGTGTCTTTGGACAGCAACCAATATACGTTGCGCTCCGCTTCTGGCGAAGTCCGCCTAAACAACAAGGAATTTCAGATTATGGAGCTGTTTTTCCGCAATCCGCGCCATGTGTTTTCGACGGAGCATCTGATGGACAGGATATGGGGCAGGGAATCGGAAACAGAAATGGACGTCGTGTGGACAAATATCGGGTTTTTGCGAAAAAAATTAAAGGGCCTTAGCGCGGACGTGCAGATCAAAACGATCCGCGGCGCTGGATATGCATTGGAGGAAGTGGGGAAATGATGAAAAAAATGAGGCGGCGCTTCATTGCGGCGGCAATGCTTGCGTTTATCGCCGTGATGGCGCTGCTGCTTGTCGGCGTCAATGGGTGGAATTATTCGGTGACGGTTCATCGGCTGGATGGGGATTTGCTCCGCTTGAGCCAATTTCAGCGGGATGTTGGGGAGCAGAAGGGCCAGCCTATTCCGCCGTTTCCGAAGTTTGGCAGGGGCCCGTCCAAGGAGGCGCCGTATATGACGCGTTATTTTTCAGTGCGTCTGGATGCGCAGGGGAGCCTTTTAGAGGCTAATCGGGATTACATATCTTCTATATCGGAAGATATGGCGCTTCAATATGCCAGGGCTGTTGTGCAAAAGGACGGGCAATTTGGCTTTTTGGGGGAATACCGGTATTTCGCAGAGCGGGAAGAAGATGCGGTCAGCGTCTTTTTTTTGAATGCGGCGATTGAGCGGCAGTCTGTAAAGACGCTGTTTTTTGTTTCCTGTCTGGTTGGCGCCATCAGCTTAACGCTTGTGTTTTTGTTGGTATACTTATTTTCCGGACGGGCGATTTTGCCGTTTGCAGAAAATATAGAAAAGCAGAAGCAGTTTATCACTGACGCAAGCCATGAGCTGAAGACGCCGCTTACTTCCATCTCCACAAGCGCGGATGTCCTTGCGATGGATGACGCGGAAAATGAATGGGTGCAAAACATAAAAAAGCAGACGGACAGGCTTTCGAAGCTGGTTTTCAGGCTGGTGACGCTTTCGAGGCTGGATGAGGAATGCCTGGCCCCCAAAAAAGAGAGGCTTTCTTTTAGTGAAGTGGTTTGGGAGGCGTTAGAGCCGTTCCTTTCTGTGGCGAAGGCGGATGGCAGGAGCTTTTCCTATGAAGTGGAGGAGGGGCTGGAGCTAGATGGGGATCGCGCCCTTTTGCTGCAGGTGGCGTCAATTTTGCTGGACAATGCGTTCCGATATGCCGCTTTGGATGGGCAGATACGGCTGGAAGCGTACAAAAAACGCCGCAGGGCCGTGCTTATGGTTCAAAATTCCTGTGAGCTTGACGCAAAAGCGGATTTGGACAAGCTGTTTGAGCGGTTTTACCGTCTGGATCAGTCCCGCGCGTCTTTGACAGGAGGCGCGGGGATTGGCCTGTCGATCGCAAAGGCTGCGGTGGAGGCGCATGGAGGCAGGATTGCTGCGGAATCGGAGGATGGGACAAAGATCTGCTTTCGGGCAGAGTTTTTCACAAAATATTAAAAAAATTTTTTAGGCTCATTTCAGGTTCGCGCCTTATGATATCCCTATGCTTTCGCGATAGCGCAAAAAGCCGCGCGAGTATAAGGAAACGCCCTGGGGGCATCCCTCTATGCGCAAAAAGCCGCGCGAGTATAAGGAAAGGGGATAGAGGCAATGGATGGCTGTTTTCGGCATGAGATGAAATATGAGATCAGTTATGCAGACTGTGTGTATCTGCGGCAGCGGCTGCGTTCGGTTTTGGCAATGGACTCCAATGTGGGCGGGGATGGCAGCTACTGCGTCAACAGCATTTATTTTGACAATTTCAACGACAAAGCGCTGCGTGAGAAGAGAAACGGCCTGGCAAAGCGGGAAAAATTCCGCATTCGATATTATAATGAAGATGATTCGTATATCAGGCTGGAAAAAAAGATGAAATTTGGCAGCCTATGTAAAAAGGTCAGCGCGCCGCTGACGCAGTCAGAATGCATGAAGCTGTTGGGCGGCGATGTCTCCTGGATGCTGTGTCATGCGTCCCCTCTTATAAACGAGCTGTATTGTAAGATGAGGCATGAGCTTTTAAGGCCGCGCGTCCTGGTTTCCTATATACGGGAGCCTTATGTGTATCCGGCCGGAAATGTGAGGGTTACATTGGATTCGGACATTCGCACAAGCTTATATCATGTGCCGCGCCCGGAAACAAAAACGCGGGGGATTTTGGCTTCTGAAACGCCGCAGGCCGTCATTTTGGAAGTGAAATACGATGCGTTCCTTCCAGACGTCATTGCGCGCCTGGTGCAGATGGACGGGGTTTTTCTGCAGTCGTTTTCCAAGTATGGCGCCAGCAGGCGCTATGGGTAGGCAGGCGTTCAGAAGGATGAAAACAGAGATGGCATAGCAGGATCAGGAGGAAAATAGAATGACGTTTCAGGATGTGTTTCAATCTGGCTTTTTAGAGAGCGTGACAGAATTTTCAGTGGCGGATATTGTGATCGGAATGGCTGCTTCGCTCATAATCGGGTTATTTATTTTTGTCATTTATAAGAAGACGTTTGCCGGCGTGATGTATTCGACGAGCTTTGCAATGACGCTTGTGGGCCTTTCTTTGGTGACAACGCTTGTCATCATGGCGGTGACCTCCAATGTCGTGCTTTCGCTTGGCATGGTCGGCGCGCTGTCAATTGTGCGGTTCCGCGCGGCGATTAAAGAGCCGATGGAGATCGTGTATCTGTTTTGGGCGATAGCCGCCGGCATCGTCGTTGGGGCGGGCATGATACCGTTAGCGGCGCTTGGCTCCATTGTGATCGGGGGGATCCTTGCGCTGTTTGCAAACCGGAGCCTGCATGACGGGGCGTATCTCTTGGTTGTCAGCTGCGCGACCCAAAAAGCGGAAGAGGCGGCCTTGCAGCTGCTTAAGGATTCCGTGAAGCGGTATGTGGTGAAGGCAAAGACCGTCAATGCCGGGGGCATAGAGCTGACGGCGGAGCTTCGCATGAAAGACGCGTCTACGGCGTTTGTCAATCAGATGAATGAAATTTCAGAGGTTGAGAACGCCACGCTAGTCAGCTATAACGGGGAATATATGTCATGATTACAAACAAATACATAACCAAAATCATTGTTGCGCTCGCCCTGCTGTTTGGAGCGGCCTGCCTTTGCGCGATGGCCTATGCGGGCCGTCTGACGGAGGCGGCGGGGGAAAGGGGCGTTTCAATGGGCTATGAGGCGGAGCTGTTTCAAAAAGACGAAGTAATCGACGTGAATATTCAAATAAAAGAGGAAGACTGGCAGGAGATGCTAGAAAATGCCATTTCAGAGCAGTATTATGCCTGCGACGTGGAAATCGGAGGGACGGCAATCCGAAACGTTGGCGTCCGCCCAAAGGGAAATACCAGCTTAACGGCCATTGCGTCTGACCCGGATACGGATCGGTATAGCTTCAAGCTGGAGTTTGACCATTATGTGGACGGACAGACTTGCTTTGGCCTTGATAAGCTGGTCCTCAACAACAATTATGCCGACGCTACGAATATGAAAGAGGCTTTGGTGTATGATATGTATGAATATTTGGATGCCGACGCTTCTTTGTATCAGTATGCCAAAGTGTCCGTAAACGGGGAATACTGGGGCTTGTACCTGGCTATAGAGGCAGTGGAGGAGAGCTTTTTGCTTCGGAATTACGGGTCGCAGGGAGGTGCATTGTATAAGCCGGAAAGCATGGGAATGGGAGGCGGGAAAAGGGACGGGGACGATGGCGCGTCAGGTGAAAGGCGGCCAATGCGTCCGCGGGGAGAAGGCGATGGGCCGCAGCTTCCGGGCAAAGAATTTCCGGAAATGCCGGAAGGAGAGGGCGGGCAGCCGCAGTTTATGGGTGAAGGAGGCGAAGGCGTCCCGGATGGGGAGTTTTGGGACGAAAGGCCCCAAATGCCGAACGATGGATCGGAACTTGCCATTAGCCCAAAGGATCCGGGCAGAGAGTTTGGGCCTATGGGCCAGGGCGGCAAAAGCGGAGGCGCGGATTTGAATTATGCCGACGGCAGCTTAAGCAGCTATGAGACAATTTGGGAAGGCGCCGTCACAGACTTGGGCAAGAGCTCTCAAAAAAGGGTGGTGGCAGCCCTAAAGAACGTTCATGACGGAGTGGATTTGGAGGGATGCCTTGACATTGAGAATTTGTTAAAATATATGGCGGTGCATACATTTGTGGTAAATCTGGACAGCTTAACGGGGACGATGGCGCATAACTATTATTTATATGAGTCAAAAGGCAGGCTGAATCTTTTGCCATGGGATTATAACCTCTCCTTTGGAGGCATGGCGATGGGGACGGACGGGAGCGCGGCCGAGATGGTGAACCATCCAATTGACACGCCGTTTTATGGCACGGATTTTTTTGACGCGTTGCTTGCCGACGAAACGTATCTGAAGCAATACCATGCGTATTTGAAAAAGCTTTCTGTTTCGTATGCCTTAGGAGGCGGGCTTGAGAATGCGTATCGACGGATTCGGGAGCAGATTGACGCGCTGGTGGAGACGGATCCGACTGCTTTTTACACATATGGGGAATATCAGGCGGGGGCGGAGACGCTCTATGAAGCGGTGACGCTTCGCGCGCAAAGCGTGTTGGGGCAGCTGGACGGAACGATACCCTCTACAAAGGAAGGGCAAGAGGAACATTCGGATGCGCTTTTGGATGCGTCCGGGATTGATTTGGAAGTCATGGGCGTCATGCAGATGGGGAATAAGATGGGGAATAAACGGAAAAAATGACGTTTCAAAAAACTTTTTGAAAAAATTTAAAAATACTGTTGACAAAAGAATGTTTATGGTGTAATATAACTATTGTGCTTGAGAGATACAAAAACAAAGCACAGAACATCATAAATGCGATAGTGGCGTAGTTGGTAACGCGCGACCTTGCCAAGGTCGAGAC
>CANTEO010000081.1 GCA_947652855.1 uncultured Roseburia sp. | reverse complement strand
AAGAGTAGAAAGACTTGTAAAATATTGCGGTCAATATCAGGCGCATTAGGCGTCGGCATAGGGAACGCTCCTTTCCTGTGACGTTTTTGTTTTGATATCACTATAAGGCAAATGAATCTGTAATACAAGCGCCATTCTGCATCTGCGTCATTTTTGCATATTTCCCAGGCAGCAACTATGGGATTGCCTATAGATGTGCATTTATACTATAATAAAGGGAAAGCATATCGGATGCGGCGCATAGAAGAGAGGGCGGATATGATAGGGAAAAAAGCGGTTCGGGCCATAAAAGCGTTTCTTCTTCTTGTAATTTTGTTTTGCCTTGTGAAAATCGGGCAGTCTCTTTATCAATCCAAACAGCATGAAAGGCAGCAGGAGACGTTAAAAGAGATGGTGACGGAGGGCGAGGCGGCTTTTGGGACGGGAGAGTCTGTGAAGCGTCGTCAGGAAAACCTAAAAAGACTTGCTAAAATCAACACAGATTTGGTGGGATGGATTGAGGTGGAAGGGACAAGGATTGATGGCCCTGTTATGCAGCATGAAGACGATGAATATTACCTATATCATAATTTTTACGGCGCAAAGGATCATTACGGCTGCCTGTATGTGCGGAATGCCGTGGATATAGAAGCGTTGGGGACAAATTTTATTATCTATGGGCATAATATGAGGGACGGCTCTATGTTTGGAGAGCTTGAGAATTACAAAAAAGAAGCCTTTTTTGACAAGCATAAAGAGATTCTCTTTGATACCCTCCTGGAGAGGCAGACGTATGAGGTCATGGCGGCTTTTGAGTCCAGCGTCACATCAGATCCAAGTGAATTTCGATATTATCAGTTTTACCAGGCGGATACGAAGGAAGAATTTGACGAATTCTGTCATGCCGTAAAGAAGCTTGCTCTTTATGACACAGGCGTCACGGCGGAGTTTGGGGATGCTTTTATGACGCTTTCTACGTGCGATTACAGTGAGGAGAACGGCAGGTTTGTGGTCGTTGCGAAAAGGAAGAAAACATGATACAATGCTTATGCGGCAATCATTTACGTATCGGCATCCTTTAGATAAGATGAAAGCCGCTTCATTGCATATTAGGAGGCAATCAAATTGAACATTATAAAACGTTCCGGGGAAGAGATGGGATTTGACATTACAAAAATCATTTCGGCTGTCCATAAGGCGAACAGAGAAGTGGAGTCGGCCCATCGTCTAAAGCCCGAGGAAATACAAAAAATCGCGTTTCATGTGGAAGAAGCCTGCAGAAAGTCCATCCGGGCGATGAATGTGGAAGAAATACAAGACGCGGTGGAAGATGAAATTATGAAAGCCGGGGCGTTTCAGGTAGCCAGGGCTTACATCACATATCGGTATAAGCGCCAGCTGGTTCGCCAGTCCAATACGACTGACGCGCAGATTATGACAATTATTGAGAGCCAGAATGAAGAGGCGAAGCAGGAGAACTCCAATAAGAATCCGCTTTTGGCCTCTACGCAGAGGGATTATATGGCGGGCGAGGTCAGCAAAGATATTACAAAACGGTTTTTGCTGCCTGACGATGTATGGGACGCGCATGAGAAAGGGCTGATTCATTTCCATGACGCAGACTATTTTGCTCAGCATATCCACAACTGCTGTCTGGTGAATCTGGACGATATGCTACAAAATGGCACCGTCATCAGTGAAACGAAAATCGACAGGCCCAATTCGTTTTCTGTCGCTTGCACCGTGGCCTCTCAGATTATCGCTCAGGTGGCCTCCAGCCAATACGGCGGCCAGTCGGTCAGCGTATATCATCTGTCCCGGTTTGTCGCGTCGTCCAGGGAGAAGTTCCGTAAGGAGGTAAGGGAGGAGTTTGCAGAAGCGGGAATTGAGGCGACGGAAGGGCAGATGAACCGGATTGCGGAGAAGCGCGTTCAAAAGGATATTGACAAGGGGGTTCAGACGATTCAGTATCAAGTCGTCACTTTGATGACGACGAACGGACAGGCTCCGTTCATTACCTTGTTTTTGTATTTGGATGAGGCAGAGGAAGGGCAGGAGCGGGACGACCTTGCCATGGTGGCGAAATCCATCTTAAATCAGCGGATTCTCGGCGTGAAAAATGAGCAGGGGGTTTATGTCGCCCCGGCGTTTCCGAAGATTATTTACGTGCTGGACGAGGACAATGTCGCCGAGGGCAGCCCATACTGGGACATTACCTGCCTTGCGGCAAAATGCACCGCAAAGCGCATGGTGCCGGATTATATCTCAGCCAAAGTGATGAGGGAGCTAAAGCAGGGAAATGTATATACCTGCATGGGATGCCGTTCTTTTCTGACTGTTTATAAAAATGAGGACGGGCATTTTCAATTTTACGGGAGGTTCAATCAGGGAGTCTGCACCGTCAACCTTGTCGATGTGGCCTGCTCCTCCCAGGGAGATTTTGATGAATTTTGGAAGATACTGGAGGATCGCCTTGAGCTTTGCCATAAGGCGTTGTCTGCGAGGCATATGCGCCTGTTGGGGACAAAGTCTGACATTGCGCCAATCCTTTGGCAGAATGGCGCGCTGGCGCGGTTAAAAAAAGGAGAGACCATAGACGGGCTTTTAAAAAATGGGTATTCTACCATCTCGCTTGGGTATGCGGGCTTATGTGAGTGCGTCCGCTATATGACGGGAAAAAGCCATACGGATCCTTCCGCAACGCCATTTGCGCTTGCCGTGATGCAGCGGCTCAACGACGCCTGCGCCAGATGGAAGGAAGAGGAGCGGATTGACTATTCTGTGTATGGGACGCCGTTAGAGTCCACAACTTATAAATTTGCGCGGAGCCTTCAAAAGAGGTTTGGGATCATAGAAGGGGTCACAGATAAAAATTACATAACCAATTCTTATCATGTCCATGTCACGGAGGAGATCAATGCGTTTGAGAAATTAAAATTCGAGGCGCAGTTTCAGCGGCTTTCCCCCGGTGGGGCGATCAGCTATGTGGAAGTCCCTGACATGAAGGACAACCTTCCGGCGACGCTTGCATTGATGCGCCATATTTATGAAAATATTATGTATGCGGAGCTGAACACCAAAAGCGACTATTGCGGAGTATGTGGGTTTGACGGGGAAATTCAGATCATAACGGACGCGCATGGAAAGCTTGTATGGGAATGCCCGAATTGCGGCAGCCAGGATCAGGGCAGAATGAATGTGGCCAGGCGCACTTGCGGCTATATTGGCACGCAGTTTTGGAATCAGGGAAGGACGCAGGAAATTAAGGAGCGCGTGCTTCATTTATAGAGCAGCGGCCTATGATTCTATGCCTGTTGCCTGAAGGCTTCATAATGGAGGGGAAATGAAACAGAGCATAAAACGAAAAAGCAAGCTTCGGAATTATCTTTATTCACCATTGTATCTTTTAATCCCGCTGTTTGTTTTGGACATTTTAATTTTTTTTGAAGACCGTAAAGCATTTGTTGTATTGACAGGGTTTACCCTGCTGTATTTTATTTATGTCTTTACGTTTTATATTTGGAATAAGCCGATTCTGGAAAGAGAGATGATCCAGTTTGCCACGCAGTATGCGACAGTTCAAAGGCAATTGCTGGATGATTTTGAAGTCCCATACGCCCTGTTGGGCATGGAAGGCAGGATATTTTGGGTAAATCATGCATTTGAGAAGCTCACAGGAAAAGATAAGGGCTATCACAAGACGATTTTCAGCATTTTTCCTATGATTTCCAAGGAGCAGATGCAAAGTGAGGAAACGGCGGATTTTATCATTGGATGGGAAGAGAAGATGTTTCGGGCCAAGACAAGGCGCATTTCCTTTGGCGAGCTGATGGAACAGGGCGGCATGATTGAGCTTGAGGAGGATGAGAAGTCTTTAATCGCATTTTATCTGTTTGATGAGACGAAGCTGAATCAATACATCCAGGCTAATCAGGAGCAGAAGCTGGTTTCCGCCTTGGCGTACATCGACAATTATGAGGAGGCGTTAGACAGCATCGAAGATGTGAAGCGATCCCTTTTGGCGGCTTTGATTGACCGGAAGGTGAATGAATATTTCTCAAAAGTGGACGCTTTAGTACGTAAAATAGAGAAGGATAAATATTTTATTGTCTTTAAATATAAGTATTTGAATCAATTGGAAGAAGATAAATTCAGCCTGATTGAAGATGTCAAAAACGTCAAGGTTGGAAATGAGATGGCGGTCACGCTAAGCATTGGGGTTGGCATCCATGGGGACGGGTACAACAAAAATTATGAATACTCCCGCATGGCGATCGACCTGGCATTGGGCCGCGGCGGCGATCAGGTCGTCGTGCGCAAGGGAGAGGAAGTCTTCTATTATGGAGGAAAATCCAAAACCGTCGAGAAAAATACGCGGGTCAAGGCGAGGATTAAGGCGCATGCGCTACGCGAGACGTTGGAAAGCCGTGAAAACGTCATCATCATGGGGCATAACATCAGTGACGCGGACTCCTTTGGCGCGGCGATTGGCATTTATTGCGCGGCGAAGGTGCTGAATAAAAAGGCTCAGATTGTCTTAAACGAAGTGACGTCTTCCCTGCGGCCGTTAAAGGAATGCTTTTTGCCGGAAAAGGGGTATCCTGAGGATTTGTTTATCAACAGTGAGCGCGCAATGGAGGTCATTACGAGAAATACGCTTGTCATGGTAGTGGACACGAACCGTCCCAATTATACGGAATGCCCTAAGCTTTTGGAACGGGGGAATGCGGTCGTGGTGTTCGACCATCACAGGCAGGGCAACGAAGTCATTCAAAATCCGATTTTGTCATATATTGAGCCGTATGCCTCATCCACGTGCGAAATGGTCGCGGAGGTGCTTCAGTATTTTAAAGAGAATATTAAGCTGGAGCCGAGCGAGGCGGACTGCATTTATGCGGGCATCCTAATCGACACGAATAATTTTATGGCAAAGACCGGCGTGCGCACATTTGAAGCCGCAGCCTATTTGAGGAGATGCGGCGCGGAGGTGACGAGGGTTAGGAAGCTGCTGCGGAATGACATGAGCTCTTATAAGGCGAGGGCTGAGGTCGTCCGCCATGCCGAAGTGTATAAGGGGGCGTTTGCGATTTCTGTCTGTCCCGGCAAAATGGACAGCCCCACTATTGTAGGCGCGCAGACTGCGGATGAGCTTTTAAATATTATTGGCATTAAAGCTTCTTTTGTGCTGACAGAGTATCAGGGAAAGATTTTCATAAGCTCCAGGTCGATTGACGAAATCAATGTCCAGCTAATCATGGAACGGCTAGGCGGAGGCGGCCATTTGAATATGGCGGGGGCGCAGTTAAAGGACTGCACATTGAACGAAGCGAAGCACGCGTTATATGAAACAATTGACAAAATGCTTGAGGAAGGAGAAATTGAGATATGAAAGTGATTTTATTGCAAGACGTGAAGTCTCTTGGGAAAAAAGGGGAAGTGGTGAAGGCCAGCGACGCATATGCGAGAAATGTTCTATTTGCAAAGGGACTGGCGATTGAAGCGAACAATAAGAACTTAAATGACTTAAAGCTTCAGATCCGTCATAAGGAAAAAATGGAGGAGGAAAATTTAAAGGCAGCCGAAGAAATGGCGGAAAAGCTAAAAAGCGTAAAGGTGGAGGTGTCAATTAAGACCGGAAAAGAAGGCAGGACATTCGGATCTGTCTCTACAAAAGAAATTTCCGCTGCCGCAAAGCAGCAGTTAGGCTTGGATTTAGACAAGAAAAAAATGCAGTTAGAGGAATCCATCAAAAGCCTTGGGGTGCATGAGGTTCCGGTTCGCCTGCATTCAAAGGTGACAGGGATTTTAAGAGTCAGCGTCGTCGAAGAATAGGAAATGGGGTTTTCATGGAAGAAGCGTTAGTGAAGCGGATTATGCCAAACAGCCTGGAGGCGGAGCAGTCTGTCATCGGATCTATGATTATGGATAAAGAAGCCATTGTAGTCGCTTCTGAGATGCTTATGCAGGAGGATTTTTATTACACGCAATATGGGCTTTTGTATCAGGCAATGGCGGAGTTATACAATGCGGGAGAGCCGGTGGATCTTGTGACGCTTCAGGATAAGTTGAAATCTATGAACGCGCCGGCGGAGGTCAGCAGCCTGGAGTTTGCGGGGGAGCTTTTAGCCGCAGTGCCGACTTCTACAAATATTAAGTACTATGCGCAGATTGTAAAAGATAAATCCGTTCTGCGCCGTTTGATCAAAATAACGGAGGAGATTGAAAACCAATGTTACGCCGCCCAGGGAGATCTGGAAGAGATACTTGCTGAGACGGAAAAGAAAATTTTCAATTTGCTTCAAAATCAGGGCGGAAGGGAATATGTCCCAATCAAAGAAATCGTTTTAAATGTATTAGAAAAAATTGAGCTTGCCTCGAAGACGCAGGGGAATGTGACGGGAATCGCCACCGGATTTGTCGATTTGGACTATAAAATGTCTGGCCTGCAGCCTTCTGATTTTATTTTGATCGCGGCGCGCCCTTCTATGGGCAAGACGGCGTTTGTCTTAAACATTGCGCAGTATGTCGCGTTCCATGAGGATATGCCAATTGCGATTTTCAGCCTGGAAATGGCGAAGGAGCAGCTTGTGAACCGATTGTTCTCCTTAGAGTCAAGAGTGGATGCGCAGGCGTTGCGCTCCGGAAATTTGGCGGATTCAGATTGGGAGAAACTGATTGAAGGGGCGGGAGTGATTGGGAATTCCCGCCTTTTGATTGACGACACGCCGGGCATCTCTATTTCCGAATTGCGGAGCAAATGCAGGAAATTCAAGCTGGAGCATGACTTAAAGCTGATTATCATTGACTATCTGCAGTTGATGTCGGGCAGCGGAAAGTCGGATTCCAGGCAGCAGGAGATTTCGGAGATTTCCAGGTCCCTAAAAGGGCTTGCCAGGGAATTGAACGTGCCGGTGATTGCCTTGTCGCAGCTTAGCCGCGCGGTAGAACAGAGGCCGGAGCATAGGCCGATGCTTTCCGACCTTAGGGAGTCTGGCGCGATCGAGCAGGATGCGGACGTCGTCATGTTCATCTATCGGGATGATTATTATAATAAAGATTCGGATATGAAAAACATAGCGGAAATTACGATTGCGAAGCAGAGGAATGGCCCGATTGGCACAATCAACCTCGTATGGCTCCCACAGTATACCAAATTTGCGAATATGGAAAAATAACGCCGTCGAATCTGCCCGACCAAAATACATTGCGAATTGTTCTATTCTCTTTTATAATGAATAAAGAGGAAGGAGGCAGTTCATTTGGACAAGCTACGTTATATGATTTCAGATGCCGCAGGTCTTGTGAATGTTGAAGCGCACGTGCTGCGCTATTGGGAAGAAGAGCTGGAGCTTAACATTCCACGCAATGAGATGGGGCATCGCTATTATACCAAAGAGAACATACAGCAATTCCTTAAGATAAAAGAACTGAAAGAACAAGGATACCAGCTTAAAGCGATTAAAATGGTCATTCATAATGGGAAAAACCCCGAGGAGGCCGCTGTTTTGGCAACTGGCGCAGGCGTGGAGGGCCAAACAGAAGCAATTGCATTACAAGAAAAAAACGCTGTGAATCAGTCTGTGAAATATTCGTCCGCTGAGGAGAAGATGGCTCAGTTCCGCTTATTGATGAGCGGGATTGTAAAAGACGCGCTGGCAGAGAATAACCAGGAGCTTGGAAGGGAAGTCGGTGAAAATGTCGGCGACCGCGTGTTAAAAGAGATGAACTATTTAATGCGCGAGCAGGATGAGCAGGAAGAAGAACGGTTTAAGAAACTGGACGCGGCAATCCGGGAGTTAAACGCCAGAAAAGTGAAGGGCAAAGCTAAGAAAAAAGATTCACGCGGCTTGTTCTCAAAAAAAGAAGCGACTACATAAGGATTATGGAACACAGCCGCAATACAGACAGAAAGCCCCTCCATCGTGAGGGGCTTTCTTGTTTGCAGTTGGGCATTATCCCTGCTCAATTGCGCCTGTTGGGCAGGCGCCTGCGCATGTGCCGCAATCTACGCAAGTGTCCGCGCTGATTTCGTATTTGCCATCACCAGCGGAGATCGCGCCTACCGGGCATTCTCCTTCGCAGGTTCCACAGCTGACGCAAGCGTCTGTAATTACGTATGCCATTGGTATAATCCTCCTTATGTATTTCGTTTTAAGCTTTAAAGCCTAGACATATTTTAATACAAAAGGTATGTGAATACAAGCGCTGAATCCATTTTTCTAATATTTTTAATAACTGTAAAAATATGTGGAAACAATTGCATAAATGGAAGAATCATATTATAATAACCACGAAAACAGTAAATACTAAGTATAATAAAGGAGGTCATGCAAAATGGCACAAGTAACAAAATCTACAATGATTGGCGAATTGCTCCAGATTGATGAGAACATTGCTCCGATTCTGTTAAATATAGGAATGCATTGTCTTGGATGCCCGTCTTCTCAGATGGAGACAATTGAAGAGGCG
>CANTEO010000080.1 GCA_947652855.1 uncultured Roseburia sp. | reverse complement strand
GTCCTTGTGTCCCCAATGTATTCGTATCCCCAAATGTGGTCTAAGAGCTGTTCCCTTGTGAACACCTGATTTGGGGAGGAGGCCAGAAAATACAGCAGCTCCAGTTCTTTTGGCGGCATATCCACCTGCTCTCCGTTGTAGAGGACGGAGTAGTTGGAGAGGTTCACCACAAGATGCGGATATTCCACGCATTTTAGGTCAGAGGAGGAGGGGGTATGCCGGACGGACGGCTGATAGCGCCGCAGTACGGCTTTTACGCGCGCAACCAGCTCTTTGGAGTCAAACGGCTTCATAATATAGTCGTCGGCCCCAAGCTCCAGTCCCAGGACTTTGTCAAAAATCTCGCCTTTTGCGGAAAGCATGATGATCGGCGTGTCGGATTTGGCCCGGATTTCCCGACATACCTGGTAGCCGTCGATTCCAGGCAGCATCAGATCCAGCAGGATTAAATTCGGGGCGTAATGCTCAAAGGCAGAAAGGGCCTCTTCTCCGTCATTCACGGTTTTTGTGTCGAAGCATTCTTTTGTTAAATACAGGGAAATCAGCTCCGCGATATTTACGTCATCGTCTACAATGAGAATTTTTTGTTTTGCTGCCATCTTCTCCTCCTGTTCATTTTACAGCGACACGGCCGAAAGAAGGCTGTCGCTATTTGAATTCTGCAATCGTTACGCCGGAATCTCCTTCGCCCAATTCGCCAAGCCGGAAGGATTTTACATATTTTTGCCGTTTTAAATGCTTTTGCACGGCGTTTCTTAGCGCGCCTGTGCCTTTTCCATGGACAATGCGGACAGAGGGCAGATGCGCGATGTATGCGTCGTCTAAATACTTGTCCAATAGGGCGATGGCCTCATCCGTCGTTTTGCCGATCAGGTTGATTTCCGTGGAGACGGAAAGGGATTTGCCCATTTTCAGCTTCCCGGCTCCGCCAGCCTTGAATTTATGCCCGTCAGCAGCGTTGTTTTCCTCCAAAAGCACGATGTCATTGATATTGACGAGGGAATTTAAGATTCCCATATGGACATACAGGTCGCCTTTGGCGTTGGGCAGCGTGTGTACGGTTCCCTTTAAATTCATGGAAAGCACTTTCACAGAATCGCCGATGCGCAGCTTTTTGGGAGGCTTTTTGTTTGGCGCGCTTGTCTTCTGCCGTTCGGAAATGTGGCTTTGGGCGTCGGACATTTTTCCGCGGAGCTTTGCGCGCTCTTTTTCCATCTCGCTGGCGGAGGCGTGGATCTGCCCGAATTTGTTGAAATTCCGAATGCTTTCGTCGGCAAAATCCTTGGCTTCTTTTAAGATGGCAAGCGCCTGCTCGTTGGCTTCTTTTATGATTTTGTCCCTGGATTGGTCGATGCGCTCCTGTTTTTGCTCTAATTTCTGCTTTAAGGAGGAGATTTCCCTTTTGTAGGCGTTGATCTCTTCCCGTTCTTTTTCAATCGTCGCGCGGCTGTTCTCCAGGTCTGCGATCAAATCCTCAAAGCTGGCCTCTGATTCTGTGATCCGCCCTTTGGCGTCTTCAATTAATGAGGCGTCCAGCCCGATTTTCCCTGAAATCGCAAATGCGTTGCTTTTTCCCGGAATCCCGATTAAAAGGCGGTAGGTGGGGCTTAGCGTTTCCACGTCAAATTCGCAGCAGGCGTTCTCTACGCCGTCTGTGGAAAGGGCGAAGACTTTGATCTCACTGTAGTGCGTCGTCGCCATGGTGCAAATGCCCTGCTGATGCAGGCTTGAGAGGATGGAGACGGCAAGCGCGGCGCCTTCTGTCGGGTCAGTCCCGGCGCAGAGCTCGTCAAACAGCACAAGTGATTTTGGAGTGGCGTTCGCTAGGATAGACACAATATTTGTCATATGGGACGAGAATGTGCTTAGGTTCTGCTCAATGCTCTGCTCGTCCCCGATGTCCGCGAACACTTCTTCAAAAACAGAAAGCTCAGACCGGTCGTTTGCAGGGATGTGCAGGCCCGCCTGCCCCATCAGCGTAAGCAGGCCGACTGTCTTTAAGGAGACGGTCTTGCCTCCTGTGTTTGGCCCGGTAATGATGAGCAGATGAAATTCGTCTCCCAGGGACACGTCGATTGGGACGACGGTTTTGGGGCTTAGCAGAGGATGCCGCCCTTTTCGGATTTGAATGCGGCCGTTTTTGTGGAAGACGGGCGCAGTCCCATTGTGCAGCTGAGCCAGCCTTGCCTTTGCAAAAATAAAGTCAAGCGCGGTCAGGGTTTTGTAGTCGTCCCTCAAAAACGCGGCGTATTCGAACACGCGGCTGCTTAGGCCGGCAAGGATGGCTTCAATTTCCTTGGATTCCTTTAAAAACAGCTCCCGCAGCTCGTTGTTGAGGCTTACGACGGAGGACGGCTCAATGAATAGGGTGGAGCCGCTGGCGGACTGGTCATGCATGACCCCCGGCACCTGGTGCTTTGCCTCCGGCTTTACGGGCAGGCAGTACCTCCCATTGCGCATGGTAATGACGGCGTCCTGCAAATAGCCGCTGTTGCTGGCCTGGTTCATAATTTTATTGGCCTGGCCGCGGATGCGCTCATGCATTCCCTGAATGGAGCGGCGTATGGATTTGAGCGCGGCGCTGGCGTCGTCGCTGATTTCGTCTTCAGACAGGATGCAGCGGCTGATTTCATCGCGCAGCGGCGTCAAAGGCTCAATTAGGTCAAAATAGGGCGTTAGGGAGTCGGCCTGCCCGCCGTCCCGTTCCGTGCGGCCAAATTGCTTAGCGCGCCTTGCGGCCTCTAGCAGCGAGCCGATGCGCAGCAGCTCCGGAATGCTAAGGGAGCCTCCGACTTCTAGGCGCTTGATGGACGCTTCAATCGGATGGACGCCGGAAAAAGAGAGGCTGCCTTTTCGGAAGAGGCGCGCTAAGGCGTCGGCGGTCTGCCGCTGCGCCTCTTCAATGGCGGGCAGATTTGTCATGGGGAGCAGGTTTTGGCACTGCTCTTTCGCGGACTGGCTGAACGCAAAGCCTGTCAGCGTATCTATGATTTTATCGTATTCCAGGGTACGTAACGCTTTTTGGTTCATGTGTGTTCTCCCTATCATGTGCATTTTATATAACAATAGCATAGCTTTTTCCCTGATGCAACGGAAAACGCCTTTCCGGCTTAAAAAGTGTCAAGGCTATTTGCCGATGCAAACGTATGGTGGGGAAAATTGCTCCACTCTTTGCTGTGTATGGAACTGCGGCTATGGATTCTTTGGAGAAAGTGCAGAATGAGAAATAAAATCTTGCATACCCATTCTTTTCCACGTATAATAAAGGATAAGCAACGGATAAAGCATCTAAGGAGAAGTTGTGGCATGGAAAAACAGGAGAAGGAAGAGTTTCCATTTATTAGGGAAAAAATCAAAGAAAAGCCGATCAATAAAAAAAGGATTGCAAGGCATGGGCTTCATACCGTTTTCTTTGCTTCTTTATTTGGCTTGACGGCCTGTTTTGCGTTTACTTTAGCGCAGCCCTTTATGGAAAGCTGGCTGCATCCGAAGAACGATCCGGCGATTAGGATTCCAGACGATGAATGGGCCTCGGAAGCGGAGCCGTCCTCTGCAGAAGGATTTCCGGCAGAAGAGGGGACGCAGGAGGCGGAGCCAGGGACGGAAGCGGCGGCGGTAAAGGAGTTTGAGCCTTCCGATTATCAGATGCTGCAAAATAAAATTTATGCAATTGGCAAGGAGGCGAACCGGGCGGTCGTCACGGTGACTGGGGTGGTCAGCAATACAGATTGGTACAATAATTCCTTTGAAAGCAATGGGCAGGCGTCCGGCGTCATTATTGGGGAGAGTGGAAATAAGCTGCTGATCCTGACGGAGCATAAGGTGGTGCAGCCGGCGGAGGAGATCCATGTGACATTTATTGACGACGCCATGGCGAAGGCCTCGTTGAGGAAGTATGACGGAAATACTGGAATTGCGATTCTTACGGTGGAGTTAAAGCAATTGGGCGCGAAGACGAGGGAGCGGATTTCGTGCGCAAAATTGGGCAATTCTTTGAATGTGTCGCAGGGGAATATTGCAATTGCGGTTGGAAGCCCGTTAGGGACGAATTATTCCATCGGGACAGGGAATGTCACATCTGTGGGAAATGTGATTGAGACGATGGACCATACCTATTCCGTGTTTACGACGGATATTGTGGGGAACAGCAACAGCAGCGGCGTGCTGTTGAACCTGGAAGGGGAAGTGATTGGCCTTGTCATGCAGGATTACAATGCAAATGGCGGGAACAATACATTGACCGCGATTTCCATTTCCGAGCTGAAAAAAGTGATTGAGATGCTTTCGAACGGCAGGGACATACCGTATTTGGGGCTTAAGGTGGTGACGGTCACAGATAAGATTGCGTTGGAGCATAAGATTCCGCGCGGCGTCTATATCAAAGAAGTGGCCCTTGACTCCCCGGCGTTAGCGGCCGGCCTGCAAAACGGCGACGTCATTGTGGAAATGGACGGGGATGAGATTTATGCGATTGACGCGTTTGAAACGAAGGCATTGTCGCTTAAGCCGGGGGATGAGGTGGAGATTGCAGTAAGCCGTCAGGGCATGGATGAGCGTTTTCGGGTGGACTGCAAGGTGATGGCGGGAACGCTGTGGTGACGTTTGCTGTGGATAGAATTCAGAAATAAGAAAATAAAAGTGGGAGAATAGAAGAATGAAGTTTATTGAAGCTTTACGGGAAGGTGAGAGGATCAGCGAGGTTTATCTGTGCAAGCAAAAGCAGTCTGCGGTGACAAAGAATGGAAAGCCGTATGAGAGCCTGCTGCTGCAGGATAAGACGGGAACGCTGGATGCGAAGATATGGGATCCCTCTTCAAAGGGGATTGATGATTTTGATGCAATGGATTACATTGGCGTAATGGGAGATGTGGTCAGCTTTCAGGGGGCCCTGCAGCTGAACGTCAAGCGGGTGCGGAAGATGGAGCCGGGAGAATATGATCCCAAAAATTATCTTCCGGTCAGCAAAAGAAATGTGGATGAGATGTACGAGGAGCTGTCACATTTTATAAAAACGGTTCAAAACCCATATCTACAGAAGCTTTTATCGGAGTTCTTCTTAAAAGATGCAGGATTTGAAAAGCGTTTTAAGGCGCATTCCGCCGCCAAAAGCGTGCATCATGGGTTTGTCGGGGGCCTGCTGGAGCATACGCTTGGCGTGACGCGGCTCTGTGAGGCGTTTTGTGCGCAATATGAGCTTTTGAACCGCGATCTTTTGCTCACGGCGGCTATGTTTCACGACATTGGAAAATTAGAGGAGCTGTCAGACTTCCCAATGAATGATTATACGGATGAGGGGCAGCTTTTAGGGCATATTGTAATCGGGACGGAATGGGTTGGGGAGAAGATACGCCAGATTCCCGAGTTTCCGCGTAAATTGGGAAATGAGTTAAGGCACTGCATTTTGGCGCATCATGGGGAGCTTGAGTATGGATCGCCGAAGAAGCCGGCGCTGGCTGAGGCGGTGGCGCTGCATTTTGCTGATAATATGGACGCAAAAATGGAGACGTTAAAGGAATTGTTTGCGAATGTGCCGAAGGGCAGCACGGAATGGTTGGGATATCAAAGGCTGATGGAGTCGAATATCCGTAAGACCAGCGTGTGACGGAAAGGGAGCTATGGAGAAAAACGACATCATTGAATTAAAAATAGAAGATATGTCAGAAGATGGATCCGGGATTGGAAAGCATGAAGGAATGGCGTTTTTTGTGAAGGACGCAGTAATTGGAGACACGGTGGCCGCAAAGGTCATGAAAATAAAAAAGTCGTATGGATTTGCACGTCTGATGGAAATTAAGGAGGCTTCACCCGATCGGGTGGAGCCCCGTTGCTGTTTTGCACGTTCTTGCGGCGGATGTCAGCTTCAGCAGATGAGCTATGCCGGCCAGCTTTTGTTTAAGCAGAGGAAGGCTGTAAATAACCTGACGCGCCTGGGCGGATTTGAAAGGGCGTTCGTAGAGCGCGTGATGGAGCCGATTGTGGGCATGGAGGAGCCGTATGGATACCGGAATAAGGCGCAGTTCCCTGTAGGGATGAACGCGAAGGGAGAGCTTGTCACAGGATTTTACGCGGGCAGGACCCATACGATTATCCCAAACACGGACTGCGCCCTGGGCGTGCCTGTGAATCGAACAGTCCTGGAGAAGACGCTTATGTATATGAGGGAATATGGCGTGCCTGCCTATAATGAGAAAACGGGGAAAGGGCTAGTGCGCCATATTGTAATCCGGTATGGGTTTGATTCGGGGGAGGTGATGGCGTGCCTGGTTGTGAATGGGAGGAAGCTGCCAAAGGAGGATGCGCTTTTGGGGTATCTTTCTAGAATCCGCGGCATGGCGAGCATTTCTTTGAATGTCAACCAAAAAGACACAAATGTGATTTTAGGGGATGAGACGCGCTTGCTTTGGGGCGAGCCCGTGATTGCAGATGCTCTGTATTTGCGGGATGTCTCTAATTTTCAAAGGCTTGGGGAGAAGACGTCATATCAGATTTCTCCCCGTTCTTTTTATCAGGTCAATCCGATGCAGACGGAGAAGCTGTATTCTCTGGCGCTTGACTATGCGGGCCTGACAGGGAATGAAATCGTGTGGGACTTGTATTGCGGCATTGGGACGATTTCTTTGTTTTTGGCAAGGAGGGCGAAATGGGTCTATGGCGTGGAGGCTGTGCCGCAGGCGATTGAGGACGCGAAACGGAATGCGGCGCTGAATGGGATAGAGAACGTCTCTTTTTTTACAGGGAAGGCAGAAGATGTGCTGACGGAGCTTTATGGAGAGGCGGAAGACGGAGAAAAAATGCTGTTGGATGGCGGCTTGCAGATGGGCGGAAGGCTGCAGCGGCCGGATGTGATTGTGGTGGATCCGCCCAGGAAGGGATGCGATAAAAAGTGCCTGGAGACGATGCTTGGGGCGCGGCCGGAGAGGATTGTGTATGTGAGCTGTGACTCCGCGACGCTGGCGAGGGATTTGAAGGCGCTGTGTGAGGGCGGGTATGAGGTGAAGAGGGCGCGGTGCGTGGATCAGTTTGGGCAGACGACACATGTAGAGACTATTGTGTTGATACAAAAGAAAACCTCGTAGAAATCCTTTATTTTAGGCACTTTGCGAAGCATTTCACGTTCACTTCGGAGGGTGAAAAAATCCGAAATAAGCACCTCAAAAACTACTTTGACGTTTCGGTGGTAGTTGATATCGGGTGTGGGAACACAAACGGAAAATAAAGGGTTTGGGCAATCAACGTGTCTATGTAGTGTCCACCTTGCCGATAAAAAGCGGGCAACAGGTACTTAGGAATTGAATGGGATAGGCGTATCATTAGAGATAGTGGTACGCCTTTCCCTCTTAATTTCAGATGGTTTGAGTATGAATAATATGTTAAAATAAGAAAAATGATAAAAGGAGAGAGATTAAATGTTGAAAAGCAAGCCAGAAATATTGTTTCATTATACAAATTTTGTTGCATTAGAGGGGATTTTATTGGGTAAAGGAATAAGATTATGCTGTGCAAATGAAATGAATGACAAGTTAGAGATGATGCATTTTATTCAAATGCTAGAAATGGCAGTGTTAAAGCGTTGTGAGACTGAAAACAGAAAAGATTTAATTTCTTCAGCAAAGACCATCTTTAATGAGGAAAGGAATGAACGCAAGAATGAAGTGGTTTATTTAGTTTCATTTACAGAGTGGGAAGATGATGCTGCACAGTGGGAGCGTTATGGCAATGGCGGTTATGGTGTTTCTGTTGCATTTGATTATAATGCATTGGAAATAATTAGGGCTGATGACTATTTAATGTGTAATGAGATTTATTATGGGAAGAATGCTGATAGCCATCAATTGGTAGATGATATTTATGATGTTTTAAAAGGTAAATTTCCAACTACACATAATTTTGATAAGAAAGAGGCAGTATTTGATAATGCGTGGGGGTGTGCAGCTTCTTTTAAAAATCCATCATTTATGAGCGAACGGGAATATAGGGTATTAACTTTGCCGACTTGGAAAGGCAAAAGATTTGATAAGTTAGGAGATTTACAAACGGTTACAGTACCCTCACAAATAAAAAAGTGTTTATATTTTGATTGGAAGAAAAGATGTAGGGAAAAACATATTCCTATTGCAACATTGATAAAAAGGATTGTTGTAGGTCCAAAATCACCACAAAATATTGAAGATTTGCGAGAGTGGTTGAGGAATAATGGATTAGGAGAATTATCTGGTTGTGTAGTTAAATCTGAATCAAGTTTGCGATAATAGAAGATAACTACAAGAATATTATGGAAAAAATCAAGTAATTGAGCAACTAGCCCCGCAAAATAAAGCATTTCCCCGCATTTCTTGAGGATTGCAACCCCTATTTACTACTTATTTACTACTGGGGAATGAGCCTTGATACGGTAAAATACCAAGAAATGCAAAGTTACAGTTTTGACCGAACTTCCCCATAACGGTATAATGAAGCCAAGAAAGGACGGTGGACGGTATGAGGGAAAAGA
>CANTEO010000079.1 GCA_947652855.1 uncultured Roseburia sp. | reverse complement strand
TGACCGAGGGAGATAAGAAAGAAGATGAAACGGAGGTGGCGGATCAATGACGGCTGTATCTCATAAACTGGAGGACGTCTTTTACTTTCTAAGGGAGTCAAATCCTACAAACGTGCCGCATATGGAGTTGGTGGAGCATGTGCTAAGCGTGACGGATTTCATTTCAAATGAAATGGAAAAGATTCAAAATGGAGATCCGGTAGACGGCGACTCTGCCGGAATCGTGGCGGAGTTGGATGAGTTTCTAAAGAAGATCAAGGGCGAGAAGCCGGGCGATGGAAAAGAAACGCAGCCATCCGGGAATGTGCATGAGGAGCCAAAGCAATTTTATATTGCTCCGGTCGCGACAAGCGACAGCCATTTTTACAAGATTTACCTTACATTTTATCCAGATACGGAGATGTCAAATGTCCATGCTTATAAGATTGTGTATGCATTGAAGGAAATTGCGGAGGATCTGCTTTATTTCCCGGAGGATATTATTTCCGATGAGAGCAGCGCAGAGGCGATTTTGCAGGATGGCTTTCGAATTCTTTTACAGACGCAGCGGCCAAAGGATGAGGTCAGCTCTCTGATTGGCATTGGCTATGAGCTGGAAAAGGCGGACATATTTGAATGCAAGGCAGAAGAGTTCCACCAGGGATTTGATTTTGGCGACCATACGATGAAAATTGACCTTGACGCAAGCGTGGATGAAATTGAGGCGAAAGCTCAGGATCCCGCTCAAAAAGAGGGGAGTCAGGGGTCGGCGAAATCTGACAAGCCCAAAATTGCGCCCGGGGATTTCGTCATTCAGTCAAAGGAGCCGGGCAAGCAGCGGAAATTGGCGAAGGATAAGCCGAAAGGAGAGAAGTCGTCCTTTATCAGCGTCAATGTCAATAAGATGGATCAGTTGATGGACTTGATCGGCGAGCTGGTCATTTCAGAGTCGGTTGTCCTTCAGAACCCTGATTTGAAGGTTCCGGGCCTCAACTTAAACAATTTCAATAAAGCCGCGGCTCAAATGACGAAGATTTCCACGGATCTGCAGAACGTGATTATGTCCATGAGGATGGTTCCGCTGACGAACACGTTCCAGAAGATGAACCGGATTGTCTTTGACGTATCCAGGAAGCTTGGGAAAGACATTGAGTTTGAAATGGTCGGAGAGCATACGGAAGTAGATAAAAATATTATTGAGCATATTTCAGATCCTTTAATGCATATGGTTAGAAATGCCGTGGATCATGGCATAGAGACGAATGAGGAACGGAGAGAGAAGGGCAAGGCAGAGAAGGGGAAAGTCACTTTGTCAGCGAAGACGGAGGCTGGCAAGGTATGGATCAGCGTGGAGGATAACGGAAAGGGACTGGACAGATATAAGATTTTGGAAAAAGCGAAACGGCAGGGGCTTTTGGACGAGGGAAAGACGGAGAGCTCCTATACGGATAAGGAAGTCTATCAGTTCATTACCCGTCCCGGATTTTCCACGAATGAGCAGGTTACGGAATATTCCGGCCGCGGCGTGGGCATGGACGTTGTGGTGCAGAATATTCAGGCTATCGGCGGGGTTTTGGATATCGAGAGCACGCCCGGGTTTGGCAGCGTGATGAGCTTAAAGATCCCATTGACGCTTGCGATCATTGACGGAATTGTCATGGAGACAGGGGACGCCTCCTTTGTAGTGGAGACAGGCGTTATCAAAGAATTTGTCCGCGTGAAGGAAGATATGATGATTCATGAGCCAAGCGGAGGAGAGTACATCATGATTCGCGGAGAATGCTTCCCGGTGCTTCGCTTAGGCGAGTGGTACGGCATGAATACGGACAAATACCGGCAGTCCGTGGAAGAGGGGATGATGCTGATTATAGAAATAGAGGATAGGGAAATCTGCATCCTGGTTGACAGGCTGGTGGGCGAGCAGGAGATTGTCGTTAAGCCAATCCCTTCCTATGTCAAGAAAGTTAAGGGCCTCTCAGGCTGTACGCAGCTTGGGGACGGCAGCATCGCCTTGATATTGGATCCGGCCGGCTTAATGTAAAATAAGAGAAAGGAAGGATAGGGCTTATGGATGAATTGAGCGAGGTGAATCTTCAGGAAGAGGATATGCTGGCTGTTTCCGATGAGGATGAAGCGCAAAAGAGCAAATATATGACCTTTAAGTCAGGAAACGAGTATTTTGGCCTGAAAATCCAATATGTCAACGAAATTATCCAGATTCCCCCGATCACTGCAATTCCCAGAACGGAAGACTACATCAAAGGATTAATTAACCTCAGGGGAAAAATCATTCCGGTCATTGACGTCAGGCTGCGGTTTAAGCAGGAGGCGTTTGAATATGACGACAGGACTTGCATCATCGTTGTTATGGTGGACGGCGTGGTGGTTGGGCTGATAGTGGAAAAAATTGCCGACGTGATTGAAATTAAGGAAGAGAACATATTGCCGCCGCCCAAAGTGACGCGCGCGGATAAAGTGGACCATAAGTTTGTTTATGGCATTGCAAGGGTAGGAAATTCGGTAAAGTTACTTCTGGATCCGGATAAGCTGCTGAACGATGAGGATCTTGCAGCGATTGAACAGTCAAACAATATGATTTCTATGAAAAAATGAGAGGTATGAAAAATGAAAAACGCAAAGATGAGAACAAGGTTGATTGTGGGATTTTTCATTCCCATTGTGCTTACGGTGATTAATTCTCTGCTTGGAATGTATGGAACGCGCAGCGCGATTGATTCCGTGCGGAGCCAGTATGAGCTGGAAGAGGCGCAGGTGCGGGAGACGCTTGATGAGATTGGGGCAGACGGGGAAAAAGGCGCGTATCTCTTAAATGAGATAGCGGCAGTAAAGGAAACCAGCCTGGAACAGATGGACGTCATCGTGCTTCGGTCGAACATATTCAGCTTGGTGATGATCGTGCTGTCGATCATGATTACGCTGATGATCGCGTTCTCGATCATTAAGGCGATTGTCCGTTCCGTCAATCAGCTTTCAGATGCGGCGAAGAAAATCGCAATGGGCCATGTGAACATTGACTTGGTGAAATTTGCCAACGATGAATTTGGCGATTTGGTGGATGAATACACGAAAGTGATTGACAACATCAAATATCAATCCCAAATTGCAGAAGAGGTCTCAAACGGAAACCTGACGATTTCGGTGAGCCCGAAATCCCCAGAGGATTTGCTTGGCAATTCCTTAAAGAAGCTGGTTGAGGACAATTTCAACGCATTGTCAAACATCAGCGACGCAGGCACACAGGTGACGATCAGCTCTTCACAGGTGGCGAGCGCAAGCCAGGCGTTGGCGCAGGGCTCTACTCAGCAGGCCAGCGCGATTGAGCAGATTACGGCGTCCATTGATGAGATTGCAGAAAAGACGAAGCAGAATGCGGATCAGGCGAATGAGGCCGCGAATCTGGTGATCCATGCGATTGAAGACGTGAAGAAGGGCAATAAGCAGATGGAAGACATGGTGGCTGCAATGCAGGACATCAACAAAGCTTCCGAGAGCATTTCCAAGATTATCAAAGTCATTGACGATATTGCGTTTCAGACGAATATCCTGGCATTGAACGCTGCGGTTGAGGCAGCCAGGGCAGGAGAGGCAGGAAAAGGCTTTGCCGTTGTTGCAGAAGAGGTGAGGAGCCTTGCGGCCAAGAGCGCGTCCGCTGCGGGTGAGACGGCGGAGCTGATTGAGGATTCCATCGGAAAAGTCAGCATGGGCTCTAAGATTGCAGACGATACGGCGAGGGCGTTAGAGGCGATTACGTCAATCGTGCAGGAAAGTGAAGTCATTATCAACGGAATTGCAGAATCGTCCAATTATCAGGCGACTGCGGTTGCGCAGATTGAGCAGGCGATCAGTCAGGTTTCGCAGGTGGTGCAGACGAATTCCGCCACCAGCCAGCAGTGTGCGGCGTCCAGCGAGGAATTGTCCAATCAGGCGGCGAGGATGCGCGATATGCTTTCGATCTACAATTTGGGTGAAGGGCGTTCGGACAGCTCCAGCAAAACCGCAAGCTCCTTTGCAGGGGACAGTGTGAATGAGCCGGTGATTTCTTTAGAGGATGACTTTGGAAAATATTAAGGAACGAATGGCGGCACAGGGGCATTTGTCCCTGTGCCTGCCTTTATTAGTAAAATAATGAACAATGAGAGGGGTTGCGAGCATGGCATTTTTAGATGAATTAAAGGATTTGGGAGTAAGCGTGGAGGAGGGGCTAAAGCGCCTGAATGGGAATGAAAAGCTGTATACGAGGCTGTTTGGGTCGTTCCTTAAGACCTTGGACGCGAATACGGTCACGTTAGATTTTGACGAGGCCGAGTATAACGATGTGACAGAGAAGGTGCATACCATTAAGGGGACGGCGGGAAACCTGTCCATCACTCCATTGTATAAGGGATACAGCGAAGCGCTTGAGCTGCTGCGGGCAGGTCAGCCAAAGGAAGCAAAAGAACGTTTGGAAAAAGTTTTGGCTGTGCAGGAAGAGATCGTCCTGTGCATTAAGAAACATATGGAGTAGGCGAAAACGAATTTAAGATGGAGCGGATGTATGGTAAAAAACGTAAGCAAATTTTTTATACGGAGCGTTGTCAGCATTATATTGATCTGTGTGTTGATCTTTGCTTTTCTGACGATATTTATGGCGTATAAGACAGAGCAGTCAATAGGTGAGATCAGCGATATTTATATGTCTGAAATGAACCATCAGATTCAGCAGAAATTTCATTCCATTATTGCGCTGCGAATTGAGCAGGTGGAGGGAATCATAAAGCGAACGCCATATGAAACGTCGCATTATGATGACAGAATGTTAAATGAGCTGCAGACGAGCAGCGAGATTCGAAATTTCTCCTGCCTGGGATTGTATTCAGAAGAAAATGGGATGGAGATGATTTATGGGGAAGAGCTAGAGCTTGGCGATTCCTATGAGCATATTATAGATTTGGTGAATACGGACGGGAATCTGGTGCTGCAGGGAAGGACGAAAGATGGGGATAAGGTTTTGCTGTTAGGCAAAAAGGCGGCGTATCCAATGAAAAATGATGGGAGGAGCATTGCCCTTCTTGCCGGCGTGTCCATGGATTATTTGAATACCGCGCTTTTTTTGGATGAAAATGAGGGGATGGCCTATTCTCACATTATTGACCGGGAGGGAAACTTTGTCATTCGAAATTCCGACGCTTTTCGGGAAAGCTTTTTTGAACGGATTCAGACGAAATATGAGAAGGTGAATGGAAAAAGCCCGGAAGATTATATTAGGGAACTGAAATCCGCAATTGAGAATGATGAGATTTATTCTTCGGTGGTGCAGATTGATGGAATGGAACGGCGCATTTACTGCTCTCCGCTTTCAGAGAATTCGTTATGGTATTTGGTTACTTCTATGCCTTCTGAAGTGTTGGGGTCGTCCCTAAAGAAGCTGGACACGATGCGGATTATTATTATGGTTGGCTCTGCGGCCGTTATCCTGATTGCGATGTCCGTTATTCTTTATATGTATTATGGCTTGTCACAGAGGCAGATGAAGGAGCTTGCTCTTGCGAAAGAGGATGCAGACCACGCCAATATGGCTAAGAGTGAGTTCTTATCCAGCATGAGCCATGATATCCGAACGCCAATGAACGCGATTGTGGGGATGACGGAGATTGCGCAAAGGAACGTGACCGATCCGGTGCGGGTGGAGGACTGCCTGCGAAAAGTCCGTTTGTCGAGCAAGCAGCTGTTGGGCCTGATTAACGACGTGCTTGATATGTCTAAAATCGAAAGCGGAAAGATGACGATGAATATGGGCGCGCCAATGTCCCTGCGGGATACGATGGACGATATTGTAAGCATTATGCAGCCCCAGGTGAAGGCGAAGAGCCAGTTTTTTGATATTTTTATTCGTAAGATCATTTCAGAAGACGTATACTGTGATGATGTGCGGTTGAACCAGGTGCTTTTGAACCTATTGTCTAACGCGGTGAAATATACGCCGGATGGCGGGCGGATTGACATACATATGCAGCAGGAGGAGTCTCCGCGCGGGGAGGATTATGTACGCGTCCTGATCAGTGTGATTGACACGGGGATCGGTATGTCGCAGGAGTTTCAGGAGCGGATTTGGGATGACTTTTCCAGGGAAGAGACAGAGGAAGTGCGGCATATCCTTGGAACCGGGCTTGGGACAGCGATTACGAAAGGCATCATTGACCTTATGGGAGGGACGATTCGGGTTGAGAGCGAGATGGGGAAAGGGAGCAGTTTCCATATTACGCTTGACCTAAAGAAGGCCGAGATCACAGAGGCGGATATGAAGCTGCCGGCTTGGAACATCCTTGTGGTGGATGACAATGAGCAATTGTGCGCCAGCGCCGTTTCCAATTTGGAGGAGCTGGGCGTTCATGTGGAGTGGACGCTGAATGGGCAAGAGGCGGTCACGATGGTGGAAGAGCGGCATAAGCGCAATGAAGACTATCAATTTGTGCTGATTGACTGGAAGATGCCGGGAATGGACGGCATTCAGACGATTCGTGAGATTCGAAGCCGCGTCAACAAGGCGATTCCGATCTTTTTGATCTCTGCGTATGACAGCGATGACTTTGTGACGGAAATCGGGGCGTCTACGATTGAAGGGTTTATTTCAAAGCCGCTCTTTAAGTCTACATTGTATCAGAGGCTGGTGCAGTATGTGGACGGGCATGAATTGAAAGAAGAGCAGAATGACGAGGATGTGGACTTTACAGGGAAACGCGTCCTGATGGCTGAGGATATGGAAATTAACTGGGAAGTCGCGAGCGAAATCCTGTCTATTACGGGAATGGAGCTGGAATGGGCCGTAAACGGCAAGGAATGCATAGATATGTTTGAGCAGTCCAAGATTGGCTATTACGACGCAATCCTAATGGATATCCGAATGCCGGTCATGAATGGATACGACGCGACGGTCGCGATCCGCGGCCTGACGCGCGCTGACAAGGATTTGCCAATTATCGCCATGACGGCTGACGCTTTTTCCGGGGATGTGCAAAAGTGCTTGGATTGCGGCATGAATGCCCATCTACAGAAGCCGATTGACTTAAAGGAGTGCATGCGCGTGCTGAAAAAATATCTGGGATAACGGTTTTGGATATAAGGAACCCTTTTTTTGCATATATTCATAGAAAGAAATGGATGGCTTGAAATCTCATGAGCAATGCAAAAATAGAAAACCTTTTTAACCTGGCCCTGGACGCCAGCGCACAGGAGCGGGAGAAATCCTTGAACTTAGGCGTTGGGTATTCCAGAGAAGAGAGGACGTGGGAAGTGATCGTGCGCTTTGCGCGGGACGGCATAGAGCAGGCCAGGGCCTTGCTGGATGCATATTGGGACGGTCAGCGTCCAGGCTCCGTCACGGTCTTAAGCGGCTCTTATGCAATTTTGATCCTGCCAGAGTCTTTGGTGGATGAGGTTGCAAGTTTGAATGGCATTATTTATATGGAAAAACCAAAGAGGCTCTTTTTTGCTGTGAATTCGGCAAAAAGGGCCTCTTGTATTTCTGCCCTGCAGTCGGACGGCAATTTGGGGAATGCAGTGGACGGCGCCAGAAACCTGACCGGGAACGGATGCCTTGTGGCGGTGATTGACAGTGGGATTGATTATGCGCATCCTGATTTCTGCAATGCAGACGGGACGACGCGCATTGTGGCCTTATGGGATCAGACGCTGAATGCTTCGGCGCTGAACGACGCGAGGACAGAGGTGAATGAGGGGATCACCTACCGCCCTCCAGAGGAGTATGCGGACGGCGTGCTGTTTACGGCAGAGGAAATCAATATGGCTTTGGCCGCAGGAAGTATGGCGGCCCGTCAAAAAATTGTGCCGAGCAGGGACACATCCGGCCACGGCACTCATGTGGCGGGGATTGCCGCAGGAAACGGAAGGGCCTCTATGGGGAGGTATCGCGGGGTTGCCTATGAAGCGGGGCTTTTAATCGTTAAGCTAGGAACGCCGGGGGAGAACTCGTTCCCGAAGACGACGGAATTGATGAAGGCGGTGGACTATTGCATTCGGGCAGCCGAATATTTGAATCGGCCTGTCGCCATAAACCTAAGCTTTGGGAACAACTATGGATCGCATAGCGGAACAAGCCTGATTGAGACGTTTTTAAATGACATGGCAGGGCGGCATCAGTGCAATATTATTGTGGGGACGGGAAATGAGGGGGCGAAAAGCGCGCATTTTATGAGTCGAATAAAAAGCGGGCAGACGCAGGAGGCGGAATTTACGGTCAGCGGCTATGAGTCAAAACTAAATTTGCAGATTTGGAAACGCTATCAGGATGAGATTTGGCTGGAAGTGTTCCTTCCGGATGGGAAGCGCAGCGGGCAATTGATCGGGCAGGGGACATTGCGCGTGCAGTTTGAGGCGGCGGAGCTTTTGATTTTTTACGGGGAGCCGTCTCCATACAGCATCTATCAGGAGGTTTATATTGACGTTATCCCCAGGGGGCGGTATATCCCTTCTGGATTGTGGAAAATTCGCCTCTCGGCCGGCAAAATTGTGGATGGCGTGTATGATATCTGGCTCCCGTCCGGGGGCGTCTTAAATGAAGGGACAGGATTTCCGTATCCGTCGGAGGAGAGGACGCTTACGATCCCTTCCACTGCGGCAAAGGCCATCAGCGTGGCCGCGTATGATTCCAATGCGGACAGCGCGGCGGCGTTTTCCGGCAGAGGCTATACGGCATGGACAAACCAGGTGAAGCCGGATCTTGCGGCCCCCGGCGTGGATATTGTCTCGGCTTCGCCCGGCGGAGGGTATGTGTCAAGGAGCGGGACGTCTATGGCGACGCCGTTCGTGACGGGCAGCGTAGCGCTGATGATGGAATGGGGGATCGTGCAGGGCAAGGATCCGTTTTTGTATGGAGAAAAGGCGAAGGCGTACCTGATTAGAGGGGCGAAGCAGATTGATGCGGTGAAGGAGTATCCCAATCCGCAGCTTGGGTGGGGCGTGCTGTGCTTGAGGGATAGTTTGCCGGGGTGAGGTGCCAGATAAAGGGTTTGAAACTAAGAATGGAAAGGAAGTATCATGTGAGACAATGGTACCTTCTTTTCCTGTTTTTTGGAATGAAATGATATATGCCATGTTTTTTATATTTCTT
>CANTEO010000078.1 GCA_947652855.1 uncultured Roseburia sp. | reverse complement strand
GTGTCCCCAAACGACTCGTACACATCGACCAGCGTCACGAACCTCACTTTTTTCGCCCCTTCTTCCTTCTCCATCATGGAGTGACGATATACAGTTTTCATCACATGGTCGGATTCCCATCCTCCCATTTTAAGTATGTCATTATACTACAATACGAAATAATTTACAGCTTATAGTAACTATTTTGGCTTTGTTTTGAATTCAAATATTCGAAATGCTGTGGATGGCATAAAAAAGGAATCCTCCCGCAGGAGAATTCCCATTTTGTTTTTTATTTTGTCACGTTCACCTTGACCTTTTTATAACATCCGTTTTGCGCATATACGTAGATGTAGCAGCTGCCGGGGTTTTTTGCCTTTACTTTGCCTTTTCCCGTTACGGATGCAATTTTTTCATTGTCCGAATAAAAGCGGAATTTTGCAATGTGTACCCGAACTTTTTTCTTTTCTTTGTAGGAAGGCTTTAGGTTCTTTGTTTTGCCTTTCTTCAATTTTAAGCGGGCCGGCTTGCAGGAAACCTTCATGGGGTTGCCATTGTTTCCTCCATTTGTGACGGCATGAGCCGATTTGGAGCTCATGATGGCTCGTTTTTTCCCGTTCATTTCCTTATATGCGACGATAATATATTTATAGTAAACGCCCTTTTTTAATCTTTTCAACGTATAAGATGTGGTTTTCCGGTTGGCAAACATCTGAATGCGCTCCATGCGGACGCCGCACCGTGAGCCATACAGGACATAACCGTCTGCGTCGTTGATTTTGCGCCACTTTAAGCGAATGGATTTATTCTTTCCAAACGCCTGCAGCATGAGCGGATACATTTTGGAGCCTTTTGGATCCTTTACGTCCGTATTGGTTTTCAGTATGGTTTCTTCTACCTTCTCTAACGGCTTTGTAATAATCGGGGCCTGAACATGATCCTTAGAAGGAGGCGCCTCGCTTAGTTGGGCGGTAAAGGTGGCGTTCTGTTTTGCAGTGATCGGCACGTCTGCGTCCCATCCTCCATGCAGAGGATTGAGCAGGTAGCCTTTGTTTGGGGTTACAATAGGCGGCTTGATTTCCTGTCCGTGAAGCAATGTCTGGACGGTTTCCCCTGTTACAGCCGCTTTGGATGCATCTACGACGAAGCGGATGGCATATTGATTCCTATTATAATAGAGCTTAAGCGTGAGTGGGGACTGCACAGTGACGTCTCCGCTTTCCAAACGAAGGGGGTTTCCGGTGTCCTCAGTGAACCCTTCATAGTTTTTTGGAATTGCGGTGACGGTTTCTCCGGTGGTTCCCTTAAGCTCTTCCTGTTCTTTTAATGTGTAGCCAGTCCCGGTAAGGTTTTCCTGATAATGCTCCACAAAGTAGGCGATGTCAGTCCGCTTTGCCCAGGCTGCGGTGAAGCTTTTGTCTCCTGTGCTGCCTGATGGGATGGCGGCGTCTTTTTGCGGGGAGTCGTTTTCTGGCGCTTTCCAGCCTGTGAACACGTAACCTGTTTTCTCTGGGCGAGGGAGCGAGATGCGGTCGCTGATGATGGAGTATGTGGTGGGGATTTCTGTTCCCTCCGGCAAAAAACCGCCATCTAATTCATAGCTGATGCGGTACTCGATCGGGCGGTAGTGGAGCTTTAAGCACAATGAGCCGTCTGCGGCCACAGTCCCGTTTAAAATGTTCTTTTTGTTTTCCAGGTCTTCGGCGTAGCCTTCGTATTGTTTTGGCGCGGCCGTTTTTTCTTCTCCTGCTTTTCCTTCCAGGCGTTCGGTGTCTCTTAAAGCATAGTCCCCGTCCTTCGTAGGCAGATAATGCTCTACCTGGTAGGGCAGGTTCGCAAGCGTCCAGTTTGCCACATAGCGTCGATTGCCCATGCTGCCGGACGGGATGGTAACCTCTTGCTGCGGGGGTTCCGATTCTTCCTGTGTCCAGCCAAGAAAAGCGTAGCCAGGCTTTTTCGGAGGGATCAGGGAAATGTCGTCGCTAAGCAAGGTGTAGGCGTTTGGGTTTTCTTCTCCCTCGCGCAATGAGCCTCCGTCTAAATCATACGCAATCGTATATTCAATCGGCTTATAATAGAGCTTTAAGGTCAATAGGCCATCCGCAGTGACGGAGCCGGATGGGATGCGGTTTGGGTTATCCTCTTCTTCCATATAGCCCTCATATTCCTTTGGAAGAGCCTCCACTTGTTCCGCAATGGTTCCGGCCATGGCATCAATGTCTGCAAGCATATAGCCTCCCCGGCTGTTTTGCAGATAATGCTCTACTTTGTAAGAGAGATCCGTATAGGCCCACGTTGCATAGAGGTTCGTAGGCTGTTTGATCGGGGTGGAAAAATCAAAGGGGATTCCGCTGTTTTGCTGCGCCGTCCATCCGTTGAACACATAGCCGGGAAGGGGGACAGGGTCTTTTGGCTGGCGCGCGGCTTGCCCGGAAAGGACGGCCTGCGGCTTTTGCGGCGTGCTTGCGTCATACGCGTTGGCGTCGTCATAGAACGTTACCGTATAATAATTGACCGTCGCAGCAGTGTCCTTTTCATCTACGGAAAGCGTTGCCCCTGTATCCGTCCCATATGCCGATGGGTCGGTCTGAGTCATGTTTTCTATATCTTCTGATGTTTTTTTGTCGGTCGTGTCAAAAATGCGGTATATTCCGGACGGGACAAGGTCTAGGTCGGTAACGGCGGTTCCGGCGTCATTTAATAAGCAGAACGTTTTGCCGTGGCTTTCCCATTCTTTGCCGTCTAAGTTGACTTGTATCGTTACCTTGTGCCTCGTCGGCAATATCGTAAGCTTAGCCGCCGTCGTGTTTTCCGAAGCCTCATGCTCCGCATCGTTTGGGACATAGGCTTTTACATAGTAGGTTCCGATGGCGGAAGGCGCGCCTCCTTCTGTGAGGGCGCCTGTGCCTCCCTGTTCGGGAGAGTCAGGCGTAGTCGGCCTTGTGCAGGCCTCATCTAAGTAATAGGAATACGTGATAAGCGAATGGTCGTCGATATCCGGCACGACAATGGCCTCTCCTATGGAAATTGGCGCGCCGGTCACCGTTTCCTCTTTATCCATCAGCGTCACTATGCGCGCGTCTTTTTTTACTTCTACTTTTACCACATTGGATATCTTGCAGGCCGTCTGGCCGTTGTCACGCTCCGAAGTGACCGCGCAATAAAAATAATATGTCCCAAGCGCCCTCTTTTGCGGAAAGGCATAGAAGGCTTCTGTCGCCTTTGGAATCTTTCCGCCTCCCTGGTTGCTTGGCGCAGAAGTTTCATACCATTGATAATGATAGGTATGGTTTGGGATGCGCCTTGGCGTCACCATGGCCCTAAGCACCGGAGGGACGTCGTATTTGAGCGGGATTTCCGCGCTCTCCCTCCCGCCTCCTACAATGGCGTTTATAATGTCTGGGCATTCCGCCGGAAGCGGATGGCCGATGGTGCTGACGATCACGTCGCCTGTGACATATTCCGGGAAGACAGTGATTTCAGCTTTGGTCTTGTCTTCATTCAGCCGGTATTCGTATCCTGTCCCTTCCGTCAGGCGTATGGTGTTTTCGACGCCGCGGATGTCGATGAAAATGCTCTCCGGCAAGTGGTAGCCGTCGGTAATGTCCATGGAAAAGCTTAAGTCCTGCCTTGCATGAAGCAGCTCTTGCAAAGACTGCTTTCGGCCGATGTTTTTGTCTTCGTAATGCAGCACAATGTCTGCCGTCTCCTTTGGGACTTCCGCATTGTCAATATCTGACTGCACGACGGTTGCGTTTTCCAGGGCATATAGAGCCTCTTTCCAGTGAGCGTACAGCGTAATGCTTTCCGTAATGTTGGCCGTCTGCCGAACGCCGCCCTCCCGCTCTAGGTACCATCCGTCAAACTTATAGCCGATGCGGGTGGGGACTTCCAGGCTCGCGATGGGGATGGAGCTGCCGGAATGCTGCACGACTTCACTGCCATCGCGAAATGCGCCGCCGTTGGCGTCCAGAGTGACCGTGTTGTTGGCGTTCTCCATTTCTGAAAGGTCGCCTACGCCAAGCTTTACGCTGAAGATTGTGGAAGAGTTGGCGGGGATGGTGCGGTTGACCCAGGAGCAGGCAAGGGCAGAATCATAGCCAGTGGAAGCAGTGGGCTTTTCATTATAGTTAAAGGCGTTATTTCGATATTGGCCGCCACTGTACCTCCCAATCCAAAGGCGGTCTACATCCGTGATTCCAAAAGACGATCCTTTGACATATAAGCGGAATACCTTGCCGGGGATTTTTGTAGTGGTGCCGTCGTTATTGGTCTGTGTCCTTTCTTTTTCATTCATTTGAACATAGGTGCAGCCCTTTTCTATGTCTACAATTGTATTTGCAATGGCGCCGTCGTCATGGCCAATCATTACATCCGCTGCATAAGCTAAGCTAAAATTCTCAACATCCGTATCGCCTGTATTTGTCACAACATAGTGCAGTGTGGCGTAGGTGCCGTCTAGCGTGACAAGAGAAGAAATAAAGATGTCGTATGCAGCGTTGACTTTGTGAAAGGCGCTTTGCCCTATTTTTGGCGGTAAAGATAATTTGATGTTGCTTAAATTGCTTTCAACCTGGCTGACAGGAGAGCCGATCTTATAAAAGTATTCATAACCATTGTTTGCAAAGGTGGTCTTAATTGGCTGATTTACAGTTCCGCCACGGACATCTGCCATTGTAGGCGTATATTGAAACCACATAGCGCCATTTTCATTTATTGTATTTAAATAGACATACTTTGCATACAGCGTCTGCGACCCGCCCTCCACGAACACATCCTCCACTTTGTTTGTGTATTCCATGCTGTCATACCAGCCTTCAAACCGGATCGTGTCGCAGTAACAGGGCGGGATGGCGTTTGGCAGCTTTAAAAAGCTGTTCAGCGTCCGTTTGTAAATTCCAGTCCCGGTCTGCGTCCAGGCCGTATGGGTCGGCGTATCCCCCTGCACCGCAGAGGCGATCATGCCTCCCAGTGCGTTCAGCGTAATCACTGTTTGCTCCGTGTCTGCTGCCTGCGCCGTTATGGCAGAAAAATCCATCGCCCCAAGAAACAATCCCAGGGCTAAAAGCGCGCTAAGCAGCCGTTTCCTCCATGAATATACATTTCGCATAATGCATCCTCCTTGATTTGAATTCTTAGCCTGCCCTTCTAGCCTCAAAAGTAAGAATTTTTCCTCATTTTATTATATCTTGCAAATTCCGGTTTTTCAACGATATATTAATAATGAAACAAAGAATTTCAAGGATTTCTATGTTGACATTCCAATAGGGCTTGTAATATAATAAAAAATGCACTATTGTGGTGAGATAGACTTACTATGCCCTTTTGCATGGAAAATGCAGTAGTGCCTTGTTGCGATACAATTGCTTGCATAGAATGAAAACGAGAGGTGAAACGTCAATGGAGAAAAACAGAATACGTCCGGTGCGGGCCGGAAAGGGCCTGCGCATGAGTTATTCACGGCAAAAAGAAGTGCTGCCGATACCCAACCTGATCGAAGTCCAGAAAGACTCTTACCAATGGTTTTTAGACGAAGGTTTGAGAGAGGTATTTGCAGATATTTCCCCGATTGCCGATTACAGCGGACATTTGAGTTTGGAATTTACTGATTTTACGTTATGCAGGGACGACGTGAAATATTCCATCCCGGAATGTAAGGACAGGGATGCGACTTATGCGGCGCCTTTGAAAGTAAAAGTAAGGCTGTACAACAAAGAGACAGACGAAATCAATGAACATGAGATTTTCATGGGCGATCTTCCTCTCATGACAGAAACGGGAACGTTCGTAATCAACGGCGCGGAGCGCGTTATCGTAAGCCAGTTGGTTCGCTCACCCGGAATATACTATGCAATTTCACATGATAAAGTTGGTAAGAAATTATACTCCTGCACCGTGATTCCAAACCGCGGCGCATGGCTTGAGTATGAGACGGATTCCAATGACGTTTTCTATGTACGTGTAGACAGGACGAGGAAAGTGCCGATCACTGTTTTGATCCGCGCGCTTGGCGTGGGCTCAAATCAGGAAATCATAGATCTGTTTGGCGAGGAGCCGAAGATTTTGGCAAGCTTCGGAAAAGATGTCGCGACCAATTACGAGGAGGGCTTGCTTGAGCTGTATAAGAAGATACGGCCAGGCGAGCCGCTTACCGTGGAGAGCGCGGAGAGCTTGATCACCGCAATGTTCTTTGACCCAAGGAGGTATGACCTGGCGAAGGTCGGGCGCTATAAATTTAATAAAAAGCTGGCGTTAAAGAACAGGATTAACGGGCATATCCTTGCGGAAGACGTCATTGACATGACAACCGGGGAAATCCTTGCAGAGGCCGGGACGGAAGTGGGCCGCGACCTTGCGGAGCGCATTCAGAATGCCGGGGTTCCGCACGTTTGGATTCAGGCAGAGGCCCGGAACGTGAAAGTCCTCTCCAATATGATGGTGGATCTGCGGAATTACGTGGATGTGGAGCCGAAGGAAGTTGGCATAACGGAGCTGGTGTACTATCCGATCCTTCAGCAGATTTTAGAAGAGAACAGCGACTTAGAGGCGATTAAGGAGGCGATCCGGAAGAATGTGCATGACCTGATTCCGAAGCACATTACGAAGGACGATATTTTTGCCTCTATTAATTATAATATGCATCTGGAATATTTCATCGGCCATGACGATGACATTGACCATTTGGGGAACCGGCGCATCCGTGCCGTTGGCGAGCTTTTGCAGAATCAGTACCGGATTGGCCTTTCCCGTCTGGAGCGTGTTGTGCGCGAGCGCATGACGACGCAGGATTTGGAGGGGATCTCCCCGCAGAGCCTGATTAACATTAAGCCGGTGACGGCTGCGGTGAAGGAGTTCTTTGGATCTTCACAGCTGTCGCAGTTTATGGATCAGAACAACCCGCTTGGCGAATTGACGCATAAAAGGCGTCTGTCCGCGCTTGGCCCCGGCGGGCTTTCGCGTGACCGCGCCGGGTTTGAGGTGCGTGACGTCCACTACTCCCATTATGGGAGGATGTGCCCGATTGAGACGCCGGAAGGCCCGAACATCGGCTTGATTAACTCGCTGGCTTGCTACGCAAGGATTAACGAGTATGGCTTTGTGGAGGCCCCATACCGTATTATTGACAAAACCGATCCGAAAAATCCGCGCGTGACGGACAAATTTATCTATATGACGGCGGATGAAGAGGACAATTTTCATGTGGCTCAGGCAAACGAGGCGCTGGATGAGGAAGGGCATTTTGTGCGCAATTCTGTCTCCGGCCGTTATCTGGATGAGACGCAGGAATACGAAAAAACCATGTTTGACTATATGGACGTGTCCCCGAAGATGGTGTTTTCCGTGGCGACGTCGCTGATTCCGTTCTTGCAGAACGACGACGCGAACCGCGCGCTGATGGGGTCGAATATGCAGCGTCAGGCAGTGCCGCTTCTGACGACGGAGGTGCCTGTCGTTGGAACCGGAATGGAGACGAAGGCGGCGGTGGATTCCGGCGTCTGCGTTGTCGCGAAGAAATCCGGCGTGATCGAAAGCTCCGTCTCCAATGAGATTGTCATGAGGAATGACGATGGGACGAGGGACGCGTACCGCCTGACGAAGTTTTCCAGAAGCAACCAGTCGAACTGCTACAACCACAGGCCAATTGTGTTTAAGGGAGACCATGTGGAGGCGGGGGACGTGATTGCGGACGGCCCGTCAACCTCCAATGGGGAGCTTGCGCTTGGCAAAAACCCGTTGATTGGGTTTATGACATGGGAGGGCTATAACTATGAGGACGCGGTTCTCCTAAGCGAGCGCCTGGTGCAGGATGACGTGTATACGTCCGTCCATATCGAGGAATACGAGGCGGAGGCCAGGGACACAAAGCTTGGGCCGGAGGAGATTACCCGCGACGTGCCGGGCGTTGGCGACGACGCGTTAAAGGATTTGGATGAGCGCGGAATTATCCGCATCGGCGCGGAGGTCCGTGCCGGGGACATCCTGGTCGGCAAGGTCACGCCGAAGGGCGAGACGGAATTGACGGCAGAGGAGCGCCTGCTTCGCGCGATCTTTGGTGAAAAGGCAAGGGAGGTCAGGGACACTTCTTTGAAGGTGCCGCATGGCGAATATGGCATTATTGTTGACGCGAAGGTGTTCACAAGGGATAACGGGGATGAGCTTTCGCCGGGCGTGAACCAGGCGGTGCGCATTTATATCGCGCAGAAAAGAAAGATTTCCGTCGGTGACAAGATGGCCGGGCGCCACGGCAACAAGGGTGTCGTCTCCCGCGTGCTGCCAGTGGAGGATATGCCGTTTCTGCCAAACGGGAGGCCGCTTGACATTGTGCTGAACCCGCTTGGCGTGCCGAGCCGCATGAACATTGGGCAGGTGCTTGAAATTCATTTGAGCCTTGCGGCGAGGGCCTTGGGCTTTGACATTGAGACGCCTGTGTTTGACGGGGCGAAGGAAAATGACATTATGGATACGCTCGACCTGGCCAATGACTATGTCAATCTGGAATGGGAAGAATTTGAGGCGAAGCATAAAGAGGAGCTTTTGCCGGAAGTGCTTGCGTATCTGTCGGACAACAGGGAGCATCGGAAGCTTTGGAAGGGCGTGCCGCTGTCGCGGGATGGGAAGGTGCGGCTGCGTGACGGCAGGACGGGAGAGTTTTTTGACAGCCCCGTCACGATCGGCCATATGCACTATCTGAAGCTGCATCATCTGGTGGACGACAAGATCCATGCGCGCTCCACTGGGCCATACTCCCTTGTGACGCAGCAGCCCCTTGGCGGGAAGGCGCAGTTTGGCGGGCAGCGCTTTGGCGAGATGGAAGTATGGGCCTTAGAGGCGTATGGCGCGTCCTATACGCTGCAGGAAATCCTGACCGTGAAGTCGGACGACGTGGTTGGCCGCGTGAAGACGTATGAGGCGATCATCAAAGGCGACAATATCCCAGAGCCTGGCATTCCAGAATCCTTTAAGGTGCTGTTAAAAGAGCTTCAGTCGTTGGGCTTGGACGTGAAAGTGCTGGACGAAGAGCGGAACGAGGTGGAGCTGATTGAGACGAGCGAGTACGGCAATACGGATTTGAACGCCATCATTGCGGGAGATAAGGATTTTGCGTTTGAGGATGGTGAGGCTTTCGGCAAAATGGGCTTCACGAAGCAGGAATTTGACGCGGAGAATGAAGAGCTGGTGGATATTGAGGAAGCAGCGGAAGAGGTGGAGGACGACGACGATTTTACCGGAATCGAATTTGCCGAAGAAGTTCTTGAGGAGGAAATATGATAGAAGGGAGAACGTCAAATATGCCAGAGACAACAAAAAAAGAATCGTATCAGCCGATTGCGTTTGATGCAATAAAAATTGGCCTTGCTTCTCCAGAAAAAATCAGGGAGTGGTCCAGGGGCGAGGTGAAAAAGCCGGAAACCATCAATTACAGAACGTTAAAGCCGGAAAAGGACGGCCTGT
>CANTEO010000077.1 GCA_947652855.1 uncultured Roseburia sp. | reverse complement strand
TTCTCAAAATCGTTCAAGGCTGTTCCACTGTTCAGTTCTCAAGGTTCTCGCTTTTGCCATTTCATCGGCAACTCATTCATAATACTACATAACTTTCTTTTTGTCAACACTTTTTTGAATTATTTGTAAAAAAATGTCACTTCAGAATTTCCAACTGCCATTTCATTGCAACAGCAACCAGAAAACGGAGAAGGAGGGATTTGAACCCTCGCGCCGGTTACCCGACCTATACCCTTAGCAGGGGCACCTCTTCGACCACTTGAGTACTTCTCCAAAGCTTATGTCTATTTATTCTCTTTTATTGTACTAAGCGCACAACGCAAATAATATATTACTAGATAGATGATTATTTGTCAAGCATTTTATAAATATTTTTTTACATCTAATTTCAGAAAGGCCTTTGATCGGCAAAACGGACCGATTGCCCTGTTTCATGCAGCAATCAGCCCGTCATTCTTTTTATTCTGTGATGTATGGCATCAGGGCAATATGCCGCGCCCTCTTGATTGCCACTGTAAGGGCCCTCTGATGCTTCGCGCAGTTCCCTGTAATCCTTCTGGGAAGGATTTTACCCCGCTCTGAAATATACCTCTTCAGCTTATTGGTGTCTTTGTAATCTATTACATTATCTTTCCCGCAAAACACGCATACTTTTTTCCTTCTATGCATCGGTCTTCTCTTAAAAGATCCGCCTTCTTTATTCTCTTTATTAAAAGCCATTTCAATACCTCCTGTTATAATTTGCCCACAAAACAAATTTCATCAATTAAACGGCAGCTCCTCATCAATCCCGTCTGGAATATTCATGAAGCCGTCTCCTGCCGCAACGCTTGGCGATGGCCTGTCCATTGGTGCAAATCCCATATTGCTCTCGCTCACAGCCTTGCTTTCCGCAAACTCATGGTCTTCCACGACAACTTCTGTCGTATAGACTTTCTGGCCATCCCTATTGGTATAGCTTCCTGTCTGAATCCGACCGGTAACCGCTATCTTCAGCCCTTTGCGGAGATATTTTTCCGCAAACTCACCTTGACGGCCAAATGCCACGCAGCTGATAAAGTCCGCCGTCTGCTGGTCGCCGTCACGGCGAAACCTTCTGTCTACGGCCAGCGTGTATCTTGCCACTGCAATTGACTGCTCCCCTTGGGAATAGCGCACCTCGGGATCTCTTGTCAGCCTGCCCATAAGTATTACTTTATTCATATATTCATTTCCTCTTTTCCAATTATGCCTCGTCTTTTTTCACGCATAAGAAACGAAGAACATGATCCATAATGCGAACCTTCTGCTCTAATTGCCCCGGAACAGACGCATCTGCTTCAAATTGGATGAAATAATAGAAGCCCTCTCTCATCTTTTGAATCTCGTAAGCCAATCTCTTCTTACCCCAATCCTCAACTTCCGTCACTGTCCCGCCAAGGCCCTCAATATATCCTTTGGCTTTCTCAAGCACGGCCGCCCTGACGTCATCTTCGATTTTTGCATTTACAACAAAAGCTAATTCATATTTGTTCATGCAGTTGTACCTCCTTTTGGTCTCTGGCCCTTCCTTCTGGAAAGAGCAAGGATTTATAGTTTTCACAAAATAAGATATTAGCATGATTTTCAATCAGAATCAAGAGGTTTTCTAATTTCTCTAACGTTTTTTTCCACTAACTTGCGCGGTATCATAATCTGATGGCCGCAGCCCAGGCATTTCAGACGAAAATCTGCGCCCACCCGCAGCGTTTCCCATTCGTAGCTGCCGCATGGGTGTTTCTTTTTCAGCCTTACAATATCCCCTACTTCAAATTGCATTTACATCCCTACCTTTTGTTATTATAGAATAATGCCTGATAAAACCTCGCCTATCTTCCCTTCTATCCGAAGGCTCGACCTTTGATCCAACGAAGTTGTTGAACGATTGATTAACGCCAGCCTGTCGCCACGGTAATAATCCACCAAGCCTGCCGCCGGATAAACCGCAAGGGATGTTCCTCCCACAATAAGCAGCTTTGCATTCGAAATATAATAGATGGCCTGACGGACCGTCTCGTCGTCCAGCCCCTCTTCATACAGAACAACATCCGGCTTGACGCTTCCGCCGCAGGAATCGCAATGCGGGCAGCCCTCGCTTTTTAATATATAGCTTGCGTCAAATAACTTACCGCATGTTTGACAGTAATTCCTATGCACGCTGCCATGAAGCTCAAACACCGCCTTGCTCCCTGCGGCCTGATGCAGCCCGTCAATATTCTGCGTGATGACTGCCTTTAACTTCCCTGCGGCCTCTAGCTCTGCCAGTTTTTTATGGGCGGCGTTTGGCTTTGCGTCAAGGCAAAGCATTTTGTTCCTGTAAAAACGGTAAAATTCCGGCGTATTCTGCATATAAAAGGTATGGCTTAAGATTGTCTCTGGCGGATAGTCATACTCTTGATGATACAGACCGTCCACGCTCCGAAAATCCGGAATCCCGCTTTCTGTTGAAACTCCCGCTCCACCAAAAAAAACAATGTTATCCGATTCTTTCACCCATTGCCCTAATTGCTCAATTGGACTCATTCTGATTCCCCCTTTTGACCTAGCCGCTTCTAAATCCCGTGACAGATGCATTTTTATTTATAAAAAACATGACTGCACAGAGCTTTCTCTGATACAGTCATGCTTAAATAGTTGCGGAGGCAGGATTTGAACCTGCGACCTTCGGGTTATGAGCCCGACGAGCTTCCAGACTGCTCCACCCCGCGGTATTATTTTATAATTCATTATTTCCCGATGCAAGGGCTATTATAAGCCTTTCTTTCTGAAATGTCAAATTATTTTTTTAAAAAATATATGAGAGATAAAAAACGATTTCCTTCCTTAACGAACACTTCTATGTTATAATGGGCGTATGCACAAAGAAAGGAGTGTGGAAAATGGCAAACGAAACAACAACACAAGGAACAGAATCCATGGACGATTTCAAAAATGAATTGGAATCTTCCTTCCGCAAGCTGTCTGAAGGGGATATCATCACCGGGACAGTGATTTCCGTGACAGAGGATGACGTCACGCTGGATTTAAAGTACTATGCGCCCGGAATCATTAAGGCAGGGGAGCTTAGCAGCGACCCGGATTTTAACCCAATGGAATCTGTCCATATTGGCGATGTCCTGGAGGCCACCATCATCCGTATGGACGACGGAGAGGGGAATCTCCTGCTTTCCAGAAAAGAGGCGAACGATATCCTGGCATGGGATAAGCTTGCGCAGTATCTGGAAGACGAAGCTACCTTAAAGGTTCGCGTTAAGGGGATTGTGCCAAGCGGCGTTATCGCGTACCTGGAGGGGATCCGTGGGTTCATCCCGGCTTCTCACTTAAGCCTAAGCTATGTGGAGGACTGCAACCCATGGCTTGGCAAGGAGCTCGACGTCAGGGTAATTACAGTAGATAAGAAGAAAAAGAAGTTGGTGCTTTCCGCCAAAGTCATTGAACGGGAAAAAGCCGAAGAGGAGCACAATCACAAAATCTCCATGCTGTCGCCGGGAACTGTCGTAGAAGGCACAGTGGACAGCCTGATGCCTTATGGGGCATTTGTAGATATCGGAAACGGCTTAAGCGGCCTGGTACATATCTCTCAAATTGCCGCCAGGCGCATCAAGACGCCAGGAGAAGTCTTAAAAGTCGGGCAAAAGGTAAAAGCAAAAATTTTAAACACAAATAACAATAAAATCAGCTTAAGCATGCGTGTGCTGGAAGAAGAGATGATCGACACAGAAACGGAAGAGGTCAACAAAAGCGTAGCCGCTTTCTCTTCCCATGAATCTGCATCTACAAGCCTCGGCTCCTTGCTCGCAAATATCAAGCTGGATACATAATGCTTTTAAAGAAGCCTAAAGATCCATTTTACAGCGCAGCGTTTGGGATTTTTTCCTTAAACGCCGCGCCTTTTTATTTTAAAACGGCCTGATCCTTGCCTTCCCAATTTCGCATGATTCGCATCGCAAGAAAAGCCGACGCCATTCCGATCAGAATCCCCGCCATCACATCTGTCGGATAATGAATTCCAATATAAAGCCGGGAAAAACAGATCAACAGGGCAAGGACAAGGGCCGGCGCGCCAATCCATTTTGGGAATCTACAGAACAGAACTGTGGACGCCGCGACAGAGCAAGTTGAATGGCCGGACGGAAATGAAAAATCTACTGCACGATTTCCAATCAACTGAAGCCCTTCCACGATCTCATATGGCCTTACGCGCGCCACCATATTCTTTAGCCACAAATTTGTAATAAGAAACCCAATCAATACGGCAAGCAGCCCTGTCACAGCCGTCTTTCGGCATTTTGAAAAAAACAGCATGAAAGCAAGGAGCGTAATCCAAAACCATCCGGCATCGCCCAGGTGAGTAATGCGTTCGACGGCCGGGCTTAAGAACTCCTTTCGTATATTCTCCTGTATCCATAAAAGGATGTCCCCATCCAAACTCATAAGCCATTCCATTTGAACCTTCCTTTCTGCCGCGATCGCCCGCCTAGAGGCTTCGCATAACTTTGATCCAAATCCACATTCCTAACCCTTACAAATAAGCGACTTCCTTCTTATGCATAAAGATCTTTTAACCCCGCATTACAAAGAGAGCCGCTTCATATATTATACAAAGAAATCCCTTCCCAGGAGCATCTATATGCAATTTTTACTGTTTTTATCCGAAACGATGATTCCCCTCACCATTTTTCTGATTGTCGCCTATGGCCTGCTCAACCGGAATAATGTCTATCAGGATTTTTTAAAGGGTGCAAAAGACGGCTTCTTCACCGTCATCGACATACTGCCCACCCTGGTTGGCCTGATGACTGCGGTAGGAATATTGAGGGCATCCGGGTTTTTCGATTTTCTGTCCGAACTGCTGAAAAAAATGATGGGGCCGCTGCATTTCCCTACAGAATTAATTCCGGCTGCCATAGTGAAGATGTTCTCCTCCTCTGCGGCAACCGGCTTGCTTTTAGATCTGTTTAAGACACATGGCACAGACTCGTTTATCGGCCTTAGCGCATCCATTATGATGAGCTGCACAGAAACCATTTTCTATACCATGAGCATTTATTTTATGCACGTTCATGTAAAAAAAACTCGCTTTACGCTGCAAGGCGCGCTGTTTGCCTCTGTCAGCGGCATTATGGCAAGCATCTTCCTTGCCTCCTTGATGGCATGAAGTAAAAAGCAGGCCATGCCGTTACAGCACTTTAGAAAGAAAATCCTTAAGCCTCGGGTTTTTTGGATTTCCAAAAAACTCCTCCGGCGTATCCTCTTCCATAATGACTCCTTCGTCTACAAACAGCACTTTACTTCCGACCTCTTTTGCAAATCCCATTTCATGCGTCACGACAACCATCGTCATGCCGCTGGCCGCAAGCTCTTTCATCACGTCAAGCACCTCGCCCACCATTTCCGGGTCTAACGCGGATGTTGGCTCGTCAAACAGCATGACCTTTGGATTCATGGCAAGAGAGCGCACAATCGCGATTCTCTGCCGCTGGCCGCCGGAGAGCTGCGACGGATATGCGCCCGCCTTTTCCGAAAGGCTCACTCTTTTTAACAGGCTTATTGCAGTCTCGTTGGCCTGCTCTTTATTCATTAGCTTTAACTTCACAGGAGCCAGCGTAATATTATCTAAAATCGTCAGGTTATTGAACAGATTGAAATTTTGAAACACCATTCCCATATGCTCCCTAACCTTATTGATATCTGTCTTAGGATCTGTAATCCGCTTTCCGTCAAACCAGATTTCGCCGCTTGTAGGCGTCTCTAAAAGGTTCATGCATCGTAAAAATGTGCTTTTTCCCGAGCCGGAAGGCCCGACTACGACGATTTTCTCCCCTTTTTCCACATGGTAGTCAATTCCTTTTAAAACTTCTGTCTTGCCAAATGATTTATGTAGATTTTTAACGGTGATCACCTTTGCGCAGCCTCCTTTCCAGCATCTCAATTAATTTACTGAGTATTTTTATGATGACAAAATAGATGACTGCTGCGCCGACCAACGGCATAAACGCCTCAAATGTCCTCGACGAAATCTGACTTGCGGTTCTCGTCAGATCCGACAGGCTGACATAGCCTACAATCGCCGTCTCTTTTAACAACACGATAAATTCATTTCCTATGGGAGGCAGCACATTTTTAATCGCCTGCGGCAAAATGATGTAACGCATCGTCTGCCCTCTTGACAAGCCTAACGACCGTCCCGCCTCCATCTGGCCGTGATCCACTGCTAAAATTCCTGCGCGCATAATTTCCGACACATATGCGCCACTGTTAATGCCAAACGTAAGCGAAGCCACAAGCACGCCGTTTTTACTGTTTGTCATGACAATAAACCACATAATTAAAAGCTGCAGCACCGAAGGCGTCCCACGGATCACGTCAATATAAATCTGCGCAATGACCGAAAGCACGGAACGCTTTCCGTTTTTTCGCGTGGACAGCTTCATCATCGCCACGACAATTCCAATCACCACGCCTAGAACCGCGGCAAATAACGAAATCTGCAGCGTCACGCCAAGGCCGCTTAAATAAAGCTTCCAACGGTCGCCGTCAATAAAAGCAATCTGAAACTTAAACGCTACATCTGATAACCATTCACTCATTATCTTCTCGCTTTCTTGCTTTTCCGTCTGGTTTCCTCATGCCGGCGCAGGAAGATTGCCGCGACAGCACGATAACCCAAGCCGCTGCCATTAATTTTCAATGTACTGCTTCACCAACTCATCGAACGTCCCGTCTGACTTCAGTTCTGCAAGCGCGTCATTCACCGCTTTTGCCAAAGCCTCATCCCCTTTTGGCAGGGCAATGGCATAGTATTCCTTCTCAAACCCAAATTCAGCGCTCTCGCCGTCGTACAGCTTCACTTCATCCCCAAACTGCTCCCCGAACACTTTCGCAGGGTTCTTATCAATAATCACGGCGTCCACTCTGCCGTTCCTTAAGTCATTCACTGCATCCACAGCCTTATTGTACTGAGCCGCCGTCGCGTCCTTAATGTCCTCCACAATAAAATCACCGGTCGTCCCAAGCTGCACCCCAATGCTCTTTCCTTCCAAATCCGCAGCTGACGCTATGTCGGAATCCGCTCCTACAATTACATACTGCACGGCTTCATAATACTCATCGGAAAAATCTACCATATTTTTCCGCTCATCCGTCACTGTCATCCCCGCGATCGCCACGTCGATCTTACTTCCAATGGAAGGAACCAAAGAATCAAATTCCATGTTGTCCACTTCCACATCTACGCCAAGCTTTTCGCCAATCGCTTTGATTAAGGCAATGTCAAAGCCGTCCGGCTCCCCGTCGTCGCCTACAAATTCAAACGGAGGGAACTCTGCGTTCGTCCCTACTGTAAGCATGCCGTCTGCCAACGCGTCCCCGCCGGCCCCTTCAGCCGCCTGCGTGCTTTCACTGGAAACCTCTTCCGCAGCATTGCCCTCTGCTCCATTTCCCGCGCTGTCCTTATCTGACGTCGTGCCATCCTCACCGGAGCCGCATCCTGCAAACGCCACTGCCGACGCCGTAATAAGAAGTATCGCTGCTGATCTTTTCATAACTCAATTTCCTCCCTTATTCAAACAAATATTATTCATTGTACCATCTTTATGCATAAATACAAGTGGAAATAAAAACATTTTGCATTATTATGCACTGATTGCGTATCAGTTCATATATTTCAAAATAACGTCCCACACCCGTTCATCTTCCAGGCTAAGCTTCCAAAACGCCATGCCAGCCAGCTTGGCCGTTGACGCCGCCTTTAGCTTCAGCTCCAGGGACTCCAGATCCTCCAACCAGATTTTATAGGTCTTCCCTCCATTGACGTACTCCGCATAATACTGCCCCTCTTTTTTGGACCAGGTCGGCTCCACGCCGTTGACGTTCACCATGTTCCAGGCTTCTTTCATGCTGACCGCCTGTGAGGAAAGCTCATATGGCACATAATCCTCTGCCGCCGCCTCCACGTCGTCCGTCGCCTCTTTCGGCGTCTCTTCCCATATCCTTGTGAAAAACGGGGCGCCCAAGATCGTCTGCTCTGGCGGGACTTCCTTTAATGTGTCCTTTATGCCCTGCGTCACAAACCCAATCGACGCCACGGAGCCTTCGTCTGACCCTGCATAATGCTCATCATATCCCATAATAATGACATAATCCGCAAAGTTGGCCTGCTCTTTTCGATTGTAGAAGGCCGTATATTCCGTCGGGACATAGTTGTCAACGGACAGGACAATGCCATTGTTCTCACATTTTAAGGAAAGCTCCCGGATAAATTGGACATAGCCTTCCCCCGCATCCGCGCTCAACGCCTCAAAATCCACATTAATTCCGTCGAAATTATATTGTATCGCGGCCGCAATCAGCTGATTCACTACCTTCGTCCGCTTGGAAGTATGGCTTAAGACATCCGTAGAATCCACCTCGTCATTTTCCAGATTGCTGACGAGCGCCCAAACGTCCACTCCCTGGCTATGGCAGTAATTGACGTATTCCGCGCTTGCCAGGCTTTTTAAGTTGCCTTCGTTGTCGTTTAAGTAAAACCACGTGGGAGAGATGACATTCAGCCCTTTGGCGGCGGGTATGATGTCCTTCACCGTCTCATTTGCCTCAGGCAGCGTCACCTGATGCCAGCCCATATTAATTTTCTCTTCCTTTAACAGATGGGAGAACTCTTCCTTCATCGGAGTATGCCCATGGCTTTTTTCTGCCTGTTCCCCTAACCGCTTATTGCGGATATAGCCAATGACGCCCTCCTTTGTGGCGACCTTGTCCCAATCCTTGCCGCCCTTAAGCAGAATCAGCTCCGTCTCTTTCTCAACGTCAGTTAAGATAGGGCTTTTAATTCCTCCCTTTAAACGGATCTGCGTCTTCTTTTTCACTGGCACTGACGTAAAGTCAGACCAATCTGTCGTCACTACAAGCCGGCTTGGCTCCTGATGGATCACGTAATCCATGTCCGTAAACTGCTTTACATATTCCATGGCAATATACGCCGTTTCTGAATCCGCATATACGATGACGTAATCCTCGGAATGCTTCTTTTTCGTCACTGAATACTCTTTTTCTGACGCTTTTGCCGTCACTACATCCGTAGGCGTTGTATATAATAAGAGGTTTTCGTTGGAATCCCAATAAAAACGGCTGTTAAACAGCTCTTTCACCGCCTCATACTCCAAATACGCCATCCCATCTTTTATCAATGCCTGCTGCGGGATAATCTCATGGTCTAAAACGATAGCCGCCTTGGACTCTTCTGTCAGGCCATAGTATTCTGTCAAATCTATCCTTTCTTTTGACGGCGTATATTTTTCTATCATTTTCCCGATCAGCAAAACGAGAATTATGACGATGATAACGGCCGCGATAACAAGCATGGACTGCTTTACCCGCTTCTTCTCCATCTAAAGCTTCCTCCTTAAGTGTTTTTCCCGCTTTTGTTCAATGCTCCTATTATATCATACTCATGCAAAGATTCAAATTATTTTTCTTACATAAAACCGAATTTAGGCTTTGAAAAAAACACATATAATACACATTATGTATGATATATACAATATTGACAGAGATATAAATTGAAATTTATACAATATTTATATTTATATTAATTGCATTCCTTCCTG
>CANTEO010000076.1 GCA_947652855.1 uncultured Roseburia sp. | reverse complement strand
ATTTGTGCCTGTCCTTTGGGTCTTTACGATAGCCAAATGTACAGCTCCCATTCGCATAAATCCCACTCTCCTTTTTCATTTTCAGCGCAGATTTCACTTTCACCGATATATCCTTACAATAAAGGTCATTCAAAAGATTCTTAAAGGATGTATCCATTCCTGCTACATTTCCCTTGAACCGGTCGCTGTCATACCCGTCATTTACTGCGATAAACCTTACTCCGGCAAATGGAAATATCTGCTCCAGATATGCGCCAATCTCAATGTAATCTCTTGAAAATCGGGACAGGTCTTTTACGATAATGCAGTCTACCTTTCATGGATTCTTTTCTTCTCTTTTTCTATCTTTCATTTCCAGCGCGCCAAATACAGAATATAACAACTCTATTTTCGTACATTTTTCGGCCTCCGTATGTTAGTTTTGTATCGAAACATCAGCTCTTCACCGGAAAAATCCCTCTTTTCCCTTTCTCAAGCCGTATGCAAACCATGCGCACGACGCAAGGAAAACGATGCCCGCCGCCGTCTCGGCCTGCCTGCTAAGCATATGGGTAAGCCTGCCTGCAACTCCAACGACGCCATACAAAAAGGCGACTCCCCCAAATGCAGCCATCCTTTTATAGACCCGTTCGATAAACCCCGCCGGATCCGCGCACTTCCCACGCTCCTCCCCGCTGACAAGAAACGCATTGACCTCACCCGTCCTTTTCATGCGCAGCGCGGCAAAAGCCAAATATGCGCCAAGAGCCGCCAGTATTCCGTCAAATATAAGCAGTGTGTCCATTTTTTCATCTTCTTTCTTCGTTTTCATTATAAACGCAAGCTCACTCCCGCGCAAGGGCTAAAATTGCACTATATATTAAAATTTTGTGAAAATTTTTATAAACGAATCTTATTTTAAATGTTGAAACTTTAATAGGTATAGTATAAAATGGTTATATCATATATTTTAAAAGGAGCGTTCGTATGAAATTAGAAGATGCAAAAATATTAATCGGTGATGATTCTATCTTAGCCAGAAAACAATTAAAGGACGTTATCACTTCGCTCGGAATAAATAACATTATAGAAGCCTCGAACGGTCAGGAGGCCATTGATATGTACAAAGCGCATTACCCGGACATTGTTTTTCTGGACATAGTTATGCCAATCAAAGATGGACAAACCGCCATCTCCGAAATTATGGAATTCAACAAGGATGCGGATATTGTAATTGTATCTTCTGTCGGCACACAGGCTCAGCTTAGGCAGGCGATTAAGCTTGGGGCGAAAGATTTTATCCAAAAACCGTTAAATAAAAGGCAAATTGAATCCATTCTCAAAACTCGCTTTGAAGGGAGATAACAAATGTACGCACAATTTTTTGGCAATTATCTGTTAAGCAAACAGGCAATTACGACGGAACAGCTTCTTTTGGCAATCGAAGAGCAGCATATCCGGCATCTTAAGCTAGGCACTTTGGCGATGCATGCCGGCCTGATGACCCCTTCTCAGGTTGACTTTATCCTAATCCGCCAGACGCATGAGAACAAACGTTTTGGCGAGCTTGCCGTAGAGGAAGGCTTTCTGACCGCAGAACAGGTGGAAGAGCTGATCCAAAAGCAAATACCGATTTATCTTCTAATTGGCCAAGGACTGGTGGAAAACGGCGCCTTATCGAAAGAAGAGCTGGACGACTTGATCCTCTCCTATCAGGAAGAGAACCATCTCTCCCAGTTGGAAAATGCCACCGCGCAGCAGGAAAATCTGCAGGCGCTTATTCAAAATCTGTTTTTGATTACGTTCGCAGACATTCCGACCTATCTCTTAAAATACCTGACGCTGCTGTTCAACAACCTGATCCGCTTTATCGGAGAGGATTTTATGCCTTTAAATCCTGTAATGCGTCAGGAATATCTTTCAAACCGCTGCTCGGGCCAAATCATAAACGGTGAATTTTCCCTCACCTCATACATAGATTTAGAGGAGGATGCCGCAATTGCATTTGCGTCGCGGTACGCCGGGGAAGACTTTTCGAAATATGACGAGTATGTACAAGCATCCATTGACGATTTCCTCAATCTGCACAATGGCCTGTTCAATGTAAACGTCTCCAGTGAAGATGCCATGGAACTGCAGTTAGATCCTCCCGTCAGCATTGAAAACTCGTTGATCAGCAGCAGTTCGAACATCATCCATCTGCCGATCATATATCCGTTTGGAATGTTGAACTTCCTAATCAAATTATAAGTTTGTTTGAACGCAAAAGGCGCATGGCTGAAAATTACTCTTCCATGCGCCTTTCTGCTGTTATTTTACTTTGAATTTGCCATATGATTCGATTATAACAAATACCGCTGCAGTCAACGAGCGAGGCGGCGCCTACTGTATGCCCAATATCTTTTTCACCGTGCCTTCCATCTCCTCCACCTCGCACACTGCGCGATGAACCGGCTCTGCATTTCGGATCTCTTCCATCGCGCCGGGAACCTTCACGCCTGAGAGGCGGCTTAACTCATCCACCAACGCAAAGTCTTCCATGCCCTGACAATCCCTGCCAATCGCGTCCATGACGCTCCTGGTAAATTTATAAGGGCTTGCCGTTGACGCAATCAACGCTTTTGTGCCAGTATCTTTCGTTTCTTCTTTATACTTCTCATAGACGTTTGACGCAACTGCCGTATGGGGATCCAGCACATAGCCTGTGCGCTCAAACACGTCCCGAATCTGCCGCGCCGTTTCGGCTTCGCTGGCAAAATTCCCATAAAAATCCTGCAACTGGGCCTTCATGGCCTCTGTTATCTCATATTTCCCTTCCAAAGACAGCGCCTTCATCAATTCCTGGTTCTTCTTCGCGTCATTTCCAGCAATTTGATAGATAAGCCGCTCCAAATTGCTGGAAATCAGAATGTCCATTGAGGGAGAGGAAGTCAGCATAAACTCCCGGTTCTTGTCATAGATTCCGGTGGAGAAGAAATCATACAGAACTTTGTTTTCATTGGAGGCGCAAATCAGCTTCGCAATGGGAAGGCCCATCTGCTTTGCGTAAAATGCCGCCAGAATATTGCCGAAATTCCCCGTCGGCACAACGACGTTTATCTGCTCCCCCTTCGCAATCTCCCCCTGCCTATATAGTTTCGCATATGCATAGACATAATAGACGATCTGCGGCGTCAAACGCCCTATATTAATGGAATTCGCCGAAGAAAACTGATATCCGGACTGACGCATCCGCTCCGCGAGGCCAGGATCCGAAAACATCTGCTTCACGCCTGCCTGCGCCTGGTCGAAATTCCCATGAATGCCCACGACGTAGGCATTCTCCCCTTTTTGGGTCACCATCTGCTTTTCCTGAATGGGGCTGACCCCGTTTTTGGGGTAAAACACAATGATTTTCGTGCCTTTGACATCCGCAAAGCCGGACAAAGCCGCTTTGCCGGTATCTCCCGACGTCGCCGTCAAGATCACAATCTCGTTCTCCACATGGTTTTTCTTTGCGGAAACCATCAGCAGGTGCGGCAAGATAGACAGCGCCATGTCCTTAAACGCAATCGTAGGCCCATGAAACAGCTCTAAATAATGCGCGTCCCCCACCTTAGCCAAAGGGGCGATCTCCGCAGCGTCAAATTTCCCGTCGTACGCTTTCTCAATGCATCCCCTAAGCTCCTCTTCCGTAAAGTCCGTCAAAAATTTCCGCATCACCGCATAAGCCGTTTCCTGATACGTCATCTCCTTCAGCTCGTCGAAATCCATGTCCAGCGCCGGAATCTGCGTCGGCACATACAAGCCTCCGTCCGGCGCAAGCCCTTTTAGGATCGCCTGTGACGCTGTGGCCGACTCTTTTCCGCTTCTTGTGCTTACATATCGTAGTTCCATCCTCTTATCCTCTTTTCTAAGGTGAATTGCCTTGTTTTTCTAAAACCTAAAATCATCGAATTTATTATATAAGAAACAGAAAGAATCTGTCAACGGCTCTTCTCAATTTCCTGCCGTCCGCCGCCCAAGCCAAATCTAAAAATTGATTTCCGGGAACATTTCTATTATAATTAGAAAAGAACTGCTGTCTGCCCAATGGCGTCAAACTAAGAAAGAGAGGGATGGACTGCTCATGCTCCCAGGCGTATACCAGGCAAAGAAGAAAAACGGCGAGGCATATTACCGCTCCAGCATCACTTTCATGAATAAGCACATCAGCCTGGGCAGCTTCCAGACACAAGAGCGCGCCCATGGCGCGTATCTGGAGGCGGCAAGGCTGCTGGCGGACAAAAACATCCCCTTAGAGCAGATGGCCTACCGCCCCTGCCTGCTCAAATTTGAGAAAATTGTATCTTTAATCAATGTTCGGGACAATGGCATCTATATCAAGACGCCCATTTATCTGCATCACAATTACTTTTCCTACTATCTTTCTGAAAAAGAAGAATATAAGTTTGACATTGACGATTTGTTCTACTATTCCAGGCATAAAATCATGAAACGCGGGAACCATCTTTTCGTCAACGAATACGGCATGCAGACGACCCTTTTGTCCCGTTACGGCATCCACAGCTTTGCCGTGGCGGGAAGGGACTACCGATTCGCAAATGGAGACGAGACCGACTACCGCTATTCCAACATTATTGTAATCAACCGCTTTCACGGCGTGCGCTCCGTCACTAGAAAAGGGATTCCCTGCTATGAGGCGCGCATTCACATAAATGGCAGCCTGCTGGCAGGCGTCTTCGATTCAGAGACAAAAGCCGCCGTCGCTTACAACAAAGCGGTGCAGCTTGCCATCTCACATGGAATGAAAAAAAAATATCCCACGAATTTTCTTCCGGATTTATCCGAAAAGGAATACGCGGCCCTTTACTCTGAAATCAAGCTCTCCAAAAAATTCCTGCAATACCTAAAAGAAAAAGCAGACGCAGCCCCAACCGCCTAACCAACGTCAGGCAAATTGTGCGTGCGTCCGCTTTCTCCTATGGAATCGGCTCTACGCTCCCATCCTCTGCAATCCGCTGCCCTTCCCCCACTTGGGGCGTATTGGCCGCGGCTTCCTCCCTGGCTTTTCGCTCCGCCTCTTCCTTAGCCTTTTCTTTTTCAGCGTCATAATACGAATAGGCATTCGAAATCTTCGTATTCTCTGCCGTAAGCTTCACTTCCTCCCTGTAATAGGCGATAACAGGGGTGTCTACCGCAACAAGCTCATACAGCTTCGCCGCCTTGTCCTCCGGCATATTGACGCATCCATGGGAACCGGACGTTTTGTAAATCGTCCCTCCAAACCTCCCATGCCTCCAGGATGCGTCGTGGAACCCTACATTGTACGCAAATGGGATGAAATACTCTACATCAGACTCATAGTCCTCTCCCTTTAACACGGCGGGGCTTTTCTTATATACCACTTTAAACACGCCGTCCGGGGAGCCGTTGCCTCTGCTGATATTGCCGGAGACAAAGTCGGAATCCAGCTTCAAGGCCCCTTCTTCAAAATACCACAGATGCTGGTTCGTGTAGTCGACTTCAATATAGGTATTTCCAATATCATTCTTATTGCGGCTAACCGCCGTCTGTGAGTAGACTGGCTCCCTGGTCTTAACCTCTCCGTTCATCACTTCCTGAATGAGCTGCGCCCGCTCCGCCTCTTTGTCGATCACCCAACCGTAATCCCCGCCGCCAATCGTCACGGTGTCCCCTTTGGCCGTCAGAAACTCCCGTTCATCGCCGTAGGTGTTGTATTTGCTCGCAAGGCCCTGCACAAAGGCCGCCGCCTTTTCCTCATCGAACGTGACGTTGTACGCCTCGTCTACCGTAATCCAGGAAGAAATGACGCTTTTGCCCACAACTTCCTTGTCCTCGCCCATGTCATATGTAATCTCCGCGCCCAAATAGGACTGGATCTTCTCCATGCACTGCGAAAGCGCCTCGTCCTGCGCCGTGACCGCCGGCTTTTCATACAGGTCATCCGTGAAGGTAAACTCGGACTCTCCGCTTTCCACCGCGGCCTTGATCCTCGCGTACAGCTTCTCCTCTATCAAATAGCTGCCTCTTTCTTCCGGAACCAGCTCATAGCCTTCCTCTGTCATTTGAATGGAAGCGTCCACAGGCTTTTTCATCTGGCCTTCCTTAAGGCATCCAAGGGCAGAGACTGCTTTTTTCAAAAGCCCCTCGTCATATGTGATGCTTTTATCCATCTCAAGGCTCTTGTCTTTGGCGACCTTGCCCGGCCAAAGAAACGCCTTCTGCGCCTTTATGAGCTTTTCCTCCTCTCCCAAAGGCTCGTAGTCATAGCCAATGTCCGCGCCTAAGATCTGGTGCTTATTCCCGTCCCTGTCGTGCATCACCAAAAGATAGTCCTTGATCTGCGAACGGAGCTCCTCTACCGTCTCTTCGGCCGTCAGCCCGCCGACCGGCACATCCTCAATGCTGGTATGGAAAAAGAAATGTGACTGGAAATATATCCCAAACCCCAGATAAACGCCAAGCATCACAACGATTAAAATTCCCAAAGCCAGCAGGAAGGATCTGCGCAGCACTCTTGCTTTCTTCTTTCTGCGACTCATATCGTCACTCCTTTTTTATGTATTCCGCCTTATTATACTATAATACATAAAATCGGACAAGGATATGACACTGAAATTTCATTTATTCTTAATGATTTCTTTCCACAAATCAACAAGTCCCCTCTTACGGAATCTGAAACGCAATGCTTGCAAGCTCCGCGGCCTCCTCATCCTTCGCGTTCACGTCAAAGGAAAGCTCCTGCTCCCCGTTGTACAAAACCATAATCCAGACGTCCTGCGTCCCGTCCTCGTGCTGCTCGTGCCGCTGCGCCAGCCACTGAAGCGCCTTTCCCTGCGCGTCCTTAATCCCAAAGTCCGGGTCATTGTACGGGTCGTTATAGGGCGCCTGCCTAAGATCCGGGAGCTTCACATGAACGACCAGGCCCGCTTTGGTCTTCACGGCGTCTTTTACGGCAAACCCGTCTTCCTCTCTGTCAATCGCAAACGCCTCATTTTCGGACAGATCCACCGTCACCGGAAACCTTAAATGCCATTCGCCCTCCAGCATGCCGGTCATCTCATATTCGCCCTGCTCGTCCCACCTGTCCCAAAGATGTCCCGTCAAGTTTGTAATCTTCCAATCCACTACTATAGTTTCCTGATCGCCTGCCTCAAACCCTTCGTTGAGCAAATTAATGTCACTGGCAGTGACAAACGTATCGCCCTCTGTCCTCTCAAACCCTTTGCTGGAGCCGGACATATCCCTCCCCTCAACCTTAAGCTCATCTGAGCCAAGCTCCTTACTGGCGGTCAGGATGCCGTCCGCCCGGCTTAATCCCTCATCGTCCGTCTTTAGGGACGCCGTATAATACAAGACGTACCCGTCGCAGTAGATGTCCGACACAGAAATTGTAACGCCATGGTCTTCGGCTGATATCGCATACTCCTGGGCGTCCGCCTGCTTTAGCGCCTCCTCTTTGGCGTCGACGGACTTCTCTCCGATTTTCGAGTAAATGGCAGTGCGCTCCTCTTCATATTTTTCGCCCTTCGCACTGTCAATGAGCTGCCCAAAGAGGCCGCCAAACAGATTTTTCGCCAAAATCGGGTTTGCTATCCCAACCGCCCCAACTGTAAGGGCGCACGCCGCGGCCACGCCAGCCGCCAATTTCCACTTTCTTCCCTTGCTCCTTTTCGTTTTGTCTCTCCCTGCGCTCTGTCCCATTCTTCTTACCTCCCGTAATATCCTCTGTTTCGCCTCGGCCCTCTCATAATCGGAAAAGTCAAGCTCCTCATATTCCGCCAAATCCACTTCCATGTCATTGAACAGCTGATATAAATTTTTTCCCATGCTAACCGGCCTCCTCACCTTTTCACTGCGTCCTTTTCCCCGCGTCCAAAGACGCCAATGTATTTCCCATCCGACACTGCCTGCGGATTTTTGCTTTTCCCCTGGACAGACGGTTATAAATGACGGCTTTTTTCATCCCCGTCTCTTTGCTGACCTGCTCGATCGGCTGCTCATCCACGTACACTTTCATAAACAGCTCCCGGTCCTGGGGCTTTAAGCAGGACAGCATTTTTTCCGTTTCCCTGGAAATTTCCTCTTCGATCATTTTTTCCAGCACGAGATCCTCCCTGGCAATCGGCGCGTCCTCAATTCCCACTGTCACCGGCTCCCTTTTCCTCTGCCTTAGATAATCAATCGCCTGGTATCTTGCAATTGCAGCAGCCCAGTTCGCAAATGAATTTTTCTCCTCGTCAAATTCTAAGCTATTCCTCCAAATCTTCAGCAGCACGTCGTCAAAGCATTCTTCCTGCCTCTCCGGCAGGCCAAACAGATGCTTTCGGATCACCGACATCAGCAGGCCGCCATACTCATCAATGACATACATGAGGGCGTCTTCATTGCGCAGCCTAAGCTGCTTTATGTAATTGTGCCTCCCTATCCTCATAAATCATCCTCTTTTCCGAGCCTGCGCGCCGGCTCGTTTTGTTCTGTGACTTTTGTGGCTACACCTATTAATACGTTATTCCAAATCAAAATCTATCCGTTTAATCAAATAATATCTCATCGACCGTCACAAATACATACCCTTTTTTTTCCAGCTTATCAATAATCTGAAACGCGGCCTCCACAGAGGATTCCGACGCATCGTGCAAAAGGATGATGTCGTCCTCCTCAACTTCCTTTAACACGCGCTTTACAATGGTCTTTACGCTGTCTGTCTTCCAGTCCAGCGGATCCACGTTCCAAAGCACCTCAATCATCGTCGTCTGATAATCCAGATTGCTTTTCCAGCAGCCATACGGCGGCCGGATATATTCGGGGTATTCCCCTGTAATCTGATAGATCGCCTCATTTGCCAAATCCACCTGCGTGATCGCCGCCTTATCGCTCAAGCTGCTTAAGTTCACGTGCTCATAGGAGTGATTGCCAAGCAAATGCCCATCCTCATACATCCGCTCCACCAGCTCCGGGGATTTTTCTACCTGGCTCCCCAACAAAAAGAACGTGGCATGTACGCCACGTTCCTTTAATCCGTCCAGCAATGCCCCGGTATGGTTTGCGTTCGGGCCGTCATCAAACGTCAGCGCTACTTTTTTCTTCGCCATGTCCTGCATGCTCAAGTCCATCACGCCTGACTCTCCCTTGCTAACGTTCATCACCGCCCGCTCTTTGGCGTCAGCCGGGCCGCTTTGCAGAAAGCGCGCCATTTGACCCTCCGCGGCCTTGCCCATTATCACGCACAAAAGCAACAAATCAATCCCAATGAAAATTCTGCTTATTTTCTTCATGCCATCACTGCTTCTCATTCTCTTATTGATACTATATGCAAAAAATTTCCAACTATTCTGGCTCAAGAAGCACGCGGCTTCATTCGTTCGGCTTCGCCCATGCGCCTGACGGAAAAAACAGGCCATCCGGCCCAAAACGATTTTATTTTAAAAAATCAAATTTGTCCAATGGAAACACTTACAAGCCCTCCACATATGATGAAGTGTAATCAATCAATAAATAAATGGAGGTATTCAAATGAGTGATTTAGCAGCAACGAACTGTGGGTGCGGCAATGACGGAGGGTGCGGCTCCATTCTTTGGCTCATCGTTTTGATGTGCCTTTGCAATGGCAACGGCGGCGGATTCTTCGGCGGCGGCTGCGGCAATGGCTGCGAAGGCGGCAATAACATTTGGCTGATCCTGTTATTGCTCTGCTGCGGCGGCTGCGGAAACAGCTTCTGCTAATTTTCCGGCGCGCAGGAAGGGGCTGTCGCACTAAGTAATTAGTGCGCAGCTCCTTTTCTATGCAAAAAAATAACTGCCAGACCTCGA
>CANTEO010000075.1 GCA_947652855.1 uncultured Roseburia sp. | reverse complement strand
GCTCTTTTGTATAGTCCTCTAATTCAGACAGGATGCGGACGATCTCATCGTATTTATCATGTAAAAGCTCCGCATGGATGATCTCGTCGGCGTTTTTTATAATTTCGAACAGCCGTTTATGCTCATCGTCCACAAGCTTAATGCCAGTCAGGTATTTCTTTGTAAAGGAAAACGGAGACTGAAATGTCCCAATCAAAGCGTCGCTGCTTAAAATGTGGCGGAACAGCCAGCGGGAAAGATACTCCAGCAGGCTTTCAAATGCAGCCTTCACCTGCGTGTTGTCCAGGCGGTCGATCTGAAAGGCGCTTATGTAATGGGAAAACGCCGCGTGCTCTTGTTTTTGGGAAGGAAGCTCCGGGTCATGGATTTCCTTCATATAGGCTTCTTCGTGTACAAAATGCGTGTCGGCATATTCTTTTAACCGCTTTAGCATAATTTGCATTGACAGTCGGAAATCGGTTTGTTCAGAAGATAGAAGGTCGTATGCCTGGTTAATTAAATCATACAGTTTCTTGTGTTCATGATCAATCTCTGGAATGCCGATGCGGCAGTCATCTGTAAATTGGTACATGTCATTCTCCTTATATTAGATTTTAAAAGCAAAAAGATATTCCTATTATAGTATGACGCCTGCCTGATAGCAAGAGGTTTTTAAGAGAATGAACGCTATGGCGCGGCAGCTTAAGGGCAGGGCTTAAAAATCGCTTTCCGTAGTTTCCAATTTGATGCGTCCATGATATACTAAAGAGGACAAGAAAACGCGAGGCGTAAGGAATGATTTGGAAAAAGAAAGGAGAATGGGTATGTCAAATATGCCGTCAAAAAAAGAGCTGGAGCGTGTGTATGGGGAAAGCGAAAAGAGTGGGGCGCGTTTTTTGCATTTGTCAGAACGGTTTATTGAAAACTTTGGGGATGCAAAGCCGTCCTTCTTTACGTCGCCGGGCAGGACGGAAATTATTGGGAACCATACAGACCACAATGGGGGAAAAATCATTGCGGCAAGCATTAGCCTGGATACGATCGGTGCCGCGGCGCCAAATGGGACGGGCAGCATCCGCATCCGAAGCGAGGGATATGACCTGATTGACGTGGAGATCGCGGCGGCGTCTTCTGTGGAGAAGAAGTCAGGGACAAGGGCGCTGATTGCAGGGATGGTGGAAGGCGCGCTTAAGTTCGGCTATCAGGTTGAGGGATTCGACGCGTATGTGACGACGGAAGTGATTGCGGCGGCTGGCGTCAGCTCGTCGGCTTCTTTTGAGATGCTGTTTTGCGCGATGGTGAACGCCTTGTTCAATGGCGGTCAGATGCCGCTTGAAGACTGCGCAAGGATTGGGCAGTATGCGGAGAATCAATTCTGGATGAAATCCTCCGGCCTGATGGATCAGATGGCTTGCGCGGCAGGGGGCGCGATCCTTCTGGATTTTGCGGACGACATCAAATGTGAGAAGATCAACGCTTCGTTTGACGCGTTAGGCTATGACATGGTGATTGTCAACACCGGCAAAGGGCATGGGGACTTGAGCGCGGAGTATTCTGCCGTTCCGGGAGAGATGCATCAAGTGGCGGGCGCGCTTGGCGTGAAGCGGCTTTGTGAAAGCTCTTTAGAGGAGCTTATGAACAAGATCCCGGAAATAGAGAGGCTGCTTTCCAATGACAGGGCAATCCTGCGCGCGCTTCATTTTTATGAGGAAAACCGAAGGGTGGAGGATACGGCGAGGGCGCTGGCAAAAGGCGACGGGAAGGAAATTCTGCGTTTGCTAGAGGAGTCAGGCAATTCTTCCTGGAAATGGCTTCAGAACTGTATGTCAAGATCAAATGAAAAAGATCAGAAAGTGGCCCTGACGCTTGCATTGACGGAGCTTTATCTAAGAGGGATTAAGGATGGCTGCTGCAGGGTGCATGGCGGCGGCTTTGCCGGAGTCATTCTTGCGGTGACGCCAAAAGAGAAAACGGCGGATTACGTAAGCTATATTGCCTCTTTTGTAGGGAAGGACCATGTGTATCCAATGCAAATCAGGCAGACCGGCGCGACAAGCTTAGCGGCTGAGTAAGGTGCGGCTCTGTATGGAGGGGAGCGGGAAGGCGCGTCTCCTCCACAGGAGCTTTTCTGACACGCTTAAGGGAAACGCGTTTTAAGTTTTCTTCTTTTTATCAAAATTAGAGAATGTGCGCCCGGTTTCAATATAAAGAGGCTTTTTGTCTTCTGGTATGGCGCGAAAAATGTTGACAAGATGGCGTTCTTGCGCATTATATGGCAAAGCCAGGGGTTCCCTTAGGTTTGTGATCCCATATATGTAATCTGTCGTTGTGTTGAAATAAGAAGCGAGCCGAATCATCATCTTTGCGTCCGGCTGCCTTCGGTTCTTAATGTATCCGTTTAATGTGGTTGCAGAAATGTTTAAGGATTCTGCCAACTGCTTCTGAGTGATTCCCTCCTGTTCCAGAAGACTGCGTATTTTAGCTCCAATGTCCAAACTGCATCCCTCCCTCTTGATGAGGGATATTTTATGACAAAAGCGCGGATAAAACTCTGAAAATAGGCGAAACGCATAGCGGAAATGCGCGCAACAAAAATAATCCGCGAAACGCGAAGATAGGACGCGTTGCGTAGATTAATCCTTAGGGGAGGAGGATAAAAAAGCGGGTTCCGCCCCCTGGCGTGTCCGTTACCATGATTTTTCCGCCATGCGCATCTATGATTTCTTTGGCAATGCTTAGGCCGAGGCCAAAATGGCTTTTGCCGGAACGGGATTTGTCCCCGCGGTAAAAGCGGTCGAAGATATAGGGCTTATCCTCTTCTTGAATGCCGATTCCATTGTCCTCCGCCATAATCCAGAACATGGATTTGTTGTGGGATAACGAGAGCTTGACGTAGCCGCCCTCCGTTCCGTAATGGAGCGCGTTTGATATCAGGACGCCAAGCGCCTGATGCAGCCGCTCTCTGTCGCAGGCGCATAGGGGGAGGGCCTCTTCTGGCAGAGAGGCCGTAATTGTCATCTTATGCTCTTTTGCCAAAGGCTCGAAAGATTCACAGGCGTTTAACAGGAGCGTGTCAAGTTCTGTCGGCTGTTTCTTCAAATCAAGGCGTCCGGCGTCGGATCGGTTTAACAGCAAAAGATCGTCTGTTAATGTCGAAAGACGCAAGGACTCTCCTTTTGCAATTTGATAAAAATGGTCTTTTTTCATGCCTTCTGCTGCCTTTGCGGCGGAGAGGGCGGAATTTATGACGGCGATCGGAGTCCGAAGCTCGTGCGAGGCGGCGGCGATGAACGCCATTTGTTTTTTCCGGGATTCAATGATGGGCGCAAGCAGCTTTCCGGTGAAATAATGGGAAAATAAAAGCAGCAGCAGGACGCCGGCTGCGTTTAACGCGACAAACCGCAGGCGTTGCCCCTTAAGCTGCATTTCAAACGGACGGGTAGGGGAGAGGATGATTCCGGTGATGACGCCATGCCCTTTTTGCGTGTTTAAAATGGAGGCATGGTAAGTCTCGTTTTTGCTGGACGTAAAAGTGAATTCCTGATGCCGGGCAGTATAGCTGGAGCCGTTTTCAAGCTGCGGGTATGCCTTCTTTGCATATTGCCTCGCCTCGGTTGAGAGAGAGAGCTCTTCGTCTGACAAAACGACGCGGTTATAGGCGATCGGGACGTTGTTGTCAAAAAAAGCAAGGATGAAGTTTTGGCTTACGGAGGTTTTTAAGATCCATTCCCAGCTTAAGCGGCTTTGCTGCTCTAAGCTTGTAATCAGGGAATCCACTTTGGAGGAGAAGGTGAGGAAGTTGTTTTGCGTCAGCCTGCGTTCTGACATATACAAGTAGCTGATGGACATAATGATTAAAATGGCGCCGGCCGCTCCTGTAAAAAGTAACGTCAGGCGTCTGTGCAGTTTTTGATACATAATGGCCTCCTGTATGGGTCGTTTTTTTTTGATGCGTTAAGCAAGCTCCAGGCGGTAGCCGACGCCGCGTATGGTCTTAATGGAAACCTGGCTGCTGACCGATTTTAAGCGGCGCCGGATAAAATGCATATAATTGTCCAGGTTCCCTTCTTCAACATCTGTGTCTACGCCCCAGACTTTTAAGAGCAGCGTGCTGCGGGGCAGCGTCTGCGTGGGATTTTGAAAGAAAATGTGAAGCAGGGCGCCTTCTTTTTTGGAGAGCGTGCATTTGGAAAGCCCTCCTGTAAGCTGATTTGTGGATGCGTCAAAGGTGACGTCGCCGAAAGAGAGGGCGTCGCTTTTTTGCCATTGCCTTGGCCTGCGGCAGATGCTTCGAATGCGGGCGAGCAGCTCTTCAAATGCGAACGGCTTGACGAGGTAATCGTCCGCTCCGGAATCTAAGCCGGTGACTTTGTCCTTAAGCTCGCCTAAAGCTGTCAACAGGATGACGGGCGTTTCATATCCCATGGAGCGGATTTTCTTTATCAGGGAGACTCCGTCCAGTAAGGGGATCATCCAGTCAAGGAGAATGAGGTCGTGAATGTTTTCTTCTATATAAAAAAGAGCATCTTCGCCGTTTTCACAGGTGTCTGTGGTGAAGCCCTCGTGTTCTAGCTGGAACGCAAGCGTCTCTAAGAGGTTTTTGTCGTCTTCTACGAGCAATATTCGCATACAGTTACTCCTTTCGCTTTTCGGGATCGAATCTATTGTACCACGGGAGGCTTTAAATAATCTCTAAAATTTAGAGATTATTTAAAGATTCATCTGGTAAGCTGGTAAACGTGACAGGCCACTTTGAGAGGATATTTGGATAGGCGGGCATCATAATTTAAAATGAAAAAAGGAGGATTCATATGAAACGTTGGAATAAACTGCGGAAGTTGCCGCTCGCGTTAGCGGGAGCTTTGCTGTGCTCTGTAATGGGCTGCGGCGGGGAGGACGCTGTAAAAACGAAAGGAGCCAGGCAGGATGCGTCCGGGAGCGAAGAGGAGGCCGCGCAGGATGTGGCGAAGGGGCGGTATGTGGAGACGCAAAAGACGACGCCAGATGGATTGAAGGCGCTGGAAGAGATGGTGCGCCTGTCGGATGGAAGCGTCGCGCTTTTGAATCCAGACAAAGGGAGCCTTTTGGTTTCAAAGGACGGCGGGGATTCCTGGGAGGAGAAGGAGCTGCCCGCATTGGCCGAGAAGACGGGCAAAGAGGAGATTGAGATCACCAGCGAATGCATCGCGCCGGATGGGGCGGTCTTTTTTTCCTATGTGAACTGGAATGAGGTTGGGGAAACCGGCGTAAATGAGAAATACGTCTATATAAATAAGGAGGGGAGCGCTTCGGAGGTAGAGCTGACAGAGCCTTCCGGGAATGCGTTTTACCTCTCCTGGGCGGCATTTACAGGAGAGAGGACGCTTGCCGCGCTGATGAACGGCGGTTATGCATATACGGTCAGCTTGGACGAGGGAGTGCTGCATAAAATCGGCATGAGCGAAGATGAATATGATCAAATTTTTTTGGCGGGGGATTATCTTTTTACAGGGAATTGGGCGTATCAGATATCCAAAGGAAAGGCGGCGGAGGATGCTGAGCTTTGCGAGTTCATTCAGCAGGAAAGCCCGCTTGGGCGCTATATCGCGCTTTGCTATAACGAGGAAGAGAATACGGTGTATGCCGCTTCAAAAAGTGGGCTGCACAGCCATGTGATGGGCGGGGGCGCGATGGAGGAGCTTTTGGACGGCGGCCTTTGCAGCTTGGGAGACCCAACGAAAAGGGCTGCGGGCATTTTGCAGAATGAGGATGGCAGCTTTTTGATCGGGTATGAGGACGGTGAGATTGACCATTATGCGTATGATGCGGACATTGCGGCGGTTCCCACACAGCAGATCAGCGTGTTTTCCATGGAGCAGAACATGACGGTCAGCCGGGCGGTCAGCATTTTCCGAAAAAGCCACCCGGATGTCTATGTGAAGCAGGAAATCGGCCTTTCCGGTGATTATGGAGTGACGAAGGAAGACGCGATTCGGAATCTGAATACGAAGCTTTTGGCGGGGGAAGGGCCGGATATCCTGCTTTTGGATGATATGCCGCTGGATTCGTATGTGGAGAAGGACATTCTGATGGATTTGAATGAAGCCGTGGAGGAGATGGAAGAAGGGAGCGCTTATTTTTCCAATGTCCTGCGGGCATATGAGAAGGAAGATGGCCTGTATGCCGTTCCAATCCGCTGCCGCGTTCCGGTGATATTAGGAAAGGACGACGTGATTGACGGCGTGTCGGACACGGCCACTCTTGCCGGGGCAGTGAAGAAGGCGAGGGAGAAGAATCCGAATTCCAATACGGTTCTTGGGACATATACGCCGGAGGAGCTTTTAAAGAAGCTGTATATGATGCTGCCTGCATCCGAATTTATCAAAGATGGGGCGACGGATCAGGAGGCGCTGAATGAATTCTTGGCTCAGGCGAAGGCAATTTACGAAGAAGAAAAGAAGCAGATTACGGATCAGGAGCTGCAAAACCATGACAGAAGCATTCAGTGGCGGGAAGAGAACGGGATGGCGACGGAGGAAGGGGAGTTTCCGATTGACGCCTCCACCGTGATGGACAGCTTGAGCGACGGGCAGGAGATTGTCATTGGGACGATAAGCAGCGTGGAGGATTTGGAGTATGCCATCGGGCTTTTGGAGCATGAAGATTTCAAAAACGCGTCCTATGAGCTGCTGAGCGGGGAACGCATTTTTACGCCAAAGGGAATCTGCGGCGTCAACGCGAAGTCAAGTCAAATGGAGCTTTCCATAGAATTTTTTAAGGCGCTGCTTGGCACAGAGGCTCAGAAAGCGGATCTTTCTGACGGCATTCCGGTGAATGAGGATGCATTTGACAAGTTTTTTGAAAATCCCAATCCAGACGACCAGTCGGTGCTTGGCTTTACCTCATCGCTTGCGGGAGACGACGGAGAGACGCAGAAACAAGTGCATTTTGAGGCAAGCTGGCCAGACGGGGACGATGTGGCGGCTTTGAAGGAAAAGGTAAAGATGCTGGCTGCGCCAGGCTTGTCGGACGACATGATTCGGACGGCGATCTTAGAGAGCGGGGCAAAGGCGCTTTCCGGCGAGCTTTCGGTTGATGAAGGATGTGGTGAGATTGTCCAAAAGGTGGATCTGTATTTGGCGGAGTAGGGCATGGTTTCTTTTGCCAAGCCTAATCGGCGTCGTGGCGTTTTCCGTGTTTCCGTTTTTTGACGTGCTGATCCGCTCATTTTCCAATGGAATTGGAAATTTTCAGACGGTTGTTTTCAATGGGGCGTTTCGTCTGGCGGTGAGGAACACGCTGCGTTTTGCGGGCATTGGGATTCCGATTTTGCTGCTTAGCTCATTTTTGGTGGCCCTTGGGATTTACAAAAGCAAATGGATGCGGTTTTTAAAATCCGTCTATTTGCTGCCCATGGCAGTGCCCACGGCGGTCCTTGTGCTGATCTGGAAGGCGTTTTTCCATAAGGCGGGGCTTTTCAATCAGCTTCTTGCAGGCGTTGGGATCCCTTCTGTGGATTGGCTAGGGAGCGAGGCCGCGTTCTGGGTTCTGATTATCAGCTATATTTGGAAGAACCTGGGCTATACAGTCGTGCTTTGGATCGCCGGCATGATGTCCGTGCCGGAGAGCCTGATGGAAGCGGCCAGGGTAGACGGGGCGACGGAGAGGCAATGCGTGCTGTATATTCTCCTTCCTAAGCTAAGGCCCGCGTTTTACACAATTACGATGCTCTCGTTTTTAAATTCGTTTAAGGTGTTTCGGGAGGCGTACCTGGTGGCCGGGCCATATCCTCAGAAGAGTATGTATCTTTTACAGCATTTGTTTCAAAATTGGTTTACAAACTTAGAGACTGAAAAGATGGCGGCTGCGGCCGTCTGGCTTGCGGCGTTTTTTGCGGCCTGCTCACTTGTGATGCAGAAGCTTTGGGAACAGGAGGATGGCATATGAAAAAATACCCTGCCGCTTATTTTGGGCGCAGGCTCATGAAAAAAAGCGTATTGTGCGTTTTGCTTGCATTGGGGATCTTGATCTGCCTTCCGGTGGCCGCTGTCGCGCTCGGCTCCTTAAAGAGCGGCAATGAGCTTCGCGACTCGCTCGCCGCAGTGGCCGGGGCGTCCGGCGGGAGGGTGAGCTGGCGGCTTTTGCCCCTTTACCCGACGGCGCGGCATTTTGTGAAGCTGCTGCTTTATACGCCGGAATTTTTTACCGTGTTTTGGAATTCCGTAAAAATCGTCGGATGCATCCTGCTTGGGCAGATGCTTGTGTCAATCCCGGCCGCGTGGGCGTTTGCGAAATTTTCTTTTCGCGGGAGGGGCGCGCTATATTTGACGTATGTGATTTTGATGCTGATGCCGTTTAGCGTCATGATGCTGCCATCGTATCTGGTGTTAAATGGAATGAATCTGATGGACACGCACCTGGCAGTCATCCTTCCGGCAGTCTTTTCCACATTTCCCGTGTTTTTAATGTACCGGAGCTTTTGCATGATTCCGAAAGAGATGTATGAGGCGGCGAGGATTGACGGCGCAGGGGAGTGGCAGGTTTTTGTCAGGATTGGGATTCCGCTTGGGTCTCCCGGGATTTTATCGGCGCTTGTGCTTGGCTTTTTGGAATATTGGAATATGGTGGAGCAGCCGTTGGCGTTTTTGGCTACGCCTTCCGGCTGGCCGCTGTCGCTGTATTTGCCGGAAATTGACCTTAAGCGTGCGGGGATGGCGCTTGCGGCTTCCGTGGTGACGCTGATTCCGGCGGTGTTTGTATTTTTTATGGGGCAGGATTACTTAGAACAGGGAATTGCTGCATCAGGCATGAAGGAGTAGGGATGGATCATGAGAAAACACAAAGAACGGGCAGTCAAATACTTCGGGGCGTTTATGCTGCTTATGCTGGCCTGCACGATTGCCTCGAGGGGGATTTACGCGAATCAGATGCCTCAAATTCAGGTTGGGACCCCAAAAGGGGAGACGCTGACGCGTAAGATTACGGCGAATGGGTTTGTGCTGACAAAAGAAGAGCTTCCGGTTGTGACGGAGGCGGGGCTGTTGATCGAAAAAGTGTCTGTCGTGGAAGGGCAGAAGGTAGAGGCCGGGGAGCTGCTGTTTCAGATTGCGCTTAGCGACCTGGATCAGGCTATAGAAAAGGCCGATCTGGATTTAAGGGCTGCGGAATCGGCTCTTTCGGACTTAAACGCCAGCGGGAGCGCGGCAGTGAACCGGGCCAGCCAGGACTTAAAGGATATTGAAGGCGCGTCTTCCGGCGAGGTGAGCCAGGCGGGCGCGGCGCTTCAGGCGGCAATGGCGGCCAGGGACACGTTTCCTTCTGAATCGGATTATAAAGAAAGCGCATATCAAAAAGATGCGGAATATCAGAAGCTGCAAAAGGCCGCACAGAAGAAAAATGCCAAAAAACAGGACAAAGAGGCATTTCAGAATTATAAAAACAGCTTAGACGCGGGCCTTTCGGAGAGCTATGCCAAGGAACGGCAGGCGTTAAACGACGAGGTTTCAGAAAAAGAGCAGGCTTTCAATGCGGCGAACGCGAGCAAAAGCGACGCGCTGAAGCAGGCGCAGCGGGCGTTGGAGGATGCGCGGCGCGGGACGGGTCAGGGCGGTGCAAAATATGAGCAGCAGAACCAGATTCATTTTTTAAGGGAGGGGAAGGAAAGGCTGCTTGCCTTAAAGGAGGGCGAGGGCAAGGTTTTAAGCGGAGTTTCAGGCTATGTCAGCCGGATTTTGGTGCATTCTGGGGAACGGACGACGGATTCCTCAGCCATTGTGCTTAGCGACGCGGCCGGGGAGAAGCTGTTTCAGGCGGTTCTGCCAAGTGAGGAGAAAGGCTATCTTGTGCCGGGAGACACGATGAGCATAAAGTTTCAAGGCGACGCAAAAGATTTGTATGGCGTGAAGATTGACGCAATCGGCGAGCTTGAGGACGGGAGCTGCCAGGTTACCGCGAGGTTAGAGGACACGGACGCGCAAATCGGGGAAACCGCCTCTATGGAGATCAACAAGGAGATTGGCAGGTTTTCATGCTGCATTCCTGTTTCTGCGCTGCATACAATAGATTCGACGGACTTTGTGTATCTCGTGGAGGAAAAATCCACTATCCTTGGGACAGAGCTTTCCGTGCAGAAACGCAAGGTGAAGGTTTTGAATCGGGACGAGTCGTTCGTGGCGTTAGAGGACGGGGCGCTGACAGACGAGGAGGCATTTGTGGCTGAGTCCGATAAAGAGCTGAAGGATGGGCTTCGGGTGAGGCTGGTGGAAATGTAGGGAAATTGAGCTAAGAACTGCGCTGCCAAAGGCATGGAAATCAATTTTTAGATACAGCCTTGGCATTTGGCGGACAGCGCCAGGCACAGACGCCATTCAGACAC
>CANTEO010000074.1 GCA_947652855.1 uncultured Roseburia sp. | reverse complement strand
TCTCTTCCGGGATGGCTTTTGCGGAGAAATCATGTTTTGCACATTGCTTCCAATCCGCTTTTCTACCTTCTGCTCCGTTTTTTCTTTTGCCGTATGTTCTTTTACTGTCTTACCCACAAAAAAAGCCCCTTTTCTAGAAGGATGATATCGCATAAAAATGCTCTTACCACTATTCTATGAAACAGACTTCTTTTCATTCTTTTTACGGCTCAACTGCGCTTAAAATAGAGCGTAGCAATTCGACAAAATCCCGCTCTGCCTCCGGGATGCTTTTGTCATTTCGGAACTGAACGTCATATGGGTAGTCGCCCACGTTGTCGTCCGAGGCATTTCCCCAAGGCGCCTGCTGCCCGTCCGAACGCGTCACAAGCAGCGTAACGCAGGGCGCATCCACGCTCCTTTTGAACTTGTCAATTTCCTCCCCCTCACGGATATGCACAAATAAAATCTCCTCTTCGCCTGCCGCGAACGCCTGATATTCTTTCAGCAGATATTGGAGCGGGAGGTCATTATAGGCGACGAAGAGGGCCTTTAAGTCTGCCAGGAATTTCCTGGACTTTGCGTCCTTCTCCCCATTCCACCCGTTTTGACGCGCAATCTCCTTAATGGGGTCGATTGAGGAAATGCCCTTAACCCGGAAATGGCGTTCGGAAAGCGTGCAAAGCGTGTCCTTTCCGACGCCTCCGCTCCCGTTAATCACAACAACTAATTTTTTCATATGTTTCCTTTTCCTAAACCAAAAGCTCTTCATCCTCAAGCAGCCCGTCCCCGTCCGCGGCCGCCGTCGCGAGGGCGTCGCACCGCTCGTTCTGCGGATGGCCGTCATGCCCTTTCACCCAATGGAACGAGATGGCATGGGGCTTTTTTACCGTCAGCAGCTTTTTCCAAAGGTCAATGTTTTTTACCGGCCGCCTGTCGGATTTTCTCCAGTTGCTTTTCTGCCAGCCTTCCACCCAATTTTGGTTAAACGCGTCCACCACATACTTCGAGTCGGAATACAGCTCAATCTCACAAGGCTTCACTAGGCATTCCAAAGCCCGGATCACTGCCATAAGCTCCATTCGGTTATTTGTCGTCCTGCGGTATCCGGCGGACAGCTCTTTTGTGTGCAGATTGCCTTTTGAGTCCACGTATTCTAACACCGCCCCATATCCTCCGGGGCCGTTTGGGTTCCCCCTTGCGGCCCCGTCCGTATAAATCGTCACTTTCATCATAATTCGTATGCCTCGTTTTCTCCTGAAATGTCTACCAGCCGCCGCGCGAACGCCCCGTTTGAGATTTTGGACTTAAACGCCGCGATCGGGCTGTAGTCCTGCCACATATGCATAGGGAACACAACTTTGGCGTCCACGTTCTCCATGAAATAAGACAAGCCCTCCGCGGCATATTTTTTCTGCCTGGAGTCAAGCGGGACAAAGGCGACGTCAATCTCGCAGTCCGTAAGCTTATTGATCTCGTGCTTATATGCCCGCGCCTCCTTGCCGTTCACAAGCTCGCCCGCCCCATCCCATTTCCATAGGTTTAAGTCTCCGGCATGGTAAATGCGCTTTCCCTCCATCTGAATTAAAAACGCGACCCCGGCGTCAGTCGAGCGGAGCGTCCTCACTTCCATGTCGCCGACCTGATACGTCTTTAGCGGCTGCACGAACGTAATGTCCTCTCTTACCGAAGGGTCTATGCCGTTGCGCTCCAGGTAACGCGCAGACAGCCGGATGTCTTTGGACAGGACATACCGGATGGTTTGGAACCGGCCCTTCCACCGCAGGATTTCTAAGTCGAAGTGATCCTGATGGAAATGGCTGGCAAACACGTAAACCGGCTTGTCCGCCGCAAGCTCGGGAAGCTCTCCGGTAAATGTATACCCCTTGACGTTTCCGTCTTTGAAATAGTCAAAAATCAACACGCGCTCGTTCGTCTCTAACACGAAACAGCTGTGATGCACAAATGTAATGATCATATTCCATCCTTCCTACGTAACGGCCATATTTAAAATGGACTGACAGAGAAGTTTCTGAAAATTAGGCGCGGACAAATCCGCAATGCCCTGAATTTCCGCATGGGAAAGCGGCTTGCCCAAGATTCCCGCGGCCAGATTGCTGATGCAGGAAATGCCAGCCACCTTCATGCCCATATGCTTTGCGGCAATCGCCTCGCAGGCCGTGCTCATGCCCACGGCGTCCGCGCCCAAAAGGCGGTACATCCGCACTTCTTCCGGCGTCTCATATTGCGGCCCCGTGACCTGAAGGTACACGCCTTTTTTTATGCCGATCCCTTCCTGACTGGCCGCCTGCAATATGGCCTCCTGCAAATCTTCATCATAGATATGGCTCATATCGGGAAAGCGCGTTCCAAGCGCGTCTAAGTTTGCTCCAATCAGCGGGGATGGCGCAAATGAGGCAATCTGCCCAGTAATCAGCATAAAATCCCCAATGCGAAGCGTCGGCGCGATGCCGCCGGACGCATTCGTCAAAAGCAGCGCACGCGCCCCCATAAGCCGCATCAGGCGGATTGGCAGCACGACGTCCTGCATAGAGTAGCCTTCATAATAATGCACCCTGCCCTGCATACAGACAACCGGGACGTCCCCAACCCATCCAAACACATACCTGCCCCGATGGCCTTCCACAGTTGACACAGGAAACCCGTCAATGTCACGGTAATCTAATGTAGCCTTCACGTGAATGGCCGACGCAAAGCCTCCAAGGCCAGAGCCTAGGACGACTGCGATGTCAGGCTTAAAATCAACGGCGCGCGACACGCCAGAAAAGCAGCGCAGTAATTTTTCATAAGCTTTGCCCATCCTCTTCCTCCTGCGCCCGATTCAACCGGGACGCCATTTATTATACACAAATCCGATGGCGCATACAATCTTTTTTGAAAAAAATCTAGCCGGCAAGGCATTGCCTGACACGCAAAAAGAAGCGCGCATCTTATGCATTTAAAAGATACGCACTTAAAAGAACGGGTTAAATGATAATGCAGACAAGCCCGCCGTTGCTGTCGTTGACAATTTTCTGCATGGTGTCCTGCAGCTTCATCTGGCATTCATCGTCCATCATGGAGATTTTGCTTCGAATGCCGTCTTCCATCAGCTCTCCGACCGATTTGCCAAAAATGTTTGTGTCCCAAACGCCGTTTGGCGTGTTCTGGCCCTCTTTAATATAGGCGATTAAGTCTTTGGCCTGATCTTCATTGCCGACAATCGGCGCGATCTCCGTTTCAATATTGGCGCGGATTAAGTGTACGGAAGGCGACGTCGCCTTTAATTTGACTCCGTATTTGTTGCCGTGCCGGATCAGCTCCGGCTCCTCTAAGGTGATGTCGCAAAGCTGCGGGTGAATGACGCCATAGCCCTTCATCTGCACCGCGTTGACTGCGTCCGCGACTTTTTCATAGGAATTTTTCTGCGCGGAAAGCTCCTTAATCAGGGAGATCAGCTGATACTCTCCCTGAATGGGAACGCCCGTCAATTCGCTGATGTTCTCGTAATAATATTTGTCTTCCATCTCGATCTTAATTTTCAAAAGCCCCTGCGCCAAATCCATTTTATCCAGATGGATCCCTGCGATATATTCTGAATCGTCCTGTTTTTTGATCTGGCTGATATCCTTGGCCTTTGTCACGGAATGCAAGATGGCGCGCGCGTTTTCAATGACGGACTCTTTCATGCGGTTTCCCGCTGGCAGCATTTCCGCCCATTTTGGGATATAAAACTCCATCTTCACAATCGGGAATTCATGCAGGACGCTTTCCAGAATGCGGTTGACGTCGTCTTTGCGCAGCTGCTCGCAGCTTACCGGGATGACAGGCGTTTGATACTGCTCCATCATCTGCTCAGAAAGCTTCACCGTCTCTTCGCTGTAAGGCTTTTCGGAATTCAGCACGACTACGAACGGCTTTCCCAACGTCTTTAGCTCGCCTATGGTCTTTTCCTCAGCGGCGATATAATTCTCCCTGGCAAGCTCCCCAAACGACCCGTCTGCCGTGACGACGACGCCGATGGTCGAATGGTCTTTGATTACTTTTTGCGTCCCGATAGATGCCGCGTCCACAAATGGGATTTCATAGTCAAACCATGGCGTCTTCACCATGCGCTTGCTGTTCCCCTCCATATGCCCCGCCGCCCCGTCTACCATATAGCCCACGCAGTCAATCAGACGCACCTTCACCTCGCTGTCTCCGCCAAGGCGGATCGTGGCGGCGTCCTTTGGGATGAATTTGGGCTCTGTCGTCATAATGGTCTTTCCCTGAGCGGACTGCGGAAGCTCGTCAATTGTCCTCGCCTTGCTGTTTTCGTCCTCCATGTTCGGAATCACCATCAAATCCATGAAGCGCTTAATGAAGGTGGACTTCCCCGTGCGTACCGGCCCTACAATGCCAATATAAATCTCGCCGCCCGTCCTTTGCTGGATATCGCGGTAAAGATTAAACTCTTTATCCGAAGCCATTTCCATATAAAAACCCCTTTCCATAACAATGTAAGTTTTGCAAAATACTTTATACATTGTATGAACAGGGTTTTCGATTATGACAAGTTTCTGAAATTCAACGGCAAGCGCGGCGCAGGCTGCCCCGCCGCCTGCGCCGTGAGGAGAGCATTCTTATACAGTCTGCACTTTTATCATGTTCGTCGTCCCTGACACTCCGATCGGAACGCCTGAGGTGATGACGGTCATGTCCCCTTTGCAAAGATAGCCCTGCTCTTCCGCCTCCTCTAAGGCATGGTCAAACAATTCGAATACATCTTTTTGCTTCTCTAAGATGATTGGGACAGCGCCCCATACCAGATTGAGCTGCCGCGCCACTTTCTCCTCCGTCGCGCCGCAGATGATGCCGCAGGGCGGGCAGTATTTTGCGATATTCCGCGCGGAATGCCCGCTCTTTGTGACGGTCACGATTGCCTTTGCGTTTAGGTCAAGCGCAGACGTGCAGGTCGCATGGCAGATTGCGTCAGTGACGTCAGGATTTGCCTTCCGATCCCTGGAAAAGAAGCGTTTCCTGTAATCAATATCCTGCTCCGTGCGGTCCGCAATCCGCACCATCGTCTCTAAAGACTCCACGGGATACAATCCTGCCGCCGTCTCTCCGGAAAGCATGATCGCCCCCGTCCCGTCATAAATCGCGTTCGCGACGTCCGTTGTCTCAGCCCTTGTCGGCCTCGGGTTTTTCATCATGGAGTCAAGCATCTGCGTCGCCGTAATGATCTGCTTGCCAGCCTCAATGCCTTTCTTAATCATCAGCTTCTGTATCACGGGAACCTCTTCGTAAGGGATCTCCACGCCCATGTCTCCCCTGGCGACCATGACGCCCTCAGCCGCCTCCAGGATCTCATCAATATTCTGCACGCCTTCCCTGTTCTCGATCTTCGCTATGATATGTATGTCATAGCCGCCGTGATCGTTTAAGAACTTCCGCATCTTTAAGATATCGTCCGCCCTTCGGACAAAGGACGCCGCGATAAAGTCCACGTCGTTTTTGATGCCGAACAGCATATCCTCTTTGTCTTTTTCGCTTAAGAACGGCATGGACAATATCACGTCCGGCACGTTCACGCCTTTACGGTCAGAGATCTTGCCCCCGTTCTTTGTCTGGCAGACAATTTCCCCTTCCTTTAGCTCCACGACCTCCATCTCCAGCAAGCCGTCGTCAATTAAAATGGTGGAGCCGACGGAGACGTCCTTGCATAAGTCTGGGTAAGTGATGGAGATGCCGTCGGAATCCCCTTCCCGTTCCTCCGTATACAGCGTGAATTTCTGCCCTTCCTCCAAAACCGCCTCATGCTCCTTAAACGTCCCTAGCCGGATTTCCGGCCCCTTGGTGTCAAGCATGATGGCCGTTTGCATATGATGCTTCTCCCGCAGCTCTTTTACGCGGTCAATCCTTGCTTTGTGCTCTTCGTAGCTTCCGTGGGAAAAATTGCACCTGGCGACATTCATCCCCTTCACGATCAGCTCTTCCAGCACATCGTCTTTGTCGGTCGCCGGGCCTAAAGTACATACAATTTTCGTTTTTCTCATGATTCATCCTCTGCTCCTGTTCTTTCAAATTCATTTCCGTATGGAATTCGGTAATATTCTATCCTATTGCGCTGCGCTTTTCAAGGATTAAATCAGAGAAATCCATTTTCCGCCACAGGCACAGGCAGAGCGCCTAAATAGATTTTTTTGAAAGGACTAAGATTTTGTCCAGCGGGGCCGTGCTTTTCCCTTTCCCGTCCGTTCCCTCTAAATATTTTTCACCGGCGGACTCAAACAAAATATAGATGCTGCCGTCGGAAACCTCAAGCTCTTCCGAGCAGGGCGGCATCTCCACCTTCACCCTGGGCCGGCCTGGCCTGTCATCCATTGCGTCAATTGACGCGTACACTTTGAGGTAGGATGACTGTTTCCTTCCATACGATGTGCTGACATATACCGCCCCCTCTTCGTCAAAGGCGATTCCCTGCACTTTGTCCGGGATCCTGCAGCTTTTCACAGGGCGAAGGCCGTCTTCCTCCACCTGATACGCCACTGCCTTTGAATTTAAGATCCTGGTATGCGTGGCGACCCAGAGCAGGCCGTCGTAATATGCGATGCAGGACGGCGCATTGGACACGCGGTATTGCGCAAACTGCTTTGAGCAGTCCACAATGCCCTGCGGCATACAGGAGGCGACTTGCTTGATGAACGCATATGGTATGCGCTCCAGTGCGCTGCTGTTGGAATTGCAGGCCCAAACGCTCTCACCGTCAAACGCAAGCCCTCCCAAATGGCTGCGCTCCTTCATGCCAAGCGTGGCAAGGTACTCCCCGCTTTCCCTGTCAAACACATGAATGCAGCCAAGCGTCCTGTCGGCGCCCCCGCTGTAGGAGCTGATGAGCAGGTATTCATTTGCAAAGCAGATTCCCTGCGGGCATTGGCTCGTGTCCGCAATCCGGTTGTCTTTCCGATCCTCCTCCCTGGTGGAGGGCATTCCCGGAATCTTCACATTTTCAAGAAAGCCATAGCTGCAATTTTTCGCTTTTTTTGTCGTCGCGTCTTGCGTCGCCCCGATATGGTAGGAATACGTCTGCAAGTTCTGGCTGCTGTCAATGCATTTGGTCCATTTGGCGTACAGCTTATGGTTTCTGGCCTCCCCTTCGTCAATCCGCCCTATTTTTTTGGAGAAGCCGCTGTCTGTATACCAGCCGGCAAAATTATATCCCTCTTTCGTGGGGATATCCAATACAATCGGCAAATCCTCCTGGCTGTATTCCAGCGGGTTCCCCTTCGCGTTCCTTCCCCCATTCAGCCAATACTGCACGGCAAACGCGCCGGCCGCCTGCGGCGCAAAGCCTGCGGCGTCCCCCGCTTGAAAGCTGTATGACAAGGCCCGCTGATTCACAAAATATACGTCCCTTTCAAAATACCCTGCTTTTGAAAGGGACGGCTCCTGAATCAGAAAAACAAAAATAAACAGCACGGCAAAAAATTTCCTTCTCCTCGTGTCCCTTCTCATGTCAAAACCCCATTTCCCTGAAAGGTATCCGTCATTCTAACTGATAGCTTGCCGCCTTTTTCTGTTTTTTATTCTTAATGAGCGATAAAGCCAAGCAGCCGCGCCGCTGCCTGGCCTTGCAGAAGCAGCCGCTATTCGCCGCTCTCTAAGCTCTCTGCCCTTGCCGCGATCTCCTTCTCCTGGATATCCGAAGGAGCCTGCTCATACCTTGCAAATTCATAGGAATAGTCGCCTGCGCCGCCTGTCATGGAGCGAAGGTCTGTACTGTATCCAAACAGCTCCATGCTTGGAACGTCCGCAATGATCTCCTGCTTTCCGCCGTCTGCCGGATTCATGCCAAGCACCCTTCCGCGCCGCTTATTCAAGTCGCCCATGATATCCCCCGTATAAGCGTCAGGGACAAGCACTTTTAAGGAGACGATCGGCTCTAAAAGAACGGGGGAGGCTTCTAAAAATCCTTTTTTAAACGCCTGCCTCGCGGCGGTCTTAAACGCCATTTCCGAGGAGTCCACCGGATGGTAGGAGCCGTCGTAGAGCAGCGCCTTTACCCCAACGACCGGATACGCGGCGAGAGGCCCGCGCAATACCGCTTCTGAGACGCCTTTCTCCACTGCGGGGAAATAGTTCTTCGGCACTGCTCCGCCGACTACGGCTTGATCGAATTCATATGCCTCCTCCAAATTTCCGGAAGGCTCAAACGTCATCTTCACATGGCCGTACTGCCCATGCCCGCCAGACTGTTTTTTGTATTTGTATTCCACGTCGGATTTCTTGCGGATCGTCTCCCGGAACGCGACCTTTGGCTTAGACAGGACAACCTCTATTTTATATTTGTTCAAGAGCTTGCTCACTGTCACGTCCAAATGCTGCTCTCCCATGCCGTAAAGGAGCGTCTGGCTGTTCTCGCTGTCATTGACGCTTTTTAGCGTCAGGTCTTCCGCCGTCAGCTTCTGAAGTGCCTGAGAAATCTTATCCTCATCGCCTTTGTTCTTCGCCTTATAACGCATATAGGTGTATGGCGTGGGCATGGCTGTCCGAATGTAGAGGATGGGGTTCGCTTTTGTGGAGAGGGAGTCCGTCGTCGCAGTGCCTGTCAGCTTCGCCAGCGCGCCGATGTCTCCCGCGTGAAGCTCCTTGACCTCCTCCGCCTTGTTCCCCCGCATCACATAAAGCTTGCCGATTTTCTCTTCCACATTTTTGTGATGGTTGAAAAGGACGTCGTCGGCCTTAAGCACGCCGGAATTGACTTTGATAAGGGAATACTTCCCAATGAACGGATCCATGATCGTCTTAAACACATAGGCGCTCTTTGGCTTCGCAAAGTCGTAATCCGCCTGGTACACTTCATTGGTTTTTGCGTTGATCCCCGCGCACTTGCGCCTGTCCGGGCCAGGAAGGTATTTCACGATGTCCACCAGCAGGGTGTACACGCCCCTCGCCAAGAGGTTGGAGCCCATCAGCACAGGGATGATGCTCCCGTCCGCCACGTTGACGCGCAGGGCCTGACGGATTTCATCTTCCGAAAACTCCTCGCCGCCAAAATACCGGTCCATAAATTCCTCGCTCGTCTCTGCGACCGCCTCCATCAGGGCCTCCCTGCAAAGCCCGAGATTTTCCTTGGAATATTCCGGCACCTCTGCCTTTTCTATGCCGCCGTCTTTGGTCCAGCGCTTCGCCCTTTGCTGCAAGACGTTGACATAGCCGACAAATTCTCCGTTTTCGCGGATCGGAAGATGGAACGGCGCGATTTTCTTTCCATACAGGCTCTGCAAATCCTCCACGACCTGACGGAAGCTTGCCTCGTCTATGTCCATATCTGTCACGAACACCATTCTTGGAAGCTTATATTTCTCGCAGATCTCCCATGCCCGCTTGGTCCCGACCTCAATTCCCGCCTTGCCGGACACGACGATAATCGCCGCGTCGGCCACGGACGCCGCCTCTTCCATCTCTCCCGCGAAGTCAAAATATCCCGGGGTGTCCAGGATATTGATTTTCGCCCCTTCCCAAAGGATTGGGACAACCGAGGCGTTGATGGAAAACTGGCGCTTCGCCTCTTCCTTGTCGTAGTCGCTTATCGTATTCCCGTCGCTCACCTTTCCCATGCGGGACGTGAGGCCGGACAGATAAGCCATCGCCTCTGTCAGGCTGGTCTTCCCGCAGCCGCCGTGTCCAAAAAGCGCCACGTTGCGAATTTTTTCAGTCGTGTAAACATTCATAGCATATCCTCCAATCTGGTCTCTAACAGAATTTTTGCGTTTGGAAGGCGCGCAGTGTCTATGTAAAAGTTATGGTATGCCCTCTTGACGCCATGGTTATATTCTACTAAATTTCATGCAATTTTACAACTATTTTATGCAGTTTTAACAGCGTCAATTTCCGTTGTTCCCCAAATCCTTCGGAGACATCCGCCCGTTACCATTCCCGTTCCCTAAGCGCGTCCTCCACGTCCAGCTCAATCTGAAACCACCTTAAGACGTATTCCACCGTTTCCGCAATGCTCTCCCTTGCGGCAGTTTCCAATTCACTGTCATTTTCCTCAAATTCTTCCTGCATAGTATTTATCGCCGCCGTCATTTCATCAAGCTTGGCTTGAACCGCGACCAAATCCCGTTCTCCCATCTCTAAGAAATCAATCACCGTCTTCAACAGGCCCTCTATTTTGCCTACCAAAAAATCAGGAAAATATGCGTCCTGACGCATCCCTTCGAGCAATTGATATTCGGCGTCAAATTTTTTCATGCCTTACCTCCTTAATAAATGATGCTTAACCACATAGATCCTCATTCAAGCATAACAGAAAGAAGCGCAGAAATCCATTTTCAGATACAGCCTTGGCATTTGGCGGACAGCGCCAGGCACAGAC
>CANTEO010000073.1 GCA_947652855.1 uncultured Roseburia sp. | reverse complement strand
TTTCCTGTAACGGTGGTATTTGTTCACAATTTATTCACTCATGCGTTTGTCCTGATCATTGGGCAAGGACGCTTTGCCCTATGAGACGAAAACGTGCGCTTGTTACGCGGCATGAAACGGCAGCCCCTTTTTATTGCCTGATTTTTAACAGAATAAGGAATAAGGCCGTAAGATAAATGCACACGGGCCATGTCAAGTCGAGTATGATATAGTCTGTTTCATTCCAATACCATCTCCATTCACGTCTGTCAAAAGGAAACACGCCATCCTGTATGCCGTGCTGCCCGTTCTCGTCTGAAAAATGCTCATGTTTTGTTTCTGGCAAAGCATATGTCTTATTTGCAGGCAGAAAAAAGCAGCAAAAAAATAACAAATAGATTCCAAGGTATCTTTGAATGCAGATTTTCATGCTTTCGTTTCCCTTTCTCATTCGTATTCTCAGCATATCATTCCCTATCATAATCCGATCTAACATATCTGTCAATTATTTTTCGCTATTAGCGAATATTATCAAACTATAATCAATTTTTCGTTTCCGGGAATACTGGTAAAATGAATACAATAGATGGAGGGGAGATATGCAGACTGTGCTTGAAAAACCAGAGATTGGGCAGAGGATCCGACAGCTGCGGCTGATGAGCAATTTTACGCAGGCTGAATTTGCCGAGCTAATTGACATATCCATTAATTTTTTATCCGAAGTTGAAAATGGTAAAAAAGGGCTGTCCCAGGATACGCTTGCCAAAATTTGCCGCGTGCTGAACACTTCTGCTGATTATATCTTATTTGGCTTAAAGCATAAGCGAAGTTCTCTGATTGATGTGGCGAATTCACTTACGATAGAAGAATTGGAGACGACAATTCGTTATTTGGAGTCCTTAGTGGAAATGAAAAAAATTGAGCTTTGAAATGCCTGTAAAAGGCATATTTGGTGGGAAAAAACAAGTGTCCAGCAACACCGCCGGACACTTGTTTTCTTTTATTTTACGGTTGCTTTGATTTTTTTATAGATACCGTTTTGTGCATACGCGTAAATGAAGCAGGTCCCTTTTGACTTGCCTTTGATGAAGCCTTTCTTTGTCATTACCGCCACCTTAGCGTTGCTGGACTCATAGCAGAGCTGCCTGTGTTTTTTGAGCGGCTTCTTTGCCTTGACCTCCGATGCCTTTATCTTAAAGGTCTTTCCTTTCTTCACGCTCATATTTGCCTTCTTGGCCTTTACCGCCTTCGCGTTCCCATACTTTCCGCCATTCGTGAAGATATGGGTGGTCTTTGAGGCGGCGATCTTCTGTTTTACTTCGTCTGTCGCCAGCTTGTTGTACGCGTCTTCTGCGTCTTCTAGCTTCTCCTTGCTTTCTTCCGGCAATGCCGCCTAATGGCTTTCGTCTGTACATTCAGCATCTGCGCAGATTTTGTGTAATTTGCAGCTGCTGGAATTACACAAAGATACTTGTAAGCAGCATAAAAACTGCCAGCAGTTAATCTGCTGGCAGGAAAAACTTCTATTTTTTCAATTGTCTGCTTGACGGGGAAGCAATTCAAAAGAGGCTGCTGCTGCAGCCCCTTGATTTTACATGGTGTAAGATTATTTTAACGTAACCTTAGCGCCTTCAGCTTCCAGTTTCGCCTTGATGTCGTCAGCGGTCGCTTTGTCAGCAGCCTCTTTTACGATCTTCGGAGCGCCGTCAACTACGTCTTTCGCTTCTTTTAAGCCCAAGCCAGTCACTTCGCGGACAACCTTGATGACCTTAACCTTGTTCGGGCCAACCTCAGTCAGCTCAACGTCAAATTCGGTCTTTTCTTCAGCCGCTGCGCTTTCGCCGCCTGCAGCTGCAACCACAACGCCCGCCGCTGCGGATACGCCGAACTCTTCTTCACACGCTTTTACTAAATCGTTTAATTCTAATACGCTTAATTCTTTAATAGCTTCAATAAATTCTTCCGTTGTCAATTTAGCCATTTTGATTTACCTCCATTTAACTTGTATTTAATTGCTGATTCTGTCTTCGCCTTAGACGTCAAGCGTTAGTTGCTTTCGGCTTCTGCTTCCTCTGCGGGAGCCGCTTCTGCAGCCTGTGCGGCCGCGCTGTCTGCGCCGCCTTTTTCCGCAATCTGATTCAGGACGCGCGCAAGGTTCGTAATCGGAGACTGGATGCTGCCAAGGAACTTGGAGAGCAGTTCGTCTCTGGATGGAACGGAAGCGATTGTCTTTATGCCTTCCGCATCATAAAATGTCCCTTCTACAACGCCGGCCTTCATTTCAAGCGCAGGGGCGTTCTTGGCAAATTTTGCCAAAATCCTTGCCGGGGCAGTTGCGTCTGTAGAAGAGATCGCAATTGCGCTTGGCCCTTCCAGAACCGGGGCAAGGCTCTCAAAGTCTGTGTCCTTGAACGCGAAGTTCATCATCGTGTTCTTATAAACTTTGTAAGTAATGCCAGATTCCCTAAGCTGTTTTCTAAGCTGCGTGTCTTCCGCCACTGTCAGGCCGCGGTAGTCAACTACGACAACAGACTGCGCATCTTTAATGTGATCGGAAATTTCCTGTATGATTGGCTGTTTCAGTTCTACCTTTGCCACGAATGGTACACCTCCTTCTGTAATGATTGATGATATGATGTGCTTTGCGACGTTTGCCGTCAGAAAAGCCTCCCCGCCAGAAGGCAGGGAGGCTTTGAGCGTTCAAAAAGAAAATAATATCCTGAAAATCTTCTCAATCCCTCGGCAGGCTCTTTCGATTACGCCTATGGCGCCTGCTGTCTTCGGCAATGTGCTTACGCATTATAGCATGATATATCTTAGATGTCAACAAGTCTGGGCCAAACGGGCGCTATGACGACATTTTTGCTACGTTCACCTTTATGCCAGGACCCATGGTCGGGGCCAGCGTAATGCTTTTGATGAACTGGCCTTTTACGCCGCTTGGCCGCGCCTTGTTGATTGCATCCATAAGAGTTTGGAAGTTGTCCGCTAATTGTTCATTTGTAAAGGAAGCTTTTCCAATTGGCACGTGGATAATGTTGCTCTTGTCTAACCGGTACTCGATCTTACCGGCTTTGATCTCATTGATCGCTTTCGTAACGTCCATTGTGACGGTTCCGGCTTTCGGGTTTGGCATTAAGCCTTTTGGCCCGAGCACGCGGCCTAAACGTCCGACGACGCCCATCATGTCCGGCGTTGAGACAACGACGTCAAAATCAAGCCATCCATCGTTTTGAATTTTCGGAATCAGTTCCTCGCCGCCGACGAAATCTGCTCCGGCCGCCTGCGCCTCGTCCAGCTTCGCGCCTTTTGCGAACACAAGGACACGGACTGTTTTTCCGGTTCCGTGCGGCAGGACGACTGCGCCGCGGATCTGCTGCTCTGCATGGCGCCCGTCGCATCCGGTGCGGATATGGGCTTCAATCGTCTCGTCAAATTTTGCAAAAGCCGCTTTTTTTGCCAAATCAACCGCTTCTGCCTTGTCGTATGTCGCGGTCCTGTCAATTGCCTTTGCGGCCTCTAAATATTTCTTTCCTCTTTTCATGATTGCCTCCTGTGGTGTTATCGGGGAGAACCCTCCCACGGTTTGTTAATTTGGAAGTTCTGCCTGTTTCGTCTGGCCTGCGTTATTCCTCCACCGTCACTCCCATTGACCTGGCCGTGCCGGCGATCATGCTCATGGCCGCCTCTATCGAAGCCGCGTTTAAGTCCGGCATCTTAAGCTCTGCGATTTCCTGTAATTTTGCCTTGGAAATCGAAGCCACCTTGGTCTTATTCGGCTCTGCGGAGCCGGATTTGATGTTGCAGGCTTTTTTAATCAGTACGGCCGCAGGCGGGGTCTTGGTGATGAAGCTAAAGCTTCTGTCCGCATATACGGTGATTACGACCGGGATGATTAAGTCTCCCTGGTCAGCGGTCCTTGCATTGAACTGCTTGGTGAACTCCACGATGTTCACGCCGTGCTGGCCTAACGCCGGCCCAACTGGAGGAGCGGGCGTTGCCTTTCCGGCTGGTATCTGTAATTTGATGTATCCTTCCACTTTCTTTGCCATTTGGAACAACCTCCTTTAATACATTCTCTTCACTTCTGCGAAACTGATCTCTACCGGAGTCTCGCGGCCGAATAACTCTACATTGATGGTGACGATCTGCTTTCCATGGTTCATTGTCTGGATGACGCCAATGGTGTCCTTCCAGACGCCGCCAGTCACGACGATGGTGTCGCCCTCCTCAAAATCAACCACAATGCGCTCCTGCTTGATTCCAAGGGGCATCATCTCTTCGTCAGTCAATGGCACGGGCTTTGACCCTGGCCCGACGAATCCCGTCACGCCCCGCGTGTTCCTGACGACATACCAGGTATCGTCGTTCATGACCATATTGATCAGCACATACCCTGGAAACATTTTTTTGGAAACTTGTTTTTTTGCGCCGTTCTTCATCTCAAAAACATCCTGCATCGGAACCCTCACCTCAAGGATTTGATCTTCCAGATGCCGGTTTTCAATTGTTTTGTCAATGTTCGCCTTCACTTTATTCTCATATCCCGAATACGTATGAACAACATACCAGTGTGCTTCCGCCATAAAACGCCTCCTATAAATTTACCAGGAAATCAATGCCGTATTGAATAAATGTATCCAATATCGTGATCATTAAGCCGACTACGACGGATACAACGATGACAGCCGCCGTCTGTTTGGCAAGCTGCTCTTTCGCCGGCCAGATGATTTTGCCGAATTCGGCTTTTAAGCCTTCGAGCCAGCTCGTCTTAGGAGCATTTTCCACTTTCGCGTTATCTGCCATAATTTCACTCCTTTGCCCTGTCGGATTATTTGGTTTCTTTGTGTAAAGTATGCCGTCTGCAGAATTTGCAATACTTCCTCAGTTCCATTCGTTCCGGATGGGTCTTCTTGTCCTTTTTTGTGTTGTAATTACGCTGCTTGCATTCTGTGCATGCTAATGTAATTTTCGTGCGCACAACTTCCACCTCCATACATTCATTGTGTTTTCATGCCAAAAATAAATTTAGGCATAAAAAAAAGACTTACTTCCAAGCTGTTCTATCATAACATAAACTTGACTGGCCGTCAAATGTTTTTTGCGCAGGGCCAAGGGCCTGCGCGGCGCGGCTCCATAAGGTTTGGCATGCCTTTATTATTCCGTAATTGAGAGATTCGAAAGGAATGTACAAACTTTATAAAAAAGGTTGCAAAAAAGGACAAAATTTTTTATGATAGAAGAGTATATGAGAGTATATGATAGAAGAAAAAGGGGTATCCTATGAAGATTGGAAAAAAGTCAACGATGTTTCGGGCGTTATCGGAGCTGCAGGAATATGACTATTCGAAAGCGCCGGAAGCAAAAGAGATGTATCAGCGGCTAAGGCGGGCAAGAAGGCAGTTTGCGGAAGTGTTTGAGAAAAATATCAAGGCTGTCATGCAGATCAGCTCCCTTGACCTTACCATGCAGCATGAGACAGAAAAGATTGACGATATCTCACGCGTGGTGACAAAAGCGGCAGAGGCGATTTTTGGGAGCGGGGCCAGAGATGCCGGCTATGCGGAAGGGCAGCACAGCCAGCATGAGGCTTTGGCGAACACGATCGTGGACGTGGCTTCTGCATCGGAGGACGTCTACCGTAAGATTGAGGAGTGCCAGGATGAGCTGACGGACATCCGCTCGCTTTCCGGGGAGACGATAAACAGCTCGCGTGAGATGCAAAAGGATATGGATCATCTGTTTGACATCATTAACCGGATGAACGAGGTGATTGCGGGGATTGACACAATTTCCCTTCAGACGAACCTTTTGGCTTTGAATGCGGCGATCGAGGCGGCCAGGGCCGGAGAGGCGGGAAAAGGGTTCGCGGTCGTGGCGAATGAGATTCGTGAGCTTGCGGTGGAGACGCAGAAGCTGACCGGGAGCATGAGCGGGTTTGTCACAGAGATTAAGGAGGCGTCGCAGCAGAGCGTGAAGAGCGTCACCGGCACGATTGGCGCGCTTGACACCATGACGGGCAAAATCGGAAACGTATGGGAGCTAAACAGCGCGAATCAGTCCAGCGTGTCCAGCGTCAATGAATCCATCCGCTCCATCGCCGCCTTAAGCGAGGAAATCAGCAGCTCCATGACGGAGATGGAGAATCAGCTGGTTGACTGCACGGAATTTATGCAGAATGTCAGCCAGGAATTGAGGACGGCGACAGAGCCTGTAGTGGATATTGAGAAGACGTTGGATGAAACGGTCAAGCAGATGGGTGGGATGACAGTCGACCCGTTCTTTCATTTGGAGGGCAAGGAATTTGCGAAATATGTGCAGAATGCCATTTCTGCGCATCAATCCTGGCTGCGCAACCTGAAAAATATGGTGAAGGGCCGGAGCGTCATACCGCTGCAGCTGGATGCCGGCAAATGTGGATTTGGGCATTTTTATCATTCCTTAACGCCGGACATAGCGGCGGTCCGTCCGGTGTGGGATGCGCTGGGCAGCAAGCATGAGCGGTTCCATCGGTTTGGCGCGGAGGCCATACAGGCGTTAAAGAAGGAAGATTATGCAGAAGCGGAGCATATCTATAATCAGGCGGAGATTTATTCCAGAGAACTGATGGCTGATTTGGAGATGATCTTAAGCCTTTCACAGCAGAGCTGACCTACATAAAAGAACAGGCATTCCAATGTGTTTGGAATGCCTGTTCTGCGTTAAGCTCTAAAAAGCTGAAGCACGCGCCCGTTCTCGTTTTCCACTCGTTTTCTCTGCATCATTTTCTGGAACGTCTCCAGAAGCTGATTCTTTTTTAATTCGGAAACGCCTTTTGCGTAATCCTGATCCTCCAGCTTGCTCCTGGACGCCGTCAGATTGTAGGATGCGTTGGCGTTGTAGGCCATGACGGAATCCAGACGGTTGGACGAGGCGCCCATGCTGCTTCTCGCGGAGCTTACCTTATTTAATGCGTCGTCAATGGCAGATATGTCAAAGTCGCCGGAAGTCACGTCAAAATCTTCGATGCCAAGCGCCTGTAAGGCCGTGTTGGGCATCTGGATGTCCATGCCGCTGCCGTCCGCTCCGGACGCGACATGGGAGCTGCCCATGGAGCCGTCCAAAATGTTTTTGGCGTTGAACTGCGTCCGGGAGGCAGTGTCTGAAATGGACTGCTTTAACTGGTCAATCTCTGCCTGAATCGCGCCGCGGTCCGAATCTGTGTAAATGAAATTGGATGCCTGAAGGCTTAAGTCCCGGATGCGCTGTAAGCTGTCGGTGATGGAGTCAAGCGCGCCGTCCGCCACTTTTAACATATCCTGTGAGGTCGCCGCGTTGCGTCCGCCGACGTCAAAGCCGTTGGACTGGCTTTTCAGCTTTTGCGCAATGGCAAGCCCTGCGGCGTCGTCCGCGGCTTTGTTGATGCGCTTTCCGGAGGAAAGCGACTGATAATTGCGGTATAAGTTTCGATTCGTTTGGTTCGATATAGAAGATATACTCATAAGTAGGTCCTCCTTTCCTGGAATTTACAAAAAGTTCCATTTCCAATATAACATACTGCGGGGCGCTTCTCAAGGCGTTTTCTGGAATTTGTGTAAGGGGATCGTTTTGCGAAAACCGGGATTATGAGGATTCTGTCTGGACGCATCCTGGCAAAAGTGTTACAATAACTAATAAATATTTGGAGGTGTCGCATATGGACGTATATGAAAAAGCTGCCCGGACAGATACGCTGGATCACGCTTTGCTGGATGAGCTGACCGAATATGCCGGATACGGGAGCAGGGGAACCCTGAATATGGTGGTTTCCTTACTGGTGACCTTGAAAGAGAGGATACAAAGAGGAGATAAGATTAAGCTGGAGAAAACCGGCGAATGCCTTACGTTAGAGTCCTTTGAGAAGCTTTTGGAGGATGAGTTTACAACCTACGTCACGAAGGCGGTGTTTAAGGAGAGAGTCCTTTCGCATAAGGTGTTCTTTAACGTAGAGAATTCAGAGCAGGGCCTGGATCTGGTCTACTCCGGGTCGAAGGAGAATAAGCTGTTCCGGTGGATTGCGGACATTGATGAGGAATATACCTTGATGGAGCTGATCCCTACGAACGTCGTGTACATCAGGAACAGCCAGACAAGGCAGTTGACGCCGTTTATCTCGGAAAAAGGGAATTACTATATCTATTCCGAAGAAGAGGGAAAAATTAAAGAAATTATGTAGCTTATGCAGGGCTTGCCTTCCGTTGGGCGAACGGTAAAGGCGGAGTATGCATATGAGCGCGGCGCTATCCAAATCCTGTGATCCAGATAGCGCTGTTTTTTGTCGATGGGGCAGCCATGCGGCGGAAATGATTCGAAGCAGTTTTGACGTAAGGATAGACAGTATGGAACAGTTCAATCAAGGAGCGGAAAAAAAGAAGGAGGTCAGGTTCATTGACCTGTTTTGCGGAATCGGCGGATTCCGTTATGCGGCCATGGACGCGTTTGCGGCGTTGGGCGTTACGGGGCGGTGCGTATTTAGCAGCGATATTGACAAATTTGCCGCAAAAAGCTACGAGGCGAATTTCCATGAAGCCCCGGTGGGGGACATCACCAAGGTCAGGGAGGGCGACATCCCGGATTTTGACCTTTTGCTGGCGGGCTTTCCCTGTCAGGCGTTTTCCATCTGCGGATTGCAGAAGGGCTTTGAGGATGAGACGAGGGGGACGCTCTTTTTTGACATTGCACGGATTTTAAAGGAGAAGAGGCCAGCCGCGTTTGTCCTGGAAAATGTGAAGAACCTGACAAGCCATGACGGGGGCAGGACGTTTCAGACGATTTTGCGTGTGCTGACGGAGGAATTGGGCTACTTTGTGGACTGTCGGGTGCTGAATGCCCTGGATTTTGGCCTGCCGCAGAAACGCGAGAGGATTCTTATCATTGGGGCAAAGAAGGCGTTTTCTATGGATTGGGCTTTTGACGTCAGGGAAAAGAGGTCGCTGGCAGAGCTGTTGGAAAAACAGGTGGATCGAAAGCACTATGCCTCGGAGGAGATTGTGAAAAGCCGCAAGGCGGCGCATACGGCGAAAACGTCGCCTGCAATTTGGCATGAAAATAAATCAGGCAGCATTTCTTCCTATCCCTATAGCTGCGCGCTTCGGGCGAAGGCCAGCTATAATTATCTGCTGGTGGACGGAGAGCGCAGGCTGACTCCAAGGGAGATGCTGCGGCTGCAGGGGTTCCCGGATGAATTTCAGATTACGGTGTCTGACACGCAGGCCAGGAAACAGGCGGGGAACGCCATACCGGTTCCCATGGCCGCATATGTGATGGAGCGGTTTTTACCGTTGGCGCTATTATAATGGGATTTGAGCGCAAAAAGGTTGCAGATGCGGGCGAAGCTGCCGATATATAGAAAAAGCAGCCGGCTTACGTTTTGCCGCCAGGCCAGTAGGGATGCGTAAGGCAGTCGGGAATTTTTTTGAGAGAGGGGTCATGAGATGAAGACATTGCAGATGGATAAAGCCTTGTTTATGGGAAACACGCTGTTTGGAAAGCAGGAGATGGATATAAAAGAACGGGTCGCCATGAAAAAGCAGCAGAGGCAAAAAGAGGCGATGAAGGTGGTGATGTCCACGCACAAAATGGAGAAAGAGATAGACGATTCCATTGAGGGCAAAAGCGCGCATATTGAAAAGCTGATGGAGGAGAATGACAAGGCCAACGGCTTTTTGAATGACCTCAAAGGACAGATGCGCCAGGCGAAGGAGGACTACGGCGTTTTGGACGACAGCCAGGAGCAGAAAGATCTGGAGCTTCTGCAGAAAGAATATGACATCAAAAATCACCGCTCGAATGCGTCCCTGACGGATGAGGAGAGAAAGCGCCTGGCTGATCTGGGGGAAATGACGGAGTACCAGAAGCAGTCCATGGAGCTATATAAGCAGGCGGATCGTTGGAAGGGCGAAATGGAAGAGAACCAGAAAGTGATGAAGGGCGAGACGGGCGCGATCCGCAGCATTAAGATGGAACGGCTCAAGCGCCATGCCATGGTGGACGCGGAGGTCACGAAGGAGAAGATGCTAGAGGCCGCCTCCAAAGAGATCATAGGGATGTTAAAGGAAGACGCCAAGGAGAAGATTGACGAGAAGGCAGAGGAGATCAAAGAGGCTGCCGAGGAAAGAGAAGAGAAGAAGGAGGAGAAGGAAGAGGCGATTGAAGCCACGAAGGAGAACAAGGAAGAGGTTGAGGCCGCTGTAGAGCATACCCGGGAAAGGATCCAGGACATGACGGAGCAGGCCTTAGACTCGGATGACATCACCAGGGATCTTGAGGATGAGGTGAAGAAGCTTATGGAGGCGGAGAAGCTTCTGGAGGAAGACTTAAAAGGCATGGCGGTGGATTCGATGGCATAGGCCGTCGGGCTTCTGCAAATGGAGAATCAGGACGTGTGGAGATATGGCTCGAAATGCAGTGGCTGCTTTTCGGGCCTTTTAATGATGGAGCTGTTTTATCACAGCGCGAAGGTGGCATGGGCGGCTCTGACCG
>CANTEO010000072.1 GCA_947652855.1 uncultured Roseburia sp. | reverse complement strand
GTTCCCGGTCTGAGAGGCAAGGTTAAAATAATTGGCGTCAGAGATGGAGTCCGGAGAGCTGTCATCTCCGTAAAGCTTTTTTCCAGAAAGGCCGTATGCCGAAAGCCAGACAAATTCAATCTGGTTCTCAATGGCTTCAAATCGCTCCTCTTTTTCATCGACGCTTGCCGAGCGGTCTGAAAATAGCGGCTCCGTGGAGAAATTGTACATTCGTTCTGTCAAAAGGTGTAGGTTGGAGCTTAAGTTTTGCGCCGCAGTCCGCGCGATGATCTGCATATTGTCCAAAAGGACGGCATTCGTGGAACGAACGCTGCCAATGGACATGACAGTCGTAATCAGCGCCGCAATCAATATAGATACGGACATGACATAAAAAACAATTTTTTGCTTTAGGTTTCGATTCTTTTTCATGTGATGACTCCTTTTCGTTTGATTGATAGGTAAATTATAGCACAAGTTTTCCTGTTTGAAAATTGTTTGATTTATATGGACAAAAAAGAAAATTTTTAATACAATAATACTAATTATAGAAGAAAGGAACGACATTTTATGAAATCAGCAGAATGGAATGAACGGTATAACATTGGCGTCGAGTCGGTTGACAAAGCGCACCGCAGGCTTTTTTCGATTGTGCGCAAGATCAGCACGCTCACAGAAGATGAGGAAAAGAATAAATGGAGCTGCATGGAAGGGATCAAATACCTGAAAGGCTATTCAGTCAAGCATTTTGCGGAAGAAGAGGCATATATGAAATCAATTCAGTATCAGGATTATGAGCTGCATCGTCGGCTGCATGAAAATATGAAGGGCCGTATGCTGCCATGCTTGGAAATGGAGTTGGTGAAGTCCAATTATTCAAATGAATCGGTGCATTTTTTTGTAAACTTCTGTATTGGGTGGCTAAAAGAGCATATTTTGATTGCTGATCGCGCAATTACGGGAAAGACAAAGAATAAATGGGTCTATCCTCAAAAAGAAGAAGAGATGTCTGATTTGGAAGAGGCGGTAAATCACATATTAGAGAAGGATTTCAGGCTGGAGTCAAGGCTTGCAAGCAAATATTACAGCGGCGAGGAAATAGGAAATTCAGTTTGCTATCGGATGTTATTCCAAACCAGGGGAGGAAAAAAACAGCAGATCTGTTTGCTTTTTGATGAACGCTTAAGCGTTTTTCTGGCGGTGAAGACGCTGCATGAGAGTTTTTCGAAATTGGATAAGGGCGTGATAAATGCAGTTGAGCCGCTTTCTAAGCAAATCGCAAAGCGTTTGGACGAACAGGTTGCATGTTTGGATTTTTATAAGCTTGAGAAAGAGAATGTCTTGACGTATGAGCAGCTTGTCATGACATTTGAACGGGCGTACCCCCGCTATAGCATGCTGTTTAGCACGAGCGCCGGCTTTTTGGCGGTCTGCGTGCAGTGACGCAATTTCGTCTGCAAAAGGGCGGAGAGCTTTTCTCCAGGCATTTTAGGATGCCCGGAGGCGGCTTTCGCTCAATTTTTCTTTTTGCTTTCTCTGGAACAGTGAAAAAGACTGCCCTGTGTGCTATTTTCTGACACACAGGGCAGTAACAGGGAAACTGTCATGCAGTTCCCAATTCTTTTGATTTTAATGCGCAGCAGCGCTGCGCCTCTATGACTGCATTCCGCAGCCCTTTTTCCTCCAGCTTTGCGACGGCGGCGATTGTTGTTCCTCCAGGGGAGCAGACAGCGTCCTTCAGTTCCCCGGGATGCCTTCCCGTCTCAAGGACCATCTTCGCCGCGCCGTATACCGCCTGCGCCGCGAATTGATATGCCTGCGCCCTTGGCATCCCGTCATAGACGGCCGCGTCCGCCATCGCCTCTATAAAAAGATAGGCATATGCCGGCGAAGATCCGCTTACGCCCACAACCGTATCCATCAGGGATTCCGGCACGAATTCCGCTTTGCCGAAGCTTCGAAAAATGGTAAGCGCCATGTCCTGCTCCGTTTTGGTGACAAGGCTGTTTGGCGACAGCGCCGACATGGCCTCTGACACAAGCGCCGGCGTATTGGGCATGGCGCGGATCAGCTTTACGGGCTTTTCAAAGAAATCCGTCAATTTGGCAAGGCTGACTCCGGCGGCGATAGAGATCACCAGCGCATCCAGCCTCACGTCGTCTTTGATTTCTGCGATTACGGACGCATACAGATTGGGCTTTACGGCCAGGATTAGGAAATCGGAGCGCTGCGCCACTTCACGGTTGCTTGGCGTCGTCTGAACCTGAAATTCGCTTGACAGGCGCGTCAGCGTCTCCTGCGTGCGCGCGCTGGCAAGGATCTGCCCCGGCTCACACAGCCTGGAGCGCAGCAAGCCTCCGATCATGGCGGAGCCCATATTGCCGCAGCCGATGAATCCGATTTTTTTTTCTGTCATCTGCTTAAAAATCGGTCAGGTTGGCAGCCCTCTTCTCAAGGAACGCGCCCATTCCTTCCGCTTTGTCATGGGTGGAGCAGGTGATGCCGAATAAGTTGGCCTCCATCTCCACGGCGTTCTTGATGTCCATGTCATATCCGTTGTTGATCGCGGCTTTCGCAATAGCGACGGCGTAGCTGCCCTTGGAAATGATTTTTTTCGCCATCGCTTCAGCGGTCGGCATCAATTCTTCCTTCGCGACCACTTTATTTACAAGGCCGATGCGGTAAGCTTCGTTCGCGTCGATATTGTCGCAGGTGAAAATCAGCTCCTTCGCGCGCCCCATGCCGACTAAGCGGGCAAGCCTCTGCGTGCCGCCGAAGCCTGGGATGATGCCAAGGCCGCATTCCGGCTGCGCGAAGCTGGCGTTTTCAGAGGCGATGCGGATGTCGCATGCCATGGCGATCTCACAGCCGCCGCCAAGCGCGAATCCGTTGATGGCCGCGATGGTGACCTGGCGCATATTCATCAGCTTAAAGAATGGCACGCTGGCCCTCATGCCAAACGCCCTTGCCTCGGCCGCCGTGAAATTTACCATTTCTGCAATGTCCGCGCCGGCCACAAAGGACTTAAATTCATTGCCTTTTTTGTCGGCGCCGCCGGTTAGGATCACGACTTTGATGTCGTCCCTTCCTTCGATCTCCGTTAAAGCCTGGGTTAACTCATCTAATGTTTCGGAATTGAGCGCGTTGAGCGCCGCCGGGCGGCTGATTTTCAAAACCGCAATTTCGTCCTTTACATCTAATGCTAAATTGTTCATTGGAATTCCCTCCTGTTGTGATTAGTGCGGATGATCTGGCGCATCCGCCTGTTGAAATAGATCAATGACAATTATACACCTATATAGGCTGTTTGACAATAAATGGATAACAAAAAAATGCCGTCTGCGCAGCGTGGCTTTGCGCAGACGGCATTGCTATGCCAAGCCGCCTTTTACGGCAATATTGACGGACGGGCCTGCCATCGCCTGATACGCGGCGTACCCGTCGGGCTCTTTTTCTTCTGCGGGGGCAAGCTCATTGATCCCCTTAGAGGCGATGGAGAGCGTCAGCGCCTCTTTGTCCTTCCCAAGGAGGGAGGAGAGGAATTTCATATAGTCGTCATAGGAGAAAATCTCCGCCAGGATATCGCCCGCAAATTCATTTAAGTCCTGATAGGACACGGCCGTCTCGCCGCTTAGCCCGCCTTTTGCGGCGTAAAGCGTCTCCGTGTCAGGGACGGACACGCCCTCGTTTAGGTATCCCGTGATTTTAGCGACGTAATTTCTTGTCTCCGTAAACGGCGGTATCCCGCCGTACTTGTCCACGTTGTTGCTCCCGGCGTTATAAGCGGCCAGGGCAAGGGACACGTCCCCGTTGTATTGATCCAGCATCTTGCGTATGTATTTCGCGCCCCCCATAATATTCTGATAGGGGTCGTATGCGTCCGTGACGCCAAGGCTCCTTGCGGTAGCGGGCATCAGCTGCATCAGTCCCTGCGCGCCGCTGCGGCTGGTCGCGTTTGGGTCAAAATTGGACTCCTGCTTTGTCATCGCCTTCAGAAGCTCTTCTGAGACGCCGTAGGTCTGTGCGGCCTCCGCGTAAATTTCGTCCAGGCTTTTACTGTCCTTTAAAAAAGAGGAAAAATCCACGTCGGCCCCCGGCTGCGATTTTATGGCGTCGGATGCCGACACGGCAGCTTTTAAAGCGTCTAAAGCTGAGAGATTCGTCATAATAGATAAACACTCCTTTATAAAATCATGCTTGTTTCCAGTATAGCACATCTTGCCATGGGAAAAAACCCCCTTTTTTTAACAGCTTTTTCATAAAAATTCCTTATATTGCCTCCGCTTTATCCTGTTAACGCGCGCCGCGGATGAGACAAACATAAAAAGCAGCGTAAATCAAGAAAATAGCGGCCTCCCATGGGAGATTAATTTTCGGCTTTTTTCTTGACAAAATCCCGAAAAGACAATACCATGAAAAAGCGGAAACGTGCGGAGAGTTCCCCCTCACGTCCGATGAAAGGAGAGCATAGATTATGACAAAAGAACCATTTGTAACGCACGGGAAGCTGAAGGAAATTGTGAAGGAATTCCCGACGCCGTTTCATCTATATGATGAAAAGGGAATCCGAAGGAACGCGAAGGCGGTGAAGGAGGCGTTTGCCTGGAATCCGGGCTTCCGTGAGTATTTTGCGGTGAAGGCGACGCCAAACCCGTTTTTGATGCAGATATTGAAAGAATATGGCTGCGGCCTGGACTGCTCTTCCATGACGGAGCTTATGATGGCGGACGCGCTTGGGTTTTCCGGAGAGGGCGTCATGTTTTCCTCCAATGACACGCCGGCGGAAGAATTCGCATATGCGGATCAGATTGGCGCGACCATCAATCTGGACGACTTTACCCATATAGAGTTTTTGGAGAAGACGATCGGCAGGATTCCGGAAACGATAAGCTTACGGTTTAACCCGGGCGGCCTGTTTCAGGTCAGCAATGGGATTATGGACAACCCAGGCGACGCGAAATATGGCTTTACCAAAGAGCAGCTGTTTGAAGGGGTTCGCGCGCTCAAGGAGAAGGGGGCCAAAAGGTTCGGCGTCCATGCGTTTTTGGCGAGCAACACAGTGACAAATGAATATTACCCGATGCTGGCGAAGATTCTGTTTCAGCTTGTCGTGGAGCTAAAGGAGGCGACTGGCTGCGACGTCAGGTTCATCAACCTATCCGGGGGCGTTGGGATTCCATACACGCCGGATGAGGAGCCGAACGACATTTATGCCATCGGCGAGGGCGTGAGAAAAGCGTTTGAGGAAATTTTAGTTCCGGCGGGGCTTTCCGATGTGGCGATTTACACGGAGATGGGCCGCTTTATGACAGGGCCGTATGGCTGCCTCGTCACGAAAGCGATCCACGAAAAGCACACATATAAGGAGTACATTGGCGTGGACGCCTGCGCGGTCAACCTGATGCGACCGGCTATGTATGGCGCCTATCATCATATTACGGTGATGGGAAAGGATAATTCCGTGTGTGGCCATAAGTACGACGTGACGGGATCCCTCTGTGAAAACAATGACAAATTCGCCATCGACCGGATGCTGCCCAAAATAGATATGGGCGACCTTCTGGTGATCCATGACACAGGCGCGCACGGCTTTTCCATGGGATATAACTACAATGGGAAATTACGGTCCGCTGAGATCCTGTTAAAGGAAGATGGGAGCTTTTCTATGATCCGTCGGGCAGAGACGCCAAAGGATTATTTTGCCACGTTTGACTGTTTTCCGGAGCTTGGCCTTATAAAAAAATAAAGATAGCATAAGTGGGGGCTGGAGGCGATATTTTTTATAAGGGGTTTTTATTTTTAAGGTGCCTGAACGGGCAGGCAGAAAAAGGAGAAGGGATATGAAGAAAATACTGAGAAACATAAAGGATTTGGGCATTGAGCAGAAGCTGAAGCGGTGTTTTATATTCGTGGTCGCATTTGCGAGCCTTTCCGGCATTTTGTCGATCGGCATATTGGTGTATACGGTGGTCGCATATGAAAATGCCCTTTTGCACAATGGATTTTCTCAAGGCGAGATCGGCGTGTTCAACACAAACCTGAATGTTGGCGCGGCGTTGACAAGGGATTTTATTCTGTTGGAGGACAAAGAGGGGCTGGATGAGCTGCAGCAGAAATTTTCAGAAGTGAAGGATGACGTGGACGATTCTTTAGAGGATCTGAAGGGGAACTGCACGACAGCCGAAGAGAAGGAGATTATCGCGAATATTGAGGCGCTTCTGCCAGACTACCGTTCCGTTCGGGAGGAAGTGATCCGGCTTGGCGTTGCCAATAAAAAAACGGAGGCGCAGGATAAGCTGCAGAACGAGGCGCTCCCGATCATGGATCAGGTGTCGGATTATGCGGATGAATTGGTCGCCTTAAATAAGCAGATGGGGAATCAGGTGGCGAGGCGCCTGTTTGTGCAGTCCGTCGTGATCGCAGCTGCAGTCGCAGCGTTTATTCTGTTTGTCATCGGCGTTTCCATTCGGTTTGCGGCAATGGTCGCCAAGATGATCTCCCATCCGATCCACAGCATCAAAGAAGCGGCTGAGCAGCTTTTGCAGGGCAATCTGAACGTGAATGTGAAGAAAGAGTATGATGATGAAATCGGTCAGATGACGGAGTCCTTTGATGAGGCGATGCATGTGATTAAGTCTTACATAGACGACCTGGACGGTCGGTTGGGGGAAGTGGCCGACGGGAACTTTGACGTGTCTACGGACATACAGTTTAGGGGGGATTTCCGGTCGCTGGATGATGCGGTGAACAAGATCTCCATCTCATTAAGCGAGACAATGGGCAAGATCAATGAAGCGTCTGAGCAGGTGGCGCTTGGCTCTTCACAGATGGCGGTAAGCGCGCAGGAGCTCGCGGAGGGCGCGACGGATCAGGCCGGAGCCGTAGAGGAATTGACGGCGACGGTGCAGAATGTGTCGGAAACGGTGACGGACAATGCGCAGACGGCCAATAAGGCATATGAACACGCTCAGGAATACCAGCGTCGGGCAGAGGAGAGCAACGCGGATATCCAGGAGCTAAGCAGCGCCATGAATCAGATTAACCAAACCTCAAGCGAAGTCGCCAACATCATATCGGAAATTGAGGACATTGCGTCGCAGACGAACCTGCTTTCCTTAAATGCCTCCATAGAGGCGGCGCGCGCCGGAGAGGCGGGGAAGGGGTTTGCGGTCGTTGCGGATCAGATTGGGAAGCTGGCTTCGGACAGCGCGAGCTCCGCGGCGAACACGAGGCAGCTTATTGAGAACTCCCTTCGTGAGATTGAGATTGGGAACGAGATTACGGAGAAGACGACGAAGTCCATCCTTACGGTGATTGAAGGGATACAAAGCCTTGCGGAGTCCACAAGGGACATCAGCGATCAGTCGATGACGCAGGCGGAGGCCATGAAGCAGCTTGAGAATGGGATTGAGCAGATTGCGGAGGTGATTCAGAGCAATTCAGCTGCCGCGCAAGAGACGTCTGCGACAAGCGAGGAGCTATCCGCGCAGTCTGACAGCTTAAAGGAGCTAATAGGCCAGTTTGTGCTTAAGGCAGAGTGAAAGGGCTGACAGCTGAGATGGGGAAGGGGATGCGTGCGTAACGGCATGCATCCTTTTTGCGTAATGAGGAGGCAGCATATTCCGCTTCGGCCGGAAACCGGCTTTTGAGAAAAACTATTTGATAATATGAAAGAAGTGTTTTATAATTGGGCATAGCATGATTTCAATAGAACGGAGGAAGAACGATGGCATTTATCACAAGCATATTGGGTTATTTAGGAAAGATGGTTTTGTATGCGGCGTTGGCGTGCTGCGGCATTTTTGCCGGGAAAAAGCTGCGCGAGAGGAAGGACGCAAAGACGGAATTGGAAAACGCCAAAGAGATAAAGTAGGATATTGGAGGAGACGATTGTGAAACAGAAATTTGGAGTCAATGAACTGCGCAGAATGTATCTGGAATTTTTTGAGGAAAAAGGGCATCTGGCGATGAAAAGCTTTTCACTGGTGCCGCATAACGACAACAGCCTGCTCTTGATTAATGCGGGCATGGCACCGTTAAAGCCTTATTTCACCGGGCAGGAGATTCCGCCGAGGCGGCGCGTGACGACCTGCCAGAAGTGCATCCGCACGGGGGACATTGACAATGTGGGGAAGACGGCGCGGCATTTGACGTTTTTTGAGATGCTTGGCAACTTTTCGTTCGGCGATTATTTCAAGCGGGAGGCAATCGCGTGGTCATGGGAATTTTTGACGAACGTGCTGGGGCTTGAGGAGGGCCGCCTGTACCCGTCCATTTATGGGGAGGATGAAGAGGCGTTTGAAATCTGGAACAAAGAGATTGGCGTCCCGGCAGAGAGGATCACGAGATTTTATAGGGATCCGGAAACAGGCAAGTGCGACAACTTCTGGGAGCACGGCGCGGGGCCGTGCGGGCCATGCTCCGAAATCTATTATGACAGAGGGGAGCGCTTTGGATGCGGGAAGGAAGGCTGCAAGGTCGGCTGTGACTGCGACCGCTTCATGGAGGTTTGGAACAACGTGTTCACGCAGTTTGACGGGGACGGCAAAGGCGGCTATGCGGAACTGGAGCAGAAGAACATTGACACGGGAATGGGGCTTGAGCGGCTTGCCGTCGTGATGCAGGAGGTGGACTCGGTATTTGACGTCGACACGATGAAGGCGATTCGCGACAAAGTCTGCGCGCTGTCCCATAAGGCGTATCAGGCGGATGCGCTTGACGACGTGTCCATCCGGCTGATTACGGATCATATCCGCTCCGCGACGTTTCTGGTGTCCGACGGCGTCATGCCGGGCAACGAGGGCAGGGGCTACGTGCTGCGGAGATTGATCCGCCGCGCTGCGCGCCATGGGAAAATGCTTGGGATTTCTGGGACGTTCCTTGCCGCGCTTAGCGCGACGGTGATTTCAGAAAGCAAGGACGGCTACCCGGAGCTGGATGAGAAAAAGGAGTTTATCTTCCGCGTCCTGACGCAGGAGGAGGAGAAATTCCATAAGACCATCGACCAAGGGCTTGCCATATTAACGGAGCTTCAGGCGGAGATGGAAAAGAGCGGCGCAAAGACGCTTTCCGGGGAAGACGCGTTTAAGCTGTACGACACATTTGGGTTCCCAATCGACCTGACAAGGGAGATTTTAGAAGAAAAAGGATATTCCATTGACGAGAAGGGCTTTTTGGAGGCAATGGAGGGACAGAGGACGAAAGCGCGCAAGGCGCGCAAGGTGACGAATTATATGGGCGCGGACGCGACGGTGTATGAATCCATCGACCCGTCCCTCACCACGGAATTTATCGGGTACGATTGCCTGAAGGCGTCCTCAGCCGTTACCGTCTTAACGACAGAGACGGAGCTGACAGAGGCGCTTTCCGACGGGGAGCATGGGACGGTCTTTGTGGAAAAGACCCCGTTTTATGCGACGATGGGAGGTCAGAACGCAGATGTGGGGATGATCCGCGGAACGGATTTTGAGTTTGAAGTAAGCGACGTAGTGCATCTTTCGGGCGGCAAAGTCGGCCATATCGGAAAAGTGACGAAGGGCATGGTAAAAGCCGGCGATACAGTGGAGCTTACCGTGGACGCGGACAGGCGCAGGAAAATTGAGAAGAACCACAGCGCGACGCATCTGCTGCAGAAAGCCCTCCGGGAGGTGTTGGGCAGCCATGTGGAGCAGGCTGGCTCCGACGTGAACGCCAGCCGCCTGCGGTTTGACTTTACGCATTTTTCCGCGATTGCGCCCGAGGAGCTTCTTGAAGTGGAGCGCATCGTCAATGAAAAAATAGCGGCTGCGTTCCCGGTCGTGACGGATATCATGACGTTAGACGAGGCGAAAAAGACCGGCGCCATGGCGCTCTTTGGGGAAAAGTATGGCGAGACGGTCCGCGTGGTGCGTATGGGCGATTTTTCCACGGAGCTTTGCGGCGGCACCCATGTGAAGAACACATCGGCTATCACGGCGTTTAAGATTGTCAGCGAATCCGGCGTCGCTGCGGGCGTGCGGAGGATCGAGGCCCTAACGGGAGACGCGGTATTTTCATATTATGATAAAATAGAAGCGGAGCTTATGGAGGCGGCGTCCTTGCTTAAGGCGAAGCCATCGGAGCTTACGGCAAGGATTCGGCACCTGTTGGACGAAATGAAGGCGCTGCAGGGCGAGAACGAGTCGTTAAAGAGCAAGGCCGCGAAAGAGGCCCTGGGAGACGTGATGGATCAGGTGACCGAAGTGAAGGGCATGAAGCTGCTTGCCGCAAGGGTGGACGGCGTGGACATGAACGGGCTTCGGGAACTGGGCGATCAATTAAAAGAGAAGCTTTCCGAAGGCGTGGTCGTGCTTGCGTCCGATTGCGGCGGCAAGGTAAGCCTGATCGCCATGGCTACAGAATCTGCCGTGAAAAAAGGCGCCCATGCGGGCAACTTAATCAAGGGCATTGCAGGCAAGGTCGGCGGCGGCGGCGGTGGGCGCCCCAATATGGCGCAGGCCGGCGGGAAAAGCCCGGAGGGCATCCCGGAGGCCATTGCGGCGGCGGCGGCTGTATTGGAGGGGCAGCTTGGCTAAGGCGGCGGCTTTGCAAAAAGATAGAATCAAGGAGTAGAAGAAAATTCCTAAAAAAATATTGACGTATGGAAAATTTATGATATAATAGATACCAGTGCAGTAAAATTCACCCAGACAGTTGATAGTGCACAATATGCAACTGGAGGGAGGTTAGGTGTGAGACAATGTCGAATGTTATTGTAAAAGAGAACGAGACTTTGGACAGCGCTTTACGCAGATTCAAAAGAAACTGCGCGAAGGCGGGGATTCAGCAGGAGATTCGTAAGAGAGAGCATTACGAGAAGCCAAGCGTAAGACGCAAGAAAAAGTCAGAAGCGGCAAGGAAACGCAAATATAATTAATTGCAGGGAATGTAGGGAAAGAGCCTGAAAGGGCTCTTTCTTTTTTGGTTGCCAGTATTCATGAACATAAAGGAAAACAGGAATGATTCCTTGAGGCAAATCAGGACGAATTAAAAACATTGCTGGGCATTAGGTGTGAACACTGATAAATTCCTGTATCCACGGATGCCGGTATAGAGGGGAGGTGAAAGGATTGACAGAACGACAATTTAGAAATGCAAAAGCAGAAGGGCTGGAATTAGATAAAAT
>CANTEO010000071.1 GCA_947652855.1 uncultured Roseburia sp. | reverse complement strand
TGCAGGATGATAAAGAAAGGGTTTGACAGGCAGACTTGCAATCAGAGGTAGAACGGACTAAGAGCAATAAGGAATGGAGGAAAGAATATATGACATTACTTATGCGGGACAGAGAAAACAGAGAAGAAGGAAGAAAAGAAGGAAGAGAAGAAGGCAAGGCTGAAGAGCGAATCAAAGCAATCGCAGATTTATATGCCGGCGGAGGGACGGACGAGGAAGCCGAAAAGTATTTAAAGGCAACCAAAGAACAGATGGCACAGGCGAGAAAGCTGCTTGCAGCGGAAGAAAATAATTGTCGGGAGTAACGAATAGTGGAGACAGGAAAGCAGCTGCTGGAAATCCGGCTGAAAACAGGAATGAACCGAAAGGAATTTGCGGAATATTTTGAAATACCATATCGTACCGTTCAAGACTGGGAATTGGGTAACCGTGAGATGCCCAAATATTTATTACGGTTGATAGCCTACAAGATCGAGATGGAAAAGTTAACGAAAAACTGATTGAAGCCCTTGTGGAAGCTGCCAGAGCAGCATTTCTGTCTTTAAAAGATACCACCAAGGAACATTTTTATTTTTATGCGTTTCTATTCGATGAGGGCTTGCATCCATATATTTCCGCGTGGTCCTACGAAGCTTTGGAAAAATCAATAATGGAACAGCAAATACCAGATGAAGAGAAGAGCTGGTGGAAATGGGACAGCACAGATTCCCCCTATGCTGATTATGGATATGACGAATTTTTTGGTAAAGTAAGTGAATTGCTGGATAAAAGAGCAGAGGAATTATCAGATGATGAGCTTTATGGGAATGAATGGGCTGCACGGATTGACTCCATGGAGGAAGCGATGAAAAGGCTTGACGGCTTGGGCTTATTTGGAGCCGGAAAAGAACGTGAATGTGTGGTTATCAATGTCGAGCAGGTGCCGCCTGACGGAGACGGCTCAGAGTATGACAGGGCGTTACGATTAAATCCATCTTCCGCGTTGCTGTCTGAATATTTAGAACTATGCGAGTAAATGGGAAGGGATTCCATTGATTGCTTTTACAAGAGGGGCGATATGAAAATAACACGAGATTGGGAGAGGGAGGAGCGTTATGTTATCAATTTGTGGGGCTGAATGCTGTGGCGAATGTAATAGGAGGGATGCTTGCGGCGGCTGCGTGAAAACAGAAGGGCATCCCTTTGGAGGAACGTGCATTGCGGCGGAGTGTATCGAACGGGGCGGTTTTGAAGCGTTCAAAAAGATGAAAGAAACGTTGATTGAGGAATTTAACGCGCTTGGGATTCAAGCTCTGTATGTGAATGACCTTAATTTGCTGAATGGATGCTACGTTAATTTGGCGTATACATTGACAAACGGGCAATCCGTAAAATTGCTGGAGGATGATCGTGTTTATTGGGGCAATCAAATTGAAATTCCCGGCAGTGACAGATGCTATGGCGTTGTTGCGGATGATAAGCGTCTACTTGTGTGTGAATATGGATGCAATGGCAAGGAGCCGCAGATCGTTGTATATAAGAGAAGATAGCGGCAATGTATGCTGACGGACAAGAGATTGGATTTGATCAATCTTTGAGCCATGCCTATCGGCGCATGAGGCCATTGCAGGTTTGGTAGGGCTGAATCTGGCGGAAAAAATTCATCTTAATAGTGATGATGAATGAAAAACCTGCAGACATAATTTGAGAGCACGTCAAAAATTTCACTCCAAAAAAGGGCAGTTCGCGCCAAACCTATAAAAAATCTTTTTTAGTTGGCGAAAATGAAATAGAAACGTCAGTTAGTAAGTTTTTTGAAGGAGGATGAGAATTATGTCATTAGAGATCAGCAGCAATTACAGCAACTATGCAAGCGGCTATGCAGATGCCGCAAACAGCAAAAAGCAGGCGTCAGGGAGCAAGGCCGCCGCACGGGTGGGCAGCGCCGGTGAGATGGGGCTTTCCAAAGGGGCGCAGGCGCTTTTGGAAAAGCTAAGAAGAAACTATGGCGACATGGATTTCATGGTGGCTGACTTCGACAAGGGAGAGGATGTCGGAGCAGATCAACCGTGAATTTGGATTTACATCGGCATTTGGGGAGAAGCCTGGAACGGGCGAAATAGCCAAGATTGGCATTTTCTTTCGTTCAGATGGCTCCATATCATTTTTTGCGGAGCTGGAGAAGTCCAGCGCAAGGCAAAAGGAACAGATGGAGAAAGCGCTGGAGGAAAAACGTGTCGATAAGAAAGCGCAGGAAAAAAAGGCCAAGAAAGATAGGCTGGAACACAGATATTTGCGGGATGGTGCAGGCGTGAAGCGGACGACAGTTCAGGCTGACAGCATGGAGGGGCTTTTGGAGAAGATCAGGGGCGTTGATTGGGATTCCATAAAGGCAGAAAGCAGGACGCAGAGCGGCGGACGGTTTGATTGCGCCATGTAAGCGGGGCGTTCTAGGTTCATGACAAGCTTCTGAATCGGTTTTTCAAGGAGGGGAGCGGCGTTGCATCTGAATTTTCTTCAAGTGATATTTTGTTACCTATTCATAATGAATATTGTGGGGCTGGCCGTGATGGGAATAGATAAAAGCAGGGCGAAGCGCCATGCGTGGCGGATATCGGAAACGGCCTTGTTTCTTGTAAGCCTTTTGGGAGGCAGCATTGGGACATGGGCGGGGATGCGTCTGTTCCGGCATAAGACCAAGCATTGGCGTTTTGTGATTGGAATGCCTTTGATCGGCCTGTTTCATATGGCGCTTGCAGGATATCTGTTTTTCCGTTTTTTTGGATGAAAGGGGCCGTGTCAGATTGGAATGAAGATGATTTTATCTCCGGCAAAGAAGATGAACGAGGACACGGAAGCTTTTGAAGCTGCCGGCCTGCCGGTATTGATTAGGCAGACAGAAGAGGTTCTTGGGTGGCTTAAGTCAAAATCATATGAAGAATTAAAGGAGCTGTGGAACTGCAATGACAAAATAGCCAAGCAGAGCTTTGAGAGATTAAACGGCATGGATCTGTACAAAAACCTGACGCCCGCCATTCTTTCCTACGAGGGCATTGCGTTTCAGTATATGGCCCCGTCGGTATTTGAAGAGCGTCAGCTTGCCTATATTCAGGAGCATTTAAGGATCCTTTCTGCGTTTTACGGCGTATTAAAGCCCCTGGACGGGGTGAGGCCGTATCGGTTGGAGATGCAGGCAAAGGCAGGGATTTTGGGAGGTGCATTGAGAAATATCTGTCGCCTGACGATACGTACCTTACCTGCGTGTTTGGCGAGACGGTGCAGGGGAAGCTTGTCACAAAAGGCACATATGCGAAAATGGCAAGGGGCGAGATGGTGCGTTTTATGGCGGAGAATCAGATTCAGAAGAAAGAGGACTTGAAGTTTTTTGACAGATTGAATTATACGTATAGGGCGGATCTGTCCTGTGAGAATCAATATGTGTTTGAACGGGCTGTTCGGATCCGGCAAACGTGACAGCCCGGACTCTTTAGGGGACGAAGCCGCTCATTCTGAGCGGCTTCTTTTTACGGTGCAGCAGCTGCTCCTGCCGCTGCCAATGGGCTGACTTCTTTTTCACAAAATAGGCGAAGCCTGTGGAGCGCTCTGGTACAGGCGACATAGAACAGATGCCGGTCGTCTTCATCCCGGTAGTTTTGGCTGTCCGCATCGCAAAGTATGGCGGCGTCAAATTCCAGCCCCTTCGACAGATAGATCGGAATGAGGAACACGCCCTGCAAGCCGGAGGCGCTCCCGTCTCGAATCCATTGCACATCCAGCCTGCCTTTTATCTTTTGAAAGAAGCTGGCTGCATTTTTTTCTGTTTTGCAAAGCAGGCCGATGGAACGCAGCCCCTTTTCTTGGCATCTGCTTACTTCATCAACAATTCGGTTCAGCAGCTCTTCGGAATTTTCGGCAATGAACACCTCAGGGCGTTCCCCGCTCCGATTGAAGCTTTTGATTTCTGGGTTGCGATCCAAAAATGTTAAGCTATAATTTAAAATTTCTTTCGTGCAGCGGAAGCTTTTGCTCAATATAATAAGAGAGGATTTTTTCTTGTTTAGTGCGCGTTGAATCTGCCCGTACAGAGAAAGGTCCTCATTTTTTACAAGCGTCTGATTGATATCGCCCAACACGGTAAACTTCGCGTCTGCGCATAACAGTCGGAAGATTTCATATTGAAGAGGGGAGTAGTCTTGCGCCTCATCAATGACTATGTGCTTGATGTTGTTAAATCCCGTCGCCCCATATATTTTTAAATGCAGATAAGCGACGGCGATTGCGTCGTCGTAGTGTAAGCAGCCGGTTGACAGACGCTCCCTCGTGGCTTGCCAGATCTTATTTATGCTTTCGGACGGTTCCTCCCGCAGCAGGCTGTAAAAATAGGCTTCGTCAGAAAATAATTGTTGATACAGCGTTACGACGTCCAGAGTTATTATGTTCTGCAGCTGACCTAATTTTACGCCTAACGGCGTTTCTGCCCGTGCTAAGATTTTATCCTTTAGCGCCTGCTTTTTTATGACGCATGCTCCTTCATAGGAAATGTCGTCAAATGCAATCCATCGTTCTGGGATGTCAGAAAGAAATCGGTCCAAAAGCTCCTGAAACGGCCGTGACGTTTTCAATTCCATGCTGGCTTTTAAAACTTCCTTGTGCGGCGAACCGACAAGCAAGGTTTCTAAAAACGCATTTCTGGACTGAATGGCCCTGCCCTTTAAAATAGTATGGAGCAGCTCGTCAAAGGTGGCGGAGACGACATTGTCCTCGCCCAGTTCAGGCAATACATCAGAAATATACTGCTCAAAGATGGAATTTGGCGAAATAATCATAATTTGATTGGCTGACAGCTTTTCCCGCAGTCCCTGATACATCAGGTAGGCGGCCCGGTGAAGGGCAATGGATGTTTTTCCGCTTCCGGCCACTCCCTGTACCATGAGCAGGTCGTTTTCCAGATCCCTGATGACGGCGTCCTGCTCTTGCTGGATGGTCTCAACAATGGCCCTCATTTTTGTGGAGGCATTCTGTGATAAGAGCTGGCGCAAAAACTCGTCAACAATCTGCACGTCTGCATCAAAGAAATACGCAAGATTCCCATTTTTTATTTCATATTGCCGCTTTAAGCCAAGCTCGCCCGACACCCGCTCGCAGGGGGCGTCATAAAAAGCTTTTCCTGCCATAAATCGGTAAAAGACGCTGGCGATCGGGGAGCGCCAATCATAGACGCACATCTTATGGTTGTCGGGATTTTTGAGGGAGGACCGCCCGATATAAATGTTTTCAAATTCGTCCTCATCGTCAAACTTAAAATCAATCCGGGCAAAATAGGGTGACTTTATCATGTTTTCCAGTAAAGAAATCTTATGGGCTTCTTCTTCATAATCGGCAATTTGGCTTATGACAGGATTGAGATATTGGCTCAATTCGACAAGCGCCTCAAAGCCGTCCGCAGTGTAGAGGCCAGTGACGCTATGCGTCGCATTCTCGTGCGCGTCATTTTTCGGATGCGTCAGCGAAGATTGCTGTAAAATGCAGATGTGAAATATCTTTTAACGAAACGGTTGGCTTATTGAATTTCCTTGGCCTATCGTTTATAATGATAGCAAAAATATAGAAAAGAGGGCTTGAATGAAAAAAAGAATCCATAGGCATCTTGCCATTCTCCTTTTTTTGCCTGTTCTTTTGGGCGGGTGTCAGGCGGCGGACAGGACGGGGACGCAGCAGGCAGGGCATAAGGAGGAGGCCGAAAAAAGGCGTCCGGAAGTAAGGGCTGCGTTCCGTCAGAAGAAAAAGACGGATGCTGTAGATGACGGCACGGCAAAGGAGCCGGCAGGGGATACGTCCATGGAAGGGGCAAAGCAGGATGATTCTGACGGCATTGTGGCGGAGGAGGGTTCTTTTGATTATGTCGCGCTTGGCAATTCCGTCACCTGCAGCGAGTCGGTAGGAGAGCTTTGGTGGGGGAATTGGGGCATGGCGGCTTCGTCAGAGGACAAGGACTACGTGCATCTTCTTTCAGATTGGCTTGGGAGCCAGATGGACGCGCCGGTCACGACGACGGTTTTGGACTTAAAGCCATGGGAAGTGGAGTGGGACAGAGACGGCGTCCTTTCGGATTATAAAGGCTATTTCAATGAATATACCGATTTGGTGACGATCCAGACCGGGGAGAATATTGTGGATTTTAAGGAGTCTCTAGGGAAAGATTACTTAATGCTCGTGAAGTTTGTGCGTGAGGCGGCGCCAAACGCGCAAATTTTGATGCTTGGGGAAGTGCTTTGGCCGGATGAGGCCATTGAGGATGCGAAGAAGGCGGCTTGCGAGGCGTTTGACGTGACGTTTGTGGACATGGCGGAATATTTAACTGGGTATGAGGAATCCTATAAATCTTCCATTGGGGCGAAGGTTCTTGGCGCGGATGGAAAGAAGCACGCGATCAGCGACGAGGCGGTCGCGGCGCACCCGAACGATGAAGGGATGGCCTGCATCGCGCGGCAGGTGATAAGGCAGATTACACTGAAAGATTAAAATAAATGGAGGGCTTTATGTTAGAACAGTCTTATTATGACAAGGCGGATGAAATCATCAGCCAGCATGGAACGATGCAGAAATTTTTAATCCCGATCATTCAGGACATTCAAAGCTACTACCGGTATCTTCCGCCGGAGCTGCTTAGCTATGTCGCGAAGCGGCTTGGGATCAATGAGGCGAAGGCGTACAGCGTCGCGACGTTTTATGAGAATTTTTCATTTGAGGCGAAAGGGAAGTACGTCATTCGCGTCTGTGACGGGACGGCATGCCATGTGCGCAAGTCCACGGCGATTTTGGAGCAGATTTACAAAGAGGCCGGCCTTAGCAAGGAAAAGCATACGACGGATGATATGCTCTTTACGCTGGAGACGGTTTCGTGCCTTGGGGCGTGCGGCCTTGCGCCGGTTTTGACGGTGAACGACGTGGTGCATCCGGCAATGACCCCGGAGAAGGTGCATGAGCTGTTTGAGGAATTAAGGCGCATGGGATAGTTTGCGCATTTTTTGCGCGACGCAAAGGATGGAGGGAATCATGAAAGCAGAAAACAGAGAGGCATTGTGGGCAAAGCGAAAAGAGGCGAAAGAAGCGATGAGGCGTCCGGCGCACCGAATCCTCGTTTGCGCCGGGACGGGCTGCCTTGCGGGCGGATCAGCGAAAATATATGATAAATTTGTGGAGCTTGCGGCAAAAGAAGAGGGCGTCTCGGTAGAGTTTGGCGCGGAGATCGCGCATGGCGGCGGGACGGAGCATGCCCAGACGGGAGTGAAGCGCAGCGGCTGCCACGGGTTTTGCGAGATGGGGCCTTTGGTTCGGATTGAGCCAAGCAATTATCTGTACATAAAAGTGAAGGAAGAGGACTGCGAGGAAATTTTTGAGGAGACGATCAAAAATGACCGTCCGGTGGAGCGGCTGCTGTATGAAATGGACGGCGTGAAATATATGACGCAGGAGAACATTCCGTTTTACGCGAAGCAGACGCGCCTCGTGTTAAAAAACTGCGGGCATATCGACGCGGAAAATATAGACGAATACCTTGCGGTGGACGGCTATCGGGCGCTGGAGAAGGTGTTGTTTGAGATGACGCCGGAGGAAACCGTAAATGAGATTTTAGAGTCGAACCTAAGGGGCAGGGGCGGCGGCGGGTTTCAGACCGGGTATAAGTGGAAACAGGTGGCGCGTCAGGACGTGGAGGAGAAATATATTGTCTGCAATGGGGACGAGGGCGACCCCGGCGCGTTTATGGACCGAAGCGTGATGGAGGGCGATCCGCATAAGATGCTGGAGGGCATGATGATCGCCGGATATGCGGTCGGCGCGCGGGAGGGCTATATTTATGTCCGGGCGGAGTACCCGCTTGCCATCAGCCGCCTGCAGACTGCGATTGCGCAGGCCGAGGATATGGGATTATTGGGGGAGCATATTCTTGGCACGCAGTTTTCTTTTCAAATCCATATCAACCGTGGGGCAGGCGCGTTCGTCTGTGGGGAGGGCAGCGCATTGACCGCCTCGATTGAGGGGGAGCGCGGCATGCCAAGGACGAAGCCGCCAAGGACGGTGGAGCAGGGGCTGTTCGCAAAGCCGACTGTCCTCAACAATGTGGAGACGTACGCCAATGTCCCTATGATTATCAATGAAGGGGCTAAGTGGTATCAGACAATCGGGACGGAGGGAAGCCCGGGGACGAAGGCGTTCGCGCTGACAGGGAGCGTGAAGAACACGGGCTTGATCGAGGTGCCGATGGGCACGACGCTGCGTAAGATTGTCTATGACATTGGCGGCGGCGTGAAAAATGACGTTCCGTTTAAGGCGGTGCAGATCGGCGGGCCGTCCGGCGGCTGCCTTGTCACCAGGAATTTGGAGGTCGCCCTGGATTTTGACTCGTTAAAGAAGTTAAACGCCATGATCGGATCCGGCGGCCTGGTCGTCATGGATGAGAACACCTGCATGGTGGAGGTCGCCCGCTTCTTTATGAATTTCACGCAGAACGAAAGCTGCGGCAAATGCGTGCCATGCCGTGAAGGCACGCGGCGCATGCTTGAGATTTTGGAGGACATTGTGGCAGGCAAGGGCACGATGGAGTCGCTTGAGATCCTAGAGGAACTGGGAGAGGCCATCACCAACACGGCGCTTTGCGGCCTTGGAAAGAGCGCGGCGCTTCCGGTGCTTTCTACGTTGAAGAATTTCCGGGAGGAGTACTTGGACCATGTGGTGGAGAAACGCTGCAAGACAGGAAACTGCCAGGCGCTGCAGCGGTATATGATTGATCCTTTGCAGTGCAAGGGCTGCTCCAAGTGCGCGAGGAACTGCCCGGTCAATGCCATCTCCGGAAAGATTCGGGAGCCTTTTGCGATAGATCAGTCTGTTTGCGTCAAATGCGGGGCCTGCATGGAAATTTGCCCGTTTGAGGCGATTGCAAAGGAAAGTTAGGAGGAGCGTAACATGGATTATATTACAATAGATTCGAAAAAAATACCGATCGAAGGGGAGAAGAACGTGCTTTCCCTGATCCGAAAGGCCGGCATCGACTTGCCGACGTTTTGCTATCATTCCGAGCTTTCTATTTATGGGGCCTGCCGTATGTGCGTCGTGGAGGACGGGCGGGGGAGGATTTTCGCCTCCTGCTCTGAGCAGCCGCGGCCGGGCATGGTGATTTATACGAATACGAAGCGAATTCAGAACTATCGGAAGCTGATGATTGAGCTTTTGCTTTCCTCGCATGACAGGGACTGCACCGTCTGCCACAAGAACGGTATGTGCGAGCTGCAGTCGCTGGCGTATAAGGTCGGCGTGCATGACGTGCGTTTTCCAAATACGGGCGAGAAGAAGAAGATTGACATGAGCTCCCCAAGCATTGTGCTGGATCCAAATAAATGCATCCTCTGCGGCGACTGCGTCCGCACTTGTGACGAGATTCAGGGCGTTGGCGCGATCAACTTCGCGTTCCGCGGCTCTAAGACGCAGGTGATCCCCGCGTTCCATAAAAAATTAAGCGAGACGGAATGCGTCGGCTGTGGGCAGTGCGCCGCAGTCTGCCCGACGTCAGCCCTCTCCATCCGCTCCAATGTCACGGAGATTTGGGATGCGATAGAGGACAAAAGCATCCGTGTGGTGGCGCAGGTCGCCCCGGCGGTCCGTGTGGCGGTCGGCGACCATTTTCAGATTCCCAAAGGGGAGAATTCCTTTGGAAAGCTGGTGACGGCGCTGCGCATCATGGGCTTCGATCAGATTTACGACACAAATTTCTCTGCGGACCTAACGGTGATGGAAGAGGCGGCGGAATTTGCCGAGCGGCTCTCAAAAGGGGAGAATCTGCCGTTGTTCACCTCGTGCTGCCCGGGGTGGGTAAAGTACTGCGAGGAGAAATACCCGGAGTTTGCAGGGCATATTTCCACCTGCCGCTCTCCGCAGGGAATGTTTTCCGCGCTGATTAAGGATTATTATAAAGAGCTGGATGAAAAAGAGGGAAAAAAGACGATGGTGGTGTCCATTATGCCCTGCACAGCCAAGAAGGGCGAGATCTTACGGCCGGATTACGCTACGGATGGCAGGCAGGATACGGATTTCGTGCTGACGACGACAGAGATCATCCGCATGATTAAGCAGGTGGGCGTTCAGTTTGACAAAATCGAAGGAGAGTCCGCGGATATGCCGTTTTCCCTGGCCTCAGGCGGAGGCGCGATTTTCGGCGTGACCGGAGGCGTGACGGAGGCGGTGCTTCGCCGTCTTTCTGCAAACAAGGATTATCAGGCCCTGCGGGAAATCAGCTTTACTGGAATCCGTGGGGAGGAAGGCATCAAAGAGGCTGTGGTGGATTATGAAGGCAGGGAAGTGAGGATCGCCATCGTAAACGGCCTTTCCAATGCGGGACGGCTGTTGGAGCGGATGAAGGCGGGCGAGGCGTTCTATGATTTTGTGGAAATTATGGCCTGCAAGAGAGGCTGCATCATGGGAGGAGGGCAGCCTGGGCCGGCAGGGCCAAGGACTAAGCAGAGGCGGATGGAAGGCATCTATAAGGTGGATATGGCCTCAAACATCAAGTCTGCGGATGAGAACCCGGCGGTGACGGCGCTGTATCAGGGATTTTTGAAAGGGAAGGAGCATAGGCTTTTGCATAGGAACCTGAAGGCCCTTAAGTAAAGGCTTCATGAGAGGTTAGAGGAGTTAAAGGCAAATGTTAATCAGAAAGTACGCAGCAAGAGACCTGAAGGAAATGATGAAAATATGGAATGCGGCAGTGGAAGAAGGCGCCGCATTCCCACAGGAAGGAGAGCAATGTTCATGCAAGGCATCTGTATGAGCGATTAGGATTTACACAGTTGGGAACGATACCGAAAGGCTTTAGGATGAAGGACGGACATTAGGAAAGCATTTGCCCATATTATCGAGAATTATAAATTCAGGTAAACTCATATCATTGAGGCTGTAAAAAATCTTGTGTCTATGAACTTTAGGCTTTCCTGATAAGAATTAGATAGTTTTTTGCGATATCCACATCTTTTTTTCGGACTTTTGCACCCTCAAAAGCAGTCAGCCCCATATTGTCTTTCGTGGCGTCTGCCCTCTGCATAATGACTTCTGCCGCGGTATGCCCATGTACTCCGTAATGTATTTTATTCTGGACAGTTTTAAAGAATAATTCTGCATCTTTATCATTGCTGGAATAATCAACGGATGTTTTGTATATTTCACAGATTTTTTGGTAAAACCGCTTTTCTGATGCCCTGATTTCGCGGATGCGCTCTAACAATTCATCAAAATAATCTTCGCCAAAGGGTTTTGGGTTTTTCAGGCGTTCGTTGTTCATGGAAAATCCTTTGCGGGAATATTCTTCTAAGATAGCGGAAGCCCAGTTCCGAAAATGCATTCCCACATTGGAGCGGACACGGTAGCCGATGGC
>CANTEO010000070.1 GCA_947652855.1 uncultured Roseburia sp. | reverse complement strand
CATTCTGTGATTTTTTTAACAATATTCTTTGAAAAAATAAATCTCGCAAAACGTGCCAAAACACGGCAATTCAACGCATTTTAGGAGGAATTTATATTATGATAAAAATACTTTTCGTCTGCCACGGCAACATTTGCCGCAGCACAATGTGCGAAAGCGTCATGACGCATCTCGTAAATCAACAAAGCTTATCCGATCAAATCAAAGTTCAGTCTGCGGCCACTCACAACGACGAAATTGGAAATTCACCCCACTATGGCACAGTCAATAAGCTAAAGCAAATGAATATTCCGCTTATTCCGCATCGGGCAATTCGAATGACAAAATCAGATTATGAAAACTACGGCTATCTCATCGGCATGGATACGGCCAATATTCGGAATATGATAAAAATTGCGGGCGGCGATCCGGCAGGAAAAATTTATAAGCTGCTGACATTTGCCGGCTCCTCCCGTGACATTGCGGATCCATGGTACACGGGCAATTTTGACGAGACCTATTCTGACGTGCTGGAGGGCTGTCAGGCGCTGTTAGAACATTTGAAGCAAATGGGTAATGCCTAGGTCAGGCAGGGCCTTTCATGTGAAATTTCGTTTCTTAGGCTCAGTTTGCGCTTTACATTTACAGGAGGATATTGTAAATTATACATGATATAATTACGGTGAGGTTTATTTCAATATAGATTAAGAAAGAAGGAGAAAACGATGCTTTCAAAAAAAATACAGGCTGCTTTAGCGGGCAGCTCCGCAATTCGCGCAATGTTTATTGAGGGAAAGGAGCTTGCCGCAAAAGTGGGGGCGGAGAATGTGTTTGACTTTAGCCTGGGCAATCCGGCGACGCCGGCGCCAGAGTCAGTCAAGCATGCGATCAAAAATCTGTTAGATGAGACGGATCCCATGATTTTGCATGGATATATGTCAAACAGCGGCTATGAGGATGTAAGGGCAGCGGTTGCAGAAAACTTAAACCAGAGGTTTGGGACAAAATTTGCATGGAAAAATATTGTGATGACGGTAGGTGCGGCCGGCGGGATGAATATCGTGTTTAAGGCGATATTGGATCCTGGGGATGAGGTCATTGTGTTTGCGCCGTTCTTTGGGGAATATAAAAATTATGCGGCGAATTTTGATGCGTCCGTCGTTGCGGTCGCGCCGAATTATGAGACGTTTCAGCCGGATCTTTTGGCGTTTGAGGCGGCGTTTACGGAAAAGACGAAGGCTGTCCTTGTCAATACGCCGAACAATCCGACTGGCGTGATTTATTCAGACGGGACTATGAAGGAGATTGCCAGGATTCTGCAGGAAAAACAGAATGAATATCAAAAAGAAATTTATCTGATCTCGGATGAGCCATACCGGGAGCTTGTATATGACGGAGTGGAAGAGAGCTTTTTGACAAAATATTACAACAATACGATAGTAGGCTATTCCTTCAGCAAGTCGCTGTCGCTGCCAGGCGAGCGGATTGGGTATATCGTGGTGCCAGATGAGGCTGCGGATGCGGAGGATTTGCTGGCTGGAATTGAAGTCGCGAACCGGACGCTTGGGTTTGTCAACGCGCCGTCTCTGATGCAGAAAGCGGTTGCGGCCTGCATGGATGAAAAGACGAATTTGGAATTTTATGACAGGAACAGGAAGGATCTGTACGACGGCCTGACGAAGCTTGGGTTTCTCTGCATTAAGCCGCAGGGGGCGTTTTATTTGTGGATGAAATCTCCGGTTGCGGATGAGGCGGAATTTGTGGCCGCCGCGAAAAAATATAACATCATACTGGTGAAAGGGAGCGCATTTGGCTGCGGGGGATATGTCCGTCTTGCCTATTGCATCCCGCATGACAAAATCCTGCGTTCTTTGGGGGCGTTTGCAAAGCTGGCGAAAGAGTTTGGGCTGGAAGGATGAGGGCATGGGAAAGCATGATTCGGAAGGTGCAGCCGTATGTGCCTGGAGAGCAGCCGAACGGAACGAATATCATTAAATTAAATACAAACGAAAATCCGTACCCTCCGTCTCCGTTTGTGGAGGATGCCCTGAAGAATCTGGATGCAGGCGCGTTCCGACGCTACCCGGATCCGTCGGCGTCCGCGCTGGTAAAGGAGATTGCCGCCTATTACGGATTAGAGGAGGGGCAGGTGTTTGTAGGGGTTGGCTCGGATGATGTGTTGGCTTTGGCGTTTTTGACGTGCTTTCATTCTGACAGGCCGATTTTATTTCCCGACATTACGTATTCCTTTTATGACGTATGGGCGAATCTGTTTTGCATTCCATATGAGAAAGCGCCGTTGGATGATGCGTTTCAGATCCGGCCGGAGGATTATAAGAAGGAGAATGGGGGGATTGTGTTCCCGAACCCAAATGCGCCTACCGGCATTCTGACGCCGCTTGAGCAGGTGGAGGAGATTCTATGTGCGAACACAGATGTCATTGTCATTGTAGATGAGGCATATATTGATTTTGGGGGAAGCTCCGCGCTGCCCCTTTTGAAGCGATATGATAATTTGCTGATTGCCCAGACGATGAGCAAATCGCGCTCCCTGGCAGGAATGCGGATTGGGTTTTTGCTTGGGAGCCAGAAATTGATTCGGTATGTCAATGACTGCAAATATTCCTTCAATTCTTATACGATGAGCCAGGCGGCGATTGCGATTGGAGCTGCGGCAATGCGGGATAAGGCGTATTTTTTAGAGTGTACGGGAAACATTATAGAGACAAGGGAATGGGCGAAGGGAGAATTTCAAAGGCTGAATTTTTCGTTTGCGGATTCCTTGGGAAATTTTTTGTTTGTGACCCATCCGAAGCATTCCGCGCGTAAGCTGTTCGAGGCGTTAAGGCAGGAAGGGATTTTTGTCCGTCACTTCCAGGGGCCAGAGCGCATTCAAAATTATCTTCGCGTCACGGTAGGGACAAGAGAAGAGATGGAGGCGTTATTTTCCTTTTTAGAGAAATATGGATGTTAGGATAGGAGTGTGAGATGTTAAAGAAATTCTTTTATGTGTTTTTGATTTCCATGGTTCCTCTGGTGGAGCTTAGGGGCGCGATTCCTTATTCACAGGTGATGGGGCTGCCAATTTTGCAGTCATATATTGTCTGCATCATTGGGAATATGCTTCCGGTTCCCGTCATCTATCTGTTCGCCAGGAAAGTTTTAGAGTGGGGCGCCGATAAGCCCGTGATTGGAGGTTTTTTCTCTTTCTGCTTAGAAAAAGGCGAGAAAGGCGGAAAAAAGCTTCAGGAAAAAGCAGGGAGGGGCTTGTTTTTGGCGCTGCTTTTGTTTGTCGGGATTCCCATACCGGGGACGGGCGCATGGACCGGGACCCTTGCGGCAAGCATTCTGGACATGGATTTCAAGTCCAGCGTTGCAGCCGTCATGTTGGGCGTGCTGCTTGCAGGCGTAATTATGGGGGCCGCAAGCGTAATGGCCGTTGGGATATTTGCGTAAAAATGAAACTGTGAGGGGCTGACAAATCGTCAGCCCCCTTTTGTTCCTTATTTATTTTTTGCCGCTTTTTCTGCAAATTCTGTCGTGATGAGCGTGCCATATTCCGGGCGGTCGGTAAGCTGGCCGGATTCATCTAATATGTCAAGCAATAGCGTGAAGGCGTCTTCGGTGAAGATCAGGTCGTTTTTCCAGGTATCCTGCTCCTTATAACGGTTTACGATGGTCGTGATGGTCTTTGCGTCAGTGTCCGAAAATTGAGGGGCGATTGAGGCCGCGATTTCTTCGCTCGTATGATCTGTGACAAACTGCATTCCCTTTTGCAGCGCGTCCACAAACGCCTGGATAAGATCCGGGTTGTCATTTATGTAGCTTTCTTTTGCGGAAAACGCAGTGTAAGGGACATAGCCGGAATCCACGCCTACGGAAGCGACGACATAGCCGGCCTTTTCCGATTCCAGGGCCGTCGCGGACGGCTCGAACTCTACTGTAAAGTCCCCGCTGCCGCCGGAAAATGCCGCTGCGGTGGATCCAAAATCTATGCTTTGGTCAATCGTTAAGTCGTTTGCCGGGTCAATGCCGTTTTTCTTTAAGACAAATTCAAAGACCATCTCAGGCATGCCGCCAGCCCTTCCGCCAAGCACATTTTTCCCCTTTAGGCTGCTCCATTTAAAGCGTTCCATCGGTTCCCTCGCCACAAGGAAGTTCCCTGCGCGCTGTGTGAGCTGAGCAAAGTTTTTGACGACGTCAGCGGCCCCTTCATTTGTGGCGTAGACAGTAGTTTCCGGCCCCATGAACCCGATGTCCGCTTCGCCGGAAAGCACGGCAGTCATAGTTTTATCTGCCCCGAATCCAGTCACGAGCTCGACCTCAATGCCAGCCTCCTTAAAATATCCTTCTTCAATGGCGACATACATTGGCGCATAAAAAATGGAATGGGCCACCTCGTTTAAGACGACCTTCTGCCCTTTTGCCTTGCCCCCTTCCTTGTCGGCTGGCTTTGCGCACCCAGTCACGGCGAGGAGGGAAAGCGAAAAGATGAAAAGCAGAGGCAGGAGACGTTTTTTAAAATGAAATTGAGATGTCAATAGGAAATCCTCCTAGAATTAAAAGATTATGTTATAATTATATGAAGAAAAAGGGAAAATGTGATAATTTGGTTTACTCTCATACGTTAAAATGCTAAAATGAATGCAAAGATGGATCGAGAAGGAGAATGGCAAATGAACAAAAAGATCAGGACAGAGGCGGTCAGCCATCTGTTTGACGCAATTTTAAGCCTGCGGGACAGGGAAGAGTGCTATACGTTTTTTGAAGATATCTGCACGGTCAATGAATTGATTTCCCTGTCTCAGAGGTTTGAGGTGGCGTATATGCTGCGGGAGCAGAAGACGTATCTGGACATTGCGGAAAAGACCGGCGCGTCCACTGCGACCATAAGCAGGGTGAACCGCTCTTTAAATTATGGGAACGACGGGTATGACATGGTTTTTGAGAGGCTAAAGGAGAAGTAAAGTTTGGAGGATGGCATGACAAAGGAGGAATTCCTGCAGGAGCTTCGGATCGCATTGCAGGGGCGCATACCACAGGCGCAGGTGAATGAGCATCTGCTTTATTATGAGGCCTATATTCTGGAAGAGTCCAGGAAGGGGAGGACCGTAGGGCAGGTTGTGGAGTATTTGGGCGACCCCAGGCTGCTTGCGAAAACGCTGATTGAGGTGCAAAAAGACAATGTACGCTTAAATGCGGAGGCTTTTGAGGGACGGAAGGAAGAGCCGCAAAGCAGATGGCGCGGCCGTTTTGGGAAATTTAAAAAACCTCTGCTGTCTATTGCGCTTGCTCTGGCTTTTGCCTTGCTCCTGGCGCTTTTTGTGACGATTGGGGCCTTGCTCCTGCCGCTCGTCATGTGCGCGGGCATGATCGGGGCGATGCTGTATGTCATATATTTGATATTTTTTGGAAATAAAAAATAAGTTGTATAAATTGCCTTCAAGTAACAGATAATAGGGATGTATTAATTGCTTAGGAGGTAAAAAACAATGGCAAAGAACAGCGAGAACAAAAACACGAACAGCTACAATGCGAAGAACAGCAGCCAGAATGCAACCGGCAAGAACAGCGTGTCAAGCAACGGCGCGTCCAATGCTTCGAACAAGACTTCCAATAAGTCTTCAAACAAAGCATCCAACAGCGCGTCAGACAACGCGTCGAACGCATCAGACTGCAACTAATGGAACAGGCCTTAGAAATTAACTGTGGCCATTGGGCGAAAACTGCATAAGATAATCCTAGAGAGACGGCTTACGAACGATAGTTTGTAGGCCGTTTCTTTCGGAATGGACAGATAATGAAAAGGAAGTGAGAAAAATGGATCATGCGTTGGATTATGGGTTTCAGATGATGCAGCCAAAGGAAATTTACACGGCTCTGGAAAAGGAAAGGGCTATGTTAATTGACCTGCGGAGTGAGGAGGAATATCAGAAGGGGCATTTGAATCATGCCAGGAATCTGCCGTATTCTCAAATGGGGGATTGGAGTCAGGAGATTCCAAATGGGGTCAGCCTGATTTTATATTGCGAGCATGGGAACTTAAGCCTGCTCGCCGCACGGAAGCTGCGAGGGAGAAAAGGGAAGATCTATACGGTGAATGGCGGCTATCAGGCCATTCAGAAGAAAAAAGATTGACACTCTTGTATTGAAAAGATAAGATGGAGATACGGAAAAAAGAGAAAAGTGGAGAAAAGGATGAAAACATTTGAATTAATTGCGCCGTGCCATTTTGGGCTTGAGGCGGTATTGAAAAAAGAGGTCTATGACCTGGGGTATGAAATTACGCAGGTAGAGGATGGCAAAGTGACGTTTCAGGGAGACGCTGAGGCGATTTGCAGGGGGAACATTTTCTTGCGGACGACAGAACGCGTGCTGCTTAAGGTCGGGAAGTTTCATGCAGAGACGTTCGAAGAGCTGTTTCAGGGAATTTTGGCCCTGCCCTGGGATGCGTACATACCAAAGGACGGCAAATTCTGGATTACAAAAGCCACATCCATAAAAAGCGCGCTGTTCAGCCCTACGGATATCCAGTCGGTTGGGAAAAAGGCGATGGCTGAGCGCTTAAAGAAAGTATACGGCCTGAATTGGCTGCCGGAGGACGGGGACGCGTATCCTGTCCGCGTCTTTCTATATAAGGATGAAGTGACGGTGGCTTTGGATACGACGGGAGAGTCTTTGCATAAGCGGGGATACCGCCTCCTTTCCGGGCGCGCGCCGTTGACGGAGACGCTGGCGGCAGCGTTAATTTTGCTGACGCCCTGGAAGGCGGATCGGATTTTAGTGGATCCGCTCTGCGGGAGCGGGACGTTCCCGATTGAGGCGGCGATGATTGCCGCAAATATGGCGCCGGGCATGAACCGCCATTTTCTTTCCGAAAGGTGGACGCATTTGATTGACCGGAGCCTTTGGAGGGACAGCTTTGCAGAAGCGAGGGAAATGGCGCGCCCAGACGTTGACGTGGACATTCAGGGATATGACATTGACGGTGAGATGATAATGGCCGCTAGGGAGAATGCAAGGCGCGCCGGGGTGGAAGAAATGATCCATCTGCAGCGGCGTGCAGTCTGCAACCTGCATCACCCGAAAAAATATGGCTTTCTCATTACAAATCCGCCTTATGGGGAGCGGATGGAGGAGAAGGAGCTGCTGCCTGGCCTTTACCAGGAAATTGGACAGGCGTTCTCGGAGCTGGATTCATGGTCAATGTACTTGATTAGCGCCTATGAGGATACGGAGCGGTACATTGGGAGAAAGGCGGATAAAAACAGAAAAATTTACAACGGTATGCTAAAGACCTATTTTTATCAGTTTTTAGGCCCGAAGCCGCCCAGGCGGAAAAAGCCGGCGGCCGCAGAGGGTGGAGAATGTAGATGAGCCATTGGAAACGATATGCCTTGGCCGCGGGATTGGCTGCTTTCGGCTGTTTCCTTAGCTTTCGCGGGCCGAAAGGCGCGACTGGCGTATTGGAGAGGCAGGGGGACGGGCGCCTGTTGGAAGAAGACTTCAACCCACTGATAGCGGAGTCAGTAAATGAAAAGCATTTGACTGTGTCCATAGATTCGAAAGAGTATACGAATTCGTCCGCTTCTATTTTTATGGATGAAAATTTGAGCCTGATGATGCCTGTGGAGCTTTTGCCGGAAGGCATAAACTGCGCCGCCCATTGGTATGGGAAGGATGAATTGTTGCTTGAAAAAAGGGAGGACGCCGTTTCTCTTGTGGCCGGGGAGCCTGAACTGTATGTTAATGGAAAAAAGGAAAGCGTTTCGTCTCCGATGATAAAGCAGGATGGCGAATATTTTGTCAGCCTGGGAGAAGTGGCGCAGAAATTGGGATATGCGTATGACTGGGATATGGAAGGAAATCGGGCGCGGCTTACAGATCAAAACGCGTTGGCTCCCATTGTCCCTGCGCGGTATGACTTAAGGGAGCAGGGGCGGGCCGGGAAGGTGAAGGATCAGGGCAGCACAGGGACTTGTTGGGCCTTTGCCTCGCTAAGCGCCTTGGAGTCCGCGATTTTGCCAGAGGAGGAGGCGGAGCTTTCCCCGGATCACATGAGCATGAGCAATTCTTTTTCTTCGGACGACGGCTCGGGCGGCGAATATGCGATGTCAATGGCGTATCTGTTATCCTGGCAGGGGCCGGTATATGAAAAGGACGACCCTTTTGGGGATGGCAGGACGGAGCCGGGCCTTTCTGCCGTAAAGCATGTGCAGGAAGTGCGGATGATGGAAGAGCGGGATTTTGTCAAGATCAAAGAAAGCGTGTTCCGGCATGGCGGGGTGCAGACTTCGCTATACCTTGCGATGGCGGACGGCATGGCAAGATCCGCCTATTATGACAGGGAGCGGTCTGCCTATTGTTATGTGGGGGAGAACAGGCCAAACCATGAGGTCGTGATCATTGGTTGGGATGACAATTACCCGAAAGAATATTTTCCGGCAGGCGCAGAGCGCGACGGGGCGTTTCTCTGCCAGAACAGTTGGGGAGACGGCTTTGGGGATGGCGGCGTGTTTTATGTCTCATATTGCGATTCCAATATCGGAAACCATAGTATTGTCTATACAAGGGCAGAAGGCGTGGACAATTACGACAGCATCTATCAATCGGATCTGTGCGGATGGGTCGGCCAGATTGGCTTTGAGAAAGACTCTGTCTGCGGGGCGAATGCGTATACGGCCAAGGGCGAAGAGAAGCTGTCTGCAGTTGGGTTTTATGCCACTGGAAAGCAGACGGCCTATAGCATCTACCTGGTGCGCCATTTTGACGGCGCAGAATCTTTGGCGGAGGGGGAGCTTCTTGCAATGGGGAAGACGGAAGACGCCGGTTTTTATACTGTGCAGGCAGATAAAGAGGTCACGCTTGAGCCAGGGGAGAAATTTGCCGTTGCAGTCTATCTAAGCACGCCGCAGGCGGTGCATCCGATGGCGATTGAGTACGCGGCGGATGAAAAGACGAAGGATGTGGATTTGTCAGACGGGGAAGGATACATTAGCGCGGATGGGAAACGGTGGGAACGGGTGGAAGAGGCATATTCCTGCAATCTCTGCATCAAGGCGTATACGCGCAATCGGTAGTCGGGCAAAAGAAGGCGGCGTTTGGGAGGGATTTGCTTGGAAGAGAGGATTTTGAAAAAAACAGCGGTTTTTATTGCGGTCATATCGGCGGCGGCCTGCCTGTCCCTTCCTTATTTTCCGCGCATAAGGGACGCGTCTGAAGAGATGCTGACGGCTTTTTGGGAATACCGGACGAAAACGAAGGCGCAGCGGCTGAACATGACAGGGCTTGAGCTGATTGAGTACAACAATGAGCAGGCGAAGCAGGAGTTTGGGGAAATGCCGTCTTTTTCCAGTCAAATTCGCCTAAAGCTGCCGCTTGGCGTTTCCGGGAAGGACGTCACGGGCCGCATGGATTATCTAACGCGGACATTTGAGCTGGAAATGCCCTATGCAGGGGAAGACTATCTGTATGACTGCCCCGTTTTGGGGGACGCTAAGCGTCTTTTGGAGTTTACGTATCGGTATCAGGGCCATTGCGGGACAGTGAGCTTCATTACAAAAAAGGTGTGTGAGGCGAAGACAAGTTATGATGAGGACTATTATTACATTGATTTTATGACGCCAAAGGAGCTCTACGATCATGTGGCGGTGGTTGACGTTGGCTGCGGGGGAGATGTTGCGGGCATTGAGAAACGGGGCGTGAGTGAGAAGAATGTGAATCTTGACATTGCGCTTGAGCTGAAAGGGATTTTGGAAAAAGAGGGGGATTCCGTCGGCGTGTATTTTACCAGGACAGAGGATGTGAGCCTGGGCAAGGAAAGCCGGGAGGAGCTTGTGGAGCTTTCCGGCGCGGAGCTTTTGATTGGCATACGGTGCAATTCCACGCAAAGCGGAAGGATGTCCAGCATCAATGGGACGCAAGTGGCTTATGGCGGCTCGGGAAAGGGCGCGAAACGGCTGGCAGAGATTTGCCTGGAGGAAGTGACGGCTTTGGCTCAAAGCTCAAATAAAGGGTTGGTCGCAGGCGGTGAGCTGACCTGTGACGTTCCATATGCGCTGATTAAGGTTGGTTTCATGACAAATCAGGAGGAGCTTGCCCTGTTATGCTCAAAAGAGTATCAGCATAAGGCTGCGCAGGGCATTTATCAAGCCATTATAAAAGCGTTTGAGGAAGGGTTATAGAGATGAAAATAATTTTTGCGACGGAAAATGAAGATAAAATGAGGGAGATTCGGGAAATTCTGGGAGGCCCTGACGCTGAGATACTGTCTATGAAAGAGGCGGGGATTTCGGTTGATGTAAAAGAGGATGGGGAGACGTTCGAAGAAAATGCCTTACTTAAGGCAAGGGCTGCGGCTTTGCATACAGATGAGATTGTGCTCGCGGATGATTCCGGGCTTGAGATTGATTTCCTAAATCGGGAGCCAGGCGTGCATTCTGCGCGTTATATGGGGAAGGAAACGCCATACAGTGTGAAGAACCAAGCGCTTTTGGACCGTTTGGAGGGTGTTCCAAAGGAGCGGCGGACCGCCCGGTTTGTCTGTGCTGTGGCCGCTGTCTTAAAAGGCGGGGAGCCTATTGTGGTTCGGGGGACAATGGAAGGCTATATCGGATTTGAGCCTAAGGGGGAGAATGGGTTTGGGTATGACCCAATTTTCTGCCTAGAGGCAGAGGGCTGCTCCTCCGCAGAGCTTTCCCCAGAGCAGAAAAATGCGCAAAGCCATAGGGGGAAGGCCCTAAGGGCGATGTTTGCAGAGCTGGAAAAAAGGCGGCGGTGAAATCAGGATTATTTGGGACAGATAATGGATATAGAGGAGAGTGTTTATGAAAGTATTGATTGTCAGTGACACGCACAGCAGGCATGAGAATTTAGCAGAAGCGATCAAGCGGGAGGGCAGGATTGACCTGATGGTTCATTTGGGGGATGCCGAAGGCTGCGAAAGTCAGATTCAAAAGCTTGCCGGATGCCCGCTTGAGATTGTGTCGGGCAACTGCGATTTTTTTTCATCGTTAAGTCAGGAAAAGGAGATTGAGATTGGGGATTCCATGGCATTTCTCACTCATGGGCATTATTATAATGTGAATGCCGGCATTGAGGACATTCAAAAAGAGGCCAGGGGAAGAGGGTGCGGCCTTGTGATGTTTGGCCATACGCACCGGCCAATCATTCACCAGGGCAAAGACATTATTGCCTTAAATCCCGGCAGCCTCTCATATCCGAGGCAGGAAGGGAGGCGGCCTTCTTATATCGTCATGCAGATAGGGGACGATGGGGCGGAAAAATTCGAGATACGATATTTGTAAAAAAAGATTGACATTTGGTTTGGTTTTGAGTATAATAAGATTTGCGTTTGGGTCATTTAGACAAGCGTAACGATAAGCGTCATAGAATGCTTCGGGGTGTGGCTCAGCTTGGCTAGAGCGCCTGGTTTGGGACCAGGAGGCCGCA
>CANTEO010000069.1 GCA_947652855.1 uncultured Roseburia sp. | reverse complement strand
AAAATCAGCAAAGGAGAGAATCAACATGGAAATCACCAATACGATTCAATATGTAGGCGTCAATGACCATGAGATTGACCTGTTTGAAGGCCAGTATGTCGTGGAAAACGGCATGGCATACAATTCTTACGTCATCTTGGATGAGAAAATCGCCGTGCTTGACACAGTGGACGCGCATTTTAAGGATGAATGGCTCAATAACGTCAAAACGGCTGTCGCATCCCGTCAGCCGGATTATTTAATCATACAGCATATGGAGCCTGACCATTCCGCAAACATCGCCGCGTTCATGGACGCTTACAAAGAGACGAAAATCGTCGCCAGCGCAAAGGCATTCGTCATGATGGCGCAATTTTTCGGCACGGACTTTAAGGACCGTCAGGTTATCGTCAAAGACGGGGACACGCTCTCGCTTGGCGCGCGCACCCTGACTTTCCTGACCGCGCCAATGGTACATTGGCCGGAAGTGATCGTGACGTACGACTCCCTGGACAAAGCGCTGTTCTCCGCAGACGGCTTCGGAAAATTCGGGGCCCTAGACGTAGACGAGGAATGGGCCTGCGAAGCGCGCCGCTACTATTTTGGGATCGTGGGCAAATTTGGCGTTCAGGTGCAGAATCTGCTGAAAAAAGCCGCAAGCGTAGACATTCAGATGATCTGCCCGCTGCATGGCCCGATCTTAAAAGAGAACCTGGGCTATTACTTAGGGCTTTACCAGACATGGTCCTCTTATTCCGTGGAATCAGAAGGGGTCACGATTGCGTATACCTCCGTATACGGACATACAAAGAAAGCCGTGGAGCTTCTCGCAGAAAAGCTGCAGAAAAAGGGATGCCCGAAAGTGGCCGTGAGCGACCTTGCGCGCTGCGACATGGCAGAGGCAGTGGAAGACGCGTTCCGCTACGGCAAGCTGGCGCTTGCCACCACAACATACAACAATGACGTATTTCCGCAGATGCGCCAGTTCATCCAGGAATTGACCGAGCGGAATTATCAGAAGCGCACCGTCGCCCTGATAGAAAATGGCTCTTGGGCGCCAACCGCCGCAAAGACGATGAAGAAAATGCTCGAAGGCTGCAAGGCGCTGACCTTCCTTGACACGGAAGTCAAGATCATGTCCGCGCTCAATGACGAGAGCGCGGCTATGATCGACGCGTTGGCAGATGAGCTCTGCAAATAGGGGCGGGCCGCATCCTAACTCACATATCAGCAAAACAGAGGGTGAATCATACAGCTTGATTCACCCTCTGTTTTATGATGCATCGAATCTTTCTTCCGCTCAATCTTTTTGCCCGCAATGAATTCTGCAGGCTCCTCATGCCGGCTTTTCAACGGCTTGGCTTCTGCGCACCTCTTTTGTCACGACCACATCCACGCCTGTGCCGGCCGCATTTTGGAGCGCCACGTCGCCTGCCGAAACCGGCGCGGGCAGCCGGACTTTTTTAAGCGCGTCCATCACTTCAAATATCTTGCCTTTTGGAATGTCCGCCTTCGTCCTCACAGGAGCCACTGGAAAACAGCCGCCTTCCACACGCACCGTGCTTGTGACGGTCCTGGTTGGATTTGAGACTTCTTTTTTCGCATATGCGCTGCCGCGGCTGCAGATATTCCCCGTCACCTCCGTCACGGCCCCCTCCGCCAGCTTCACCTGAAGCGTGCAGCCCATTGGGCAGCCAATGCAAGTCAATTCCTTTTCTTCCACGCTTTTTATGCCTCCTCAATCTTGACGGTAATCCCGGACAAGTCAGGAAACGCCGCCAGCTCTTCTTTTTTCAGAGAAATCTCTTCCATCTCCCCCGGCGTCACAATGGGACGCTTCTTGCGCAGGATCCTCCGACCGTTCAGATAGACCGAAACGCAGCAGTCCCGATATACTGCCCCCACACGGAAACGGACTGTTTGACGCCCCTCCATCCGTTTGGGGCAAATGCTGCTTGGAACCGTATAGCGCACGCCCTCTCCTGCAATAAGAGGGACGCCGCTCTCTTTTTCGTCAGAAGCGCCCTGACGCCGACTGCCTTTTACATACTGGGCGGCATATTTACCCGCAAGAGCCGCCTCCTCCGACACAAAATCCACCAAATCATGCACATGAAGCACATTGCCGCAGGCAAACACGCCGCCCCTGCTCGTCTCCAGCCTTTCGTTTACCAAAGGCCCTGCCGTGACGGGGCTAAGCTCAATGCCCATGCCCTTCGACAATTCATTTTCCGGTATCAGGCCGCAGGAAAGCAGCAATGTGTCGCATTCATAATGCTCTTCCGTCCCTGGAATCGGCCTCCGGCTTTCATCCACCTGGGCAATGACGACGCCCTCCACCCGTTTTTTGCCCTCCACCCTCACTACAGTGTGGCTAAGCTTTAAGGGTATCTGAAAGTCATCCAGGCATTGCACGATGTTGCGCCTTAAGCCGCCGGAATACGGCATCAGCTCCACCACGGCCTGCACCTTCGCCCCCTCTAACGTCATGCGGCGCGCCATAATCAGGCCAATGTCGCCGGAGCCTAAAATGACGGCCTTTCGCCCAGGCAGGCGCCCCTCTATATTGACTAAGCGCTGCGCCGTGCCGGCGGAATACACGCCGGCCGGACGGTAACCCGGGATGCGCAAGGCCCCTCTGGCCCGCTCCCTGCAGCCCATGGCGAGGATCAGGGCCTTTGCCCGAACCTCAAGGATGCCGTCTTCGCCGTTTAACGCCGTCACTTCCTTCTCTTTCGAAACGCGAAGCGCCATGGTATTTAACCGATACGTTATCGCTTCCTCCTTAAGCCGCTCCACAAAACGCTGAGCGTATTCCGGCCCGGTCAGCTCCTCCTGAAATGTATGGAGGCCAAAGCCGTTGTGGATGCACTGATTCAAAATGCCGCCAAGCTCCCTGTCCCGCTCCAAAACCAGAATAGAATCCACGCCATTTCTCTTAGCGGAAACCGCCGCCGCCAAACCCGCAGGGCCGCCGCCAATTACGACAATGTCATACTCCGTCATTCTCCCATCCTCTATCCTTTCCATCTCTGTATTCCCGCAAGCCGCCCAAGGCGCGCAAAGGATACGCGCGCCCCTCTTCACTTGGGGCAGGCTTTGGCGATGCATTCCGAGCCTGCGCCGGATTTTGTGACCTCTGACGCGTCCACGCCCAATTCCCTGGCAAGAAGCAAAATCAGCTTCGGAGAGCAAAACCCTCCCTGGCAGCGTCCCATCCCGGCCCTGACCCTTCGTTTCACGCCGTCCAACGACTTCGCCCCCAGGGGCCTTCGAATCGCGTCCAGAATCTCGCCTTCCGTCACAGACTCACAGCGGCAGACGATATTCCCATAGGCAGGCTGCTCCCGAATCAAGGCCGCATACGCTTCTTTGCTTAGCTTCTTCGGATCTAAGATGCCGCGCCGCGTTCCATTGAACTTCGGGTTTTCCTTTGGATGCTCCAAATCCCGGATCAGGCCGGCCACCATCTTTCCGATCGCGGGCGCGCTGGTTAGGCCGGGAGACTCAATTCCCGCGCAGTCAATCAATCCCTTCGCGTCCTCTGCCTCACCGATCACAAAGTCGGAGCCGTCCTCGTGCGCGCGAAGGCCCGCAAAGGAGGTGATGACCTGATGCAGCGGAAGGCCCTTCATGGATTCCCCCGCTTTTTGCAGCAGCTCGCTTATGCCCTCCTGCGTCGTGTCCGTCCCTTCTTTATCCTCTATGTCATGCGCGGTTGGGCCAATCAGCGTGTTTCCATGCACGGTAGGCGTGACAAGCACGCCCTTTCCATAACACCGCGCGGCGCTTGGCGCGTCCGAAGGCGCCCCAGAGGCGTTTCCGTAAATTTCAGGAAGGCGGAACACCGTATGCTTCACAAACCCTTCCGTCGCGCGGTCTAACAGGCAATACTCCCCTCTGCGCGGCGTAATGTGAAGCTTTTTTTCGCTTGCCATATTGTGAATCGTATCCGCATGGACGCCCGCCGCATTTACGACATACGCCGTTTCCAAATCCCCCTGACTGGTCTTTAGGAGCCAGTTGCCCGCCGCATTCTTCTTAAGCCCAGTCACTGCCGTGTCAAACCAAAATTCCACTCCGTTTGCAAATGCATTCTCCGCAAACGCAAGGTTCATGCCAAACGGGCACACAATCCCGCTCGTGGGCGCATAGAGCGCCGCAGCCGCATGATCAGAAAGATTTGGCTCCATTGCGCGAAGCTCGTCGCGCCTTACGATACGAAGGCCCTTTACGCCGTTTGCCTCCCCTCTCCTTAAAAGCTCCTGCAGCTTTGGAATCTCATTTTCATGCAGGCACGCCACCAGCGCGCCGTTCCGCTTAAATGGAAAATCCAGCTCTTTCGAAAGCGTTTCCATCATTTCGCTGCCTTCTACATTCAGCTTTGCCTTCTTCGTCCCGCTTTTTGCGTCAAAGCCGGCATGGACAATCGCGCTGTTGGCCTTGGATGTGCCAGAGCATACGTCCTCCTCTTTCTCCACGACGCAAACCGCAAGCTGATATCTGGAAAGCTCCCTGGCGATCGCGCAACCGGACACGCCCGCCCCAATAATCACTACGTCATACATTCTGTCAGACCTCCGCTTCTTTTGCCGGCTTTTGTGAATCGGCCCCTATTATAACACAAAGCGTTCCCATTCTCCAAGCGCAATATGCCACCGTCATTGCAGCTCCCCCTCTTTCGCCCAAGCATAGGAACGCCTTGCGGCCCTGTTCCAGCCCCTGATCTTCTCCTCGCGCTCCGCCGCCAAAATCTTTGGGTCAAACACCCGGTCCACCGCCCGGTTCTTCTTCACTTCCTCCCGATCCTTCCAATAGCCGACGGCAAGGCCCGCCAGATAGGCCGCCCCCATGGCCGTCGTCTCCACGCACCTGGGCCGCTCCACGGGAACGCCCGTCAAGTCTGCCTGCGCCTGCATCAGAAAGTCATTTGCGCTCGCGCCGCCGTCCACCTTCAAGAGATTTTGCCCCATTCCGGAATCCGACTTCATGGCGGACAAAACGTCATTCACCTGGAATGCAATGGACTCTAGCGTGGCGCGGACGATATGGCAGCGGTTGACGCCGCGGGTCAGCCCCACAATCGTCCCCCTCGCATACGGATCCCAGTGCGGCGCGCCAAGGCCCGTGAAGGCCGGAACCACATAGCACCCGTTGCTGTCTTTTACGTTTCGCGCCATCGCCTCCGAATCCGCCGCGCAGTCAATCAGCCGCAGCTCGTCCCTAAGCCACTGAATGGCCGCGCCCGCCACGAAAATAGAGCCTTCCAGCGCGTAATTCACTTTCCCGTCTATGCCCCAGGCAATGGTCGTGATCAGCCCGTTCTTTGAACGCGCCGGCCGCTCTCCCGTGTTCATCAGCAAAAAGCAGCCCGTCCCATAGGTGTTCTTCGCCTCGCCCGCCGAAAAGCACGTCTGCCCAAACAGAGCCGCCTGCTGATCGCCCGCCGCTCCGCCAATCGGGATCGCTCCGCCAAAAAACGCCGGATCCGTCATCCCGTATACATAGCTGGACGGCTTTACGTCTGGCAGCATGCACGCCGGAATGTCAAGCTCCTCCAAAATCTCCGCATCCCAGGTCAGGTCATGAATGTGAAACAGCATCGTCCGGGAGGCGTTGGAATAGTCTGTCGCGTGAACCGCCCCCTTCGTCAGCTTCCAGATCAGCCAGGAATCCACTGTGCCAAAAAGCAGCTCCCCGCGTTTCGCCCGCTCCCTTGCGCCTTCCACATGATCCAGGATCCACTTTAGCTTTGACGCCGAAAAATAAGCGTCAATCAGTAAGCCGGTTTTTTGGCGGTAGGTCTCCATGCGCCCCTTTTTTCGCAGGCTGTCGCAAAATTCCGCCGTCCTGCGGCACTGCCACACAATTGCGGGACAGACCGGCTCTCCTGTCTGCCTGTCCCATACGATCACCGTCTCCCGCTGATTGGTAATCCCAAGGGCCGCTATGTCCGCCGCGGACGCCCCGATTTTCTGCATCGCCTCCACCGCGACGCCAAGCTGCGACGACCAAATCTCGTTCGCGTCATGCTCCACCCATCCCGGCTTTGGGAAATACTGCGTGAACTCTTTCTGCGCCATGCTTTTGACTTCCCCTTTTTCATTGAAGAGAATGCAGCGGCTGCTCGTCGTCCCGGCATCCAAAGCCATCACGTACTTTGCCATCTTAAAACGCCTCCTTTTTCCCCGTCTTTCGCTTTATCCTGTGAATCTGCGGCCTTAGCGTAAGCTCCGTCACGACTGCGCCCTCCCGCTGCGATAAGGCGAACGCCACCGCCCGGGCCACCTCCTTTGGCTCAAGATACGACGCCTCCTCGTCCCCTACCGTAAAGCCTGCGTTCCGGTACAGCCCCGTTTTCGTCATGTCGGGAGAGACGGCCACGACTTTCACGCCATATTTCCTGGCCTCGTCAAACAGGCTGCGGGAAAAGCTGGAAAGCCCCGCTTTTGTCGCGCCGTAGGCGCAGCCGTGCGGATTAGACGCGCCCGCGGTCACAGAGGAGATGTTGACGATGAAGCCGCCCTGCTTCTTGAGCTGACGCAAAAGCAGAGACGACAGAATCAACGGAACCTCCAGGTTCGTCCTTACCATCTGCTGAATCTTCTTTGGGCTTAGCTCTTCATGCAGGCCATAATAGGCGCAGCCTGCGTTATTGATAAGCGCGCAGATCTGCTCCTTTGACGAAACCTCCTTCACCAGCGCGCAAAGCCGCTCCGTGTCCAGGAGGTCGCAGCACAGGGGATGGAACCTCCCGCTGCTTGGCCGATCCTGAAATTCCCGCCCGATGCCGTAGACCTCATAGCCCAGATCACAGAGTTCTTCGCTGACCGCAAGCCCAATTCCCGAAGACGCTCCCGTCACAATCGCGGCTCCCTTTTTCATCCCTTCGCCCCCTCTACATAGATGCTTCCTTCCGGCAAATAGCTTCTTAGCCGCCTTGTCATAAATTGCAGCATTTTTTGCTCCAGCTCCCTGGGATAGCGGTATACGCCGCCCACATTTTGATAGGGAAACTGGGCGGCCGCAGAATACGGCTCCTGCTTTCTCATTTTTTTCAAATAGTCCTGTGAAATCCGAAACGCCCCGACGCTTACGTCCGTTAAATCGGAAAATGGGATGTCCTTCGCCGCCTGCAAAAGCATGCCGTCATACTGCGCCTCCCAGTCGGCGCAATAGAGCATAGGGTCGAAGCAAAGCCGGACGGCATGGCCCGCGCGCAACACCCGCGCAGCGCAGCGCGTCCGCTGCGAAAGCGACGGCGTCCCATGCTCCTGCCGCGCCGTGACATCCTGCGGGGACAAGGTAAACGCATAGATGACATTTGGCAGCACAGGCATCTCCTTCCATGCATCCCAGTTGGCGCATTTTGTGCGGACTTCAATCGTAAGCCCCTCGTTCCGCCCCGCAAAGCTGACCCACTCCCTCACATAGCCAAGCAGGCCCTCCAGCGCAAAAAGGTCGGTGTCGTAGGAGATGCACACATACATCGGATGCGCCGTCAAATGCTCGCTGACGCTTAAAAACAAATCCTCCAGGTTTACGAAAGCCACCAGATGGCCCGAAGGGTACATTCCTTTCAAATAGCAGTATTCACAGTCATAGACGCAGTTCATCACGCTGGAGGCATAATAAAAATGCCGGTTCCCAAAATCCTGGCAGACATCGGCCCCTTTATACAGCCAATTCCCCTGCCGGTTCGCAAGGATCAGGCTCTGCGCCGAATGCTGTAAGGCGTAATTTTGCCCCTTCCTGCAGAACACATCTTTATAATGCCCGATTTCTATGACGTTCGCCGCAGGAAGCCTCGACAAAATCCGCTTCGTCTCTGGCCGCTCCCGCGCCGCACGCTCCACATAAATATGCGAAAACTTCGGATTAAAATAATCTTCTTTTAAATTCCTCAAAGCAACGCTTCCCTTCCCTCTTATCCCTGCACGGAAATTTTTGCTCCATGCGCATCTCATTTAAGACGGCCTGTTCATCCACTCCCGCAAGCGCGCAATAGCGCAGGCACTGCACGACGGACGCCTCCATGGCCTTTGAGCAGTGGAGCGCGGCGCAAAGCCTGTCCGCCTTTTCCCAAAATTCAAAATCAAGGCAATCCTCCTGCCGCGCCAGCCCTCCTCCCCGGCAAAACTGCCGGACATACGCCGCCACTTCCCCCAACAAGAGAGCGGCGTCCTCGCCCGCTCTCGGACGGACGCCAAAAAACAGCATCTGATGCGGGCCCAAAAAATAGGAGCCGGCCTGATACAGAGCCGCCGCGCAGTCATCCAAAACCCCCTCTTCCAAAAACGGGTGCCGGTACAAAAGATCCGGATAATACGCCTCGCCCGCCCCGGTTCGGATTTGATTGCACAAAAACACTTCTCCTGGTCCGGCCCCCTCCCCATAGCGTTCAACAGATACAAGAAAATGCCCCTCGGGCATCCCCGGACCCAAACAGGAACGCGAAGGGGAAGAGAAGCCTTCGCAAGCCGCCTCATGCAAGGCGAGGACGCTGCCCGCCGCCACGGCGCGCCCAACCGCGCCCTCCCCCGTAACAGTCAGGCGCATTCCCGCCTCTTCATTGGAAAACACCTGAAAGCGGGTTTGCCCCGCCTCTTTTTTCAAATGAAACGCTTCCACAAAAGGGCGGGCTATGGAAAAGCCCGCCGTAAACAAATCTACCATAATCGCCCCCTCACTGTCTCGTTTCTCTAACATCCGACCTTACAATACTGACATAAGATGACACAGACATCCGGTAACAGGCCAAAAACACCAAAAACGCCACTGCGACGCTGCAAAGATAAATTGGCAGCAGTTTTGTATACATCATCTTTTCCAGCGCATGGACGGAAAACCAGGAAGACGCCGCCATCACGAAAAACGGAAGTGCATACGCCGTCAGCAATTCACGGGAAATGGATTTTTTTAACGTCCTCTCCCCAATGCCCAGCTTCGCCAAAATCTGGCAGCGCTCCTTTTCCTCAAACGCATCGTTGTAAAGCTTCATAAACAGAATGCTGCCGCTTGCCAGGATAAATACCAAAAACAGAACGATGCAGACAGTATAAAGCACTTTTATCCATTCAATGTCGCCGCTGCCTGGGTCGTTTGCCACCCTGGCAGTGTAATTTTCTTCCGTATTGCTGACAATGGCGTCCAAATCCTCTAAAGAGGCGGCGAAATTCCCGGCATCCGCAATCCGGTAATGGTACGTAAAAAACGTCTGCCCAAGCGGCGTAAGGCGGCGGTACTCAGCGTCGCTTACAATGTAAAAATCCACGCATTCCTGTAGGTACCCAAGATAGGGCGTGCTTTTGTCCCCCGTCTGCCGGTACGTCTTCCCATTGACGCAGACTGTCTCATTGGAACGGTCCGTCAGCAGGGAAAGCAGGTACAAATGCGACGCCTTAACGATTTCATCCGCCTTCGGCTCGGCAAAATCCATCTCCAGGCCCGTTTCCTTCGCAAGCCGCTTCACCTGAGAATAGGGCAGAAAGGCATAATTTGAATACGTAAACCTTGTCTGAACCAGAGACGGGTCGATTGCCAGCATTTCGATTTCAGCCGCGCACGAAATTTGATTTTTCTTCTCTATCAGCGGCCGGATCTTCTCATCCAGGCCGTCCTTACTGCTCATAAACTGATACGTATACGTATTCCGAAAATGCACCATGGCTTCATAGCGCAGCTTCATGGCGAATCCCGTGGCGAGCGCCGTCACCGAGCAAAGCATCAGCACGCACGTCATGGCATAGGTGCGGTAATTCTTCTTCATGCGGAACACCACGTTGTTGACCCAAAGGCTCCTCTCCTTATGATACAGGAATTTCTTATTTTTTGCCAGCCTTTGAAACAAGAAAGGCAAAAAGCCGCCAAACAGCAGATATACGCCGATCACGACAAGCACTGTCGCCGCAAAGACGTTCCCCATCACCTCCTGGCCGCCCTCCTTGATGGCGAGGAAATAGCCCGCGCCAAGCACGAGAAGCCCCGCAACGGCTTTTGCAAAAAGCAGGCGCTCATCCTGCCTGACGAATTCATTGCGCCTTGCGGCGGACACCATGCTAAGGACGCTGCTCCTTACGATGTTGACATACCCTTTGACGGCAAAAACCAAATACATCGCCAGATAGATCCCCGCCGTAACCAGCACGGGCCGAAGCGAAAGGGTAAATGAAATGTCCACGGCAATGTCGGAAATGGCAAGCACGGCCATTTGAAACAGCCAGGTCGTCAAAGAGCCAAGGCCCACGCCAAGCGCCAGGGCGGCCAGGCCAATCATCGTCGTCTCCATCATGTACAGCCTGCCAATTTTCTGATTCGTCAGGCCCATAAAGATATAAATCCCGATCTCTTTTTTCCGCTTCGTCAAAAACACGTTCGTCGCGTACCAAAGAAAAAAGAACATAAAGACCCCTAAGACAAATGAGACCACCTGGATCAAAATGTCAATGTACTCTTTATTTTTTCTGCCAAGGGCATAAAAAAGATCGGAGTCGATCAGGTTTTGGAAATTCAAAAACACCAGGATGGTAAACGCCAGCGAGGCCACAACCGCCAGGTAATTTTTAAGCCCGCTCTTAAAATTGGAAAAGGCCAGTCTCCTGATTCCCGCGCCGCTTTTTGCGCATCCAGGGATGCCCGAAGAATCTCTCCTCCCGCTCATGAGAAGTCACCGCCTCCCATGGCCGCCTGCATATCCGTGATCTTATCATAAAATTCTTTGCGGCTCTCTCCCTTACTGATCCTGCACTGAATCTGCCCGTCGCTTAAAATATAGACGTCTTTGGCATACGAGGCGGAAAACGCGTCATGCGTCACCATTAAAATGGTCGCCTTCCCCCCATCGTTCACCATTTTCAGCCGTTCCAGCAAATCCTTGCTGGAACGGGAATCCAGCGCCCCCGTCGGCTCATCGGCAAAGAGGATTTCCGGCCTTGTAATCAGCGCCCGGCAAGACGCTCCCCTTTGCTTCTGCCCGCCTGAAAGCTGGTATGGATATTTTGCAAGATGCTCCGTCAGGCCAAACAGCTCTGTAAGCTCGTTTGCCCGCTCCATGCACCGTTTCGCGGACACGCCGTTTAAAGACAGCGGCAGCACAATGTTGTCCAAAAGCGTCATTGTGTCAAGCAGATTGTAGTCCTGAAAAATAAACCCGATCTTGTCCCTGCGCAGCCTGGACAGCTCTTGGTTGGACGCCTTTGTAACGTCCGTCCCATCCAGCATGACGCTGCCCTGCGTTGGCTTGTCAATTGTGGAAAGAATGTTAAGAAGCGTCGTCTTCCCGCTGCCCGAAGGCCCCATAATCGCGATAAAGTCATTCTTTTGGATTTCTAAGTCAATGCCCTTTAGGACGTGCGTAAAAGAGCCTCCCGTCCCATAATCTTTCGTCAGATGGCTGACCGTCGCCACATTTTTCTCATTCATGATCTATCCTCCCTATGTCGTTTTGTACATTAAGGGTAGCATTCCGTGAGAAAAAAATCCTTACGGCTGCATTACAAATAGAAGGCGAACATTACAAAATGCGTAAGGTTAACAAAGCCTGCGCGAAATATCCTCAATAGGCATATGTGTACACATATGTATTCAAAACCTGAATATAGCCATCCCGCAAATCAGCCTTCTTTTTCATCGCTTTTCGGGGAAATACGAAAGTAATGTATTTTTTGCCATAGGGAGGTATGTTCAACGGCACATCATAACTCGATCCCTCGAAGAACAACTTGGATATCATGGCCTAGTTTAGGGTCATA
>CANTEO010000068.1 GCA_947652855.1 uncultured Roseburia sp. | reverse complement strand
AAAAAGCCGGAAACCATCAATTACAGAACGTTAAAGCCGGAAAAGGACGGCCTGTTCTGTGAGAAGATTTTTGGGCCGAGCAAGGATTGGGAATGCCATTGCGGAAAATATAAGAAAATTCGCTATAAGGGCGTAGTCTGCGACCGTTGCGGCGTTGAAATTACAAAAGCAAGCGTAAGAAGGGAGCGGATGGGGCATATTGAGCTGGCCGCCCCTGTTTCCCATATCTGGTACTTTAAGGGAATCCCAAGCCGCATGGGCCTGATTTTAGACTTGTCCCCAAGGACGCTTGAGAAGGTGCTTTACTTTGCTTCTTATATTGTGCTTGAGTCTGGCAATACGAGCTTGACGTATAAGCAGGTGCTGTCTGAGGCGGAATACCAGGAGGCGAGGGAGCAGTATGGAAGCGCGTTCCGTGTGGGCATGGGAGCGGAGTCCATCTTAGAGCTGTTAGAATCCATTAACTTAGATAAAGAAGCCGCGGAGCTTAAGGCAGAGCTTAAGGACGCGACGGGACAGAAGCGGGCCAGGATCATCAAGCGCCTGGAAGTGGTCGAGGCGTTTCGGGAGTCGGGAAACCGCCCAGAATGGATGATTATGTCTGTGATTCCGGTCATCCCGCCAGATTTGCGCCCAATGGTGCAGTTAGACGGCGGACGTTTCGCGACGTCTGACTTAAACGACCTTTACCGTAGGATCATCAACCGGAACAACCGCCTTCGGAGGCTCTTGGAGCTTGGCGCGCCGGACATTATTGTGCGCAATGAGAAAAGGATGCTGCAGGAGGCGGTGGACGCGCTGATCGACAATGGCCGCAGAGGCCGCCCTGTCACAGGCCCAGGAAACCGCGCCTTAAAGTCCTTGTCGGATATGTTAAAAGGAAAGAACGGGCGGTTCCGTCAGAACCTGCTTGGCAAGCGCGTGGATTATTCGGGACGTTCCGTTATCGTTGTTGGGCCGGAGCTTAAGATTTATCAGTGCGGCCTTCCGAAGGAAATGGCGATTGAGCTGTTCAAGCCGTTCGTCATGAAAGAGCTTGTGACGAATGGCACGGCGCACAACATCAAGAGCGCAAAGAAGATGGTGGAGCGCTTACAGTCGGAAGTTTGGGATGTTTTGGAGGAAGTGATTAAGGAGCATCCGGTGATGCTAAACCGCGCGCCTACGCTGCACAGGCTTGGCATTCAGGCATTTGAGCCGATTTTAGTGGAAGGCAAGGCGATTAAGCTGCATCCGTTAGTCTGCACTGCCTACAATGCCGATTTTGACGGCGATCAGATGGCCGTTCACCTTCCGCTTTCCGTAGAGGCGCAGGCCGAATGCCGCTTCATGCTGCTTTCGCCTAACAATCTGTTGAAGCCTTCAGACGGCGGCCCGGTGGCCGTCCCGTCACAGGACATGGTGCTTGGGATTTATTACCTGACGCAGGAGCGCCCCGGGGTGGAAGGGGAAGGCAAGGCGTTTAAGAACGTGAATGAAGCGATTTTGGCCTATGAGAATAAAGCATTGACGCTTCATACCCATATCCGGGTGCGCATGACGAAGCGTCGTGAAGACGGCACTCTTGCGAGCGGGATCATTGAATCTTCATTGGGGCGGTTTATCTTTAATGAAATTATCCCACAGGACTTGGGATTTGTGGATCGCTCGGATCCAGAGAATGAATTGAAGCTGGAAGTGGATTTCCATGTTGGGAAGAAACAGCTGAAGCAGATTTTGGAGAAGGTCATTAACGTGCATGGCGCGACGACGACGGCAGAGGTGCTTGACGACATCAAGTCCATTGGCTACAAATATTCCACGCGGGCGGCGATGACGGTTTCAATTTCTGACATGACGGTGCCTCCGCAGAAGCCGCAGATGATAGAAGAGGCGCAGAATACGGTGGATAAGATTATGCGCCAGTATAAGAGGGGCCTGATTACGGATGAGGAACGCTATAAGGAAGTCATAGAGACTTGGAAGGAAACGGACGATGAGCTGACGAGCGCGCTCCTTGGCGGGCTGGATAAATATAATAACATCTTTATGATGGCGGATTCCGGGGCCCGTGGCTCCGATAAGCAGATTAAGCAGCTTGCCGGGATGCGCGGCCTGATGGCCGACACGACGGGACGGACGATTGAGCTGCCAATTAAGTCGAACTTCCGTGAGGGGCTTGACGTACTGGAATACTTCATGTCCGCGCATGGCGCGCGTAAAGGGCTTTCCGACACGGCGCTGCGTACAGCGGACTCCGGCTACTTGACGAGGCGCCTGGTAGACGTGTCGCAGGAGCTTATCGTCCATGAGTCGGATTGCGCAAGCGACCCGGAAAAGGAAATCCCAGGGATGTGGGTGACGGCCTTCATGGATGGGAAAGAGGAGATTGAGAGCCTTCAGGAGCGCATCACAGGGCGTTTTTCCTGCAACACTATCTGCGATAAGGATGGAAACGTGATTGTGAAGGCGAACCATATGATTACGCCGCGCAGGGCCGCGCAGGTCATGAGCCAGGGCGTAGGCGAGGACGGCGGGCCAATTGAGAAGGTGAAAATCCGCACCATCCTTACGTGCCGTTCCCATGTGGGCGTCTGCGCGAAGTGCTATGGCGCGAATATGGCTACCGGCCAGGCGGTGCAGGTGGGCGAGGCGGTCGGGATCATCGCGGCGCAGTCCATCGGTGAGCCTGGCACGCAGCTTACAATGCGTACGTTCCATACGGGCGGCGTTGCCGGAGATGACATTACGCAGGGTCTTCCCCGTGTTGAGGAGATTTTTGAGGCGAGAAAGCCAAAGGGCTTAGCGATCATTACGGAGTTTGCCGGCACGGCAGAGCTTCGCGACACAAAGAAGAAGCGGGAGGTCATCGTCACGAACCATGAGACTGGGGAGACGAAGACGTACCTGATTCCATATGGCTCCAGGATTAAGATTATGGACGGCGCCGTTTTGGAGGCCGGGGATGAGCTGACGGAAGGCTCCGTCAATCCGCACGACATCTTAAAGATTAAGGGCGTGCGCGCCGTGCAGGATTATATGTTACAGGAAGTGCAGCGCGTATACCGCTTACAGGGCGTGGAGATTAACGATAAGCATATTGAAGTGATTGTGCGGCAGATGTTAAAGAAAGTCCGCATTGAAAATAACGGCGACTCTGAATTTTTGCCTGGCACGCTGGTGGATATCCTGGATTTCGAGGATAAGAATGAGCAGTTAGAAAGGGATGGCTTGGAGCTTGCGGAGGGCAAGCAGGTGCTGCTTGGAATTACGAAAGCTTCCTTGGCCACAAATTCCTTCTTGTCCGCGGCGTCCTTCCAGGAGACGACGAAGGTGCTGACAGAGGCCGCGATCAAGGGCAAGGTTGACCCTCTGATTGGCTTAAAGGAAAACGTCATTATCGGAAAGCTGATTCCGGCAGGGACTGGAATGAAGCAGTACCGTGATCTGAAGCTGGATTCAGAGCTGGTTGAGGAAGAGGAGTTTTTGGATTTTGCGGATGAGTTTGACGAATATGAAGTGGATGAAATTATGGAAATGAGTTAAGAGTTTGGGAAAGCGGCCGATAAGGCCGCTTTTTTTATCTAATAGGATACGCTCTAATTGCAGTGGGCTTTTAAATAGATTGACAAAATAAGAAAGGGGGGGGGTATAATAAAAACCGGATTATATTGGCTTGTCTGGTTTGATTTGGAAAGGTGGATGTAGTAGTATGCACAGATATTTTAAAAAAAATATGGTTTTATATTTGGCGTCTTTTTTTATATCAGCCATAATTATGACAATGATTTTAGCCCTCCTAGATATTTATCCGTTCGGGCGGATTTCCATACTATGCCGCGATCTGAATATACAGTATTTTGACTTCTTTAAATATTTCAGGAATTGCCTGTATGGAAAGGACAGCCTGATTTATACTTTTCATAAGTCTTTGGGCGGGACGATGTTTGGCGTATATGCTTATTATCTGTCATCGCCGTTTAATCTTCTGTTATTTTTTTTCAAGGATGTTCAATTGTTTATTGTCGTAAGTATGGTTTTGAAGATCGCGTTGTCTTCCTGCACGCTTTCCATTTACTTGAGAAATAGGTTTGAGCATCTGCATCCTACATATATTTTAGCGTTGTCGGCCGGATTTGCGTTGGGCAATTATAATCTGCTTCAGTTGGACAATATCATGTGGTTGGACGGCGTGTATATGCTTCCGCTGCTGTTGCTATGCGTATACCGTTTTGCCCATGGCGGGAGCGGCGTTCATTTGTCCGTCTGCACGGCAATTATGATATTGTTTTGCTGGTATATCAGCTATATGAACTGTCTCTTTGCGGTATTGTATTATCTGTACGAAGCTTTTTTGTCAAATCGCCTGCATGGATGGAAGTGCAGATTGCGCCATTTTTTGACATTTTGCTTTTATGAAGGGAGCGGCGTCTGCCTGGGCGGAGTATTCTTGATACCCGTTATTGTTGAGGTGCTGAAAGGAAAAGGGGCTCGGAGCGAAAACATATTTTTGTTTACGTCTAATTTTTCCTGGGTTGATGTGTTCAAAGGTTTTTTGCATTCTAAGGATTCGGTGATTTCGCTCTTTTGCGGGACGTTTGTTATAATTGCCGTGACGGCGTATTTTATATGCAAAAAAATCCCGTGGAAATCAAAAGCGCTTTCGGGGCTTTTTCTGGTTATCATGGTTTTATCCATGCGGATTAAGGCGTTGGAGAATATTTGGAATGGGTTTCGCTTTGCAAGTTTTTATTGCCGGTTTGGTATGCTTGGCATATTTGTTTTGATCCTGATTGCCGCAAGCTTACTGAATGAGGTCAGGATGCGCGAAGATTATAGTGTCCTGCTTGCGGCGGCCTCTGTTTGCTTGTGCTTCATTTTGCTGGCTGCAGCTTCTATGGGATTGGAAAAAAAGGTGATTGTAATTTCATCTGGATTTGCGGCTGGATATCTTGTCATATTTGCCATGATGCGATGGCGTTTTCGCCAGACGGCGGCAGTCTTCCTGGCGTTGGCGGTTTCCTTGATGGAAATGCTTATGTATGGGCAGGCGTATTTACAAGGCCGTTTTATGAAGGACGCGTCAAAGTATCTGGCATATGAAAAAGAACAGGAAGCTTTGACGGATCAGATATACAGTCGGGATCATACTTTCTTCCGTATGGATGAAACGAAGCACAGGGAGGATTATAAATCAAAAACAACGTCATTTTATAATGAAAGTTTGGCATATGGCTATAAGAGCCTGTCGCACTACAGCTCGGTTTATGACGCCAGCTTGAGCCGTTTTATGCTGAATTCAGGGTATTACTATTATCTTGATTTTATCGCCTATGACGAGCCGATTTTAGCAATTGACAGCTTATTGGGGCTTAAGTATCTGATGTCGGACAAGGCGCATGACGGCTACAGTTATCGGTTTTCTGGGACGCAGAAGGACGTATATGAGAATCCCTACGCGCTGCCTTTGGCATATGGCGTGGCAAAGCAGGCGACAGATGATTTTGGCACGGACAATTTGAATTCGATTGAGGATTATTATGTAAAACGGTATACAAGAAACGATAATCCGTTTCTATTTCAAAATAAAGTGTATTCTGCTATATTGGGCCGAGAGGTAGAATTGTATGAGCCTGTTTTGTATGAGGCTGAAATTGGGAAAAAGAAAGCGAAAACGACGATTGCCTTGGAGGAAAGGCCAGATCGGGTTTTGTATTATGGCTGGATGGATGAGGACAAGCGGAGAGGGACGCAGGATATCGTGATTGATGGGGAGAAAAAATGCAGATACAGTTTTTGGAATTGTTTTTCTGTGTTTTGCATTGGAAGCTCTGACCAAGAACACATGATCCGCATGAAAAATTATCGTTTGGAAAATAAAGAAGATCTTGTGATTTATGCCTTGAATCTGGAGCTTTTTGAGGAAGTGGCTCAAGAGCTTAAGGAAAATTCTGCCAAGACAGAGCAGGCTTCGCATAATAGGCTTAACATTGAGTACAGTGCGAAGGAGGACGGTCATTTGATGCTGACAGTTCCTTACGATGAATGTTGGGAAATTGTGCAAAACGGAACAAAGGTAAAGCCCGATCAGGCATTGGGCGCGTTTATGTCAATCCCGGTCAAAAAAGGGGAAAACAAGATTTCTATGAGGTATCGCTATCCGTATTTGGCGGTCGGATTGATTTTTAGCATTGGTGGATGCATCCTGTTGGGCGTGGCAAGCCGAATAAAGAAATGGAGGGCGCGCAGTGAGCTTGTTGTCGATAATCGTACCCGTATATAATGAGGAAAAACTGGTCTCCATAGCGGCGGATGCCATTTCAAATATTTTAAGGCTGGCGGATATAGAGTATGAGATCATATTTGTAAATGACGGCTCAAAGGACGCGAGCTGGCATTTCATTGCGGATGAATGCGAGAGGGATGTCAGGATTAAAGGGATCTGTTTTTCCAAAAATTTCGGAAAGGAAGCGGCGATGTTTGCGGGCCTGGAATGTGCGGCAGGGGATTGCGCCGTAATTATTGACTGCGACTTACAGCATCCGCCAGAACGGATTGTGGAGATGTATCGGTTATGGGAGAGCGGATATGATGTGATTGAAGGGGTAAAGCTCCACAGGGGAAACGAAGGTTTTTTCCATCGGATTTGCGCGGGCCTATTCTATAAAATAATCAGCGTCTTGACAAAAACAGATATGCGAAACCTTTCTGATTTTAAGCTGATGGACAGGAAAGTGATTGACGTGTTAATTGCCATGCCGGAACGTAATCTGTTTTTCAGGGCGCTTTCTTCCTGGGTCGGATTTCAAACGGCTCAGGTGGCTTTTGAAGTGCAGGAGCGCAAAGAAGGAGCTTCCAAATGGACTTTCTGGCGTTTGGCAAAATACGCGGTTTCCAATATTGCGTCCTTTTCCGCGGTTCCCATGCAGCTCGTTACAGTGATGGGGTTTGGGTTTTTCATTTTAGCGTTTGCATTGGGGATTCAGTCCTTTATCTATAAATTTACCGGACGGGCGCTTGAGGGATTTACGACGGTTATCATAATTGAGCTTTTGCTTGGCAGCGTCATAATGATCAGCATGGGAATTATCGGTTATTATATATCCAAAATGTATGAGGAAATCAAGGGAAGGCCCAGGTATATTATTGTGAAGCGGCTAAACGGGGTGAAGCCTCTTGATCGCTGAAAAACGACGCGGCAGCTTTTTGCTTGGCCGCGTCGTCTGCTTTTATTGCAGATTAAAAATCCAGGCTTGACAAACGCTTTTTTCCCTTTTATAATGAGAGAACGTGTATACAAGCGCGTACAATACGAATCATATCACAGGAGGTGAAACAAATGCCAACATTTAACCAGTTAGTAAGGAAAGGACGTCAGACATCCGCGAAGAAGTCTACGGCGCCGGCGCTTCAGAAAGGATACAACGCCTTGAAGAAGAAATCCACAGACGCGTCTTCTCCACAGAAGAGGGGCGTTTGCACGGCAGTTAAGACCGCCACTCCAAAGAAGCCGAATTCAGCTTTGAGGAAAATTGCCAGGGTGCGTCTCTCTAATGGAATCGAAGTGACGAGCTACATTCCGGGAGAAGGCCACAATCTGCAGGAGCATAGCGTTGTCTTAATCCGTGGAGGCAGGGTGAAGGACTTGCCAGGTACAAGATACCATGTCATCAGGGGTACGCTTGACACAGCGGGAGTCGCGAACAGAAAACAGGCCCGTTCCAAATATGGCGCGAAGAAGCCGAAAGACGCCAAGAAATAAGGATGGGAAGCCAATCGTATCACAAAAAGATCTAAAGGTTAGTGTTGGAATTATGCTTCACTTGTGAAGAAAAATCCTTTTCATGGCTCTGCCAAGAAATAAGGATGCCCGAAGGGCAATAGATTTCCGCACGAACACATTAGAGAATCTATGTGAGTACCGTTGAATTAATCAAGAAAATGACGAATTATAACCCAGTATGATTAAGGAGGGAAGTACCGTGCCACGTAAAGGACATATTCAAAAAAGAGACGTTTTAGCGGATCCCATATACAACAATAAAGTGGTTACAAAGCTGATCAATAACGTTATGCTAGACGGAAAGAAAGGCGTAGCGCAGAAAATTGTATATGGCGCGTTTGCAAAAGTAGAAGAAAAGGCGGGCAAGCCGGCATTGGACGTGTTTGAAGAATGCATGAACAATGTAATGCCTGCCCTGGAAGTGAAGGCAAGGCGTATCGGCGGCGCGACGTACCAGGTGCCGATCGAGGTTCGGCCGGATAGGCGGCAGGCTTTGGCGCTTCGCTGGCTGGTCGCGTATTCCCGCAAAAGAGGCGAGAAGAAAATGCAGGATCGCCTTGCGAACGAGATTATGGACGCGGCGAACAATACAGGCGCTTCTGTAAAGAAGAAAGAGGATATGCATAAGATGGCTGAGGCGAACAAAGCCTTCGCGCACTACAGATTTTAATAGCAGGCTGTGTTTTAGCCATATTAATTGAAGGACAAGAAAGCGTTCACAGGACGCAATGACGCTGCACGCGCGTCAGTCGGAGGCGTAAGCGGACGCATTGGCGCTGTGCAGTCAGTATTGAAGGAGGCGCCCATAGGGTATGTTATGACGCGCCATATGGGCAAGTGAATAAGGAGGAAAATCCCTTGGCTGGAAGAGAATATCCATTAGAGAGAACCAGAAACATTGGTATTATGGCTCATATCGACGCGGGAAAAACCACGTTGACGGAGCGTATTTTGTATTATACCGGTGTAAACTATAAGATTGGTGACACTCATGAAGGCACTGCGACGATGGACTGGATGGAGCAGGAGCAGGAAAGAGGAATCACAATCACTTCAGCCGCGACGACGTGTCATTGGACGTTAGAGGAAAACTGCAAGCAAAAGCCAGGAGCCTTGGAGCATAGAATCAACATTATTGACACTCCTGGACACGTTGACTTCACGGTGGAAGTTGAGCGGTCGCTGCGTGTGTTGGATGGCGCGGTCGGCGTATTCTGCGCGAAAGGCGGAGTGGAGCCGCAGTCAGAAAATGTATGGCGTCAGGCTGACACGTATAATGTGCCAAGGATGGCATTCATCAATAAGATGGACATTTTAGGCGCAGATTTTTATGGAGCCGTAGATCAGATCCGCACCAGGTTAGGAAAGAACGCGGTGGTGCTGCAGCTTCCAATTGGAAAAGAGGATGAATTTAAGGGGATCATTGACCTGTTCGAAATGAAAGCCTATATCTATAATGACGATAAGGGCGAGGACATTTCCATTGTCGACGTGCCGGACGACATGAAAGACGATGCTGAGCTTTACCGTTCAGAATTGGTGGAGAAAGTCTGCGAATTGGACGATGACCTGATGATGCAGTATCTGGAGGGAGAAGAGCCGTCTGTAGACGACATGAAGAAAGCCCTTCGGAAAGGAACGTGCGAATGTACGGCGGTTCCGGTATGCTGTGGCTCCGCGTATCGCAATAAGGGCGTTCAGAAGCTGCTTGACGCGGTATTGGAATATATGCCGGCGCCGACGGACATCCCTGCAATTAAGGGAACCGATTTGGACGGCAATGAGATGGAGCGCCATTCTGCGGATGATGAGCCGTTTTCTGCTCTTGCATTCAAGATTATGGCGGATCCATTCGTTGGAAAGCTGGCGTTCTTCCGTGTTTACTCTGGGACAATGAAGTCCGGCTCTTATGTGCTGAACGCGACGAAGGGCAAGAAGGAGCGCGTTGGGCGCATTCTGCAGATGCACGCCAATAAGAGGCAGGAGCTTGACGTTGTGTATTCCGGGGATATTGCGGCAGCGGTTGGATTTAAGTTCACCGCGACCGGAGATACGATTTGCGATGATCAGCATCCTGTAATCTTAGAGTCCATGGAATTCCCGGAGCCGGTAATTGAGCTTGCGATTGAGCCGAAGACAAAAGCCGGGCAGGGCAAGATGGGCGAGGCTTTGGCGAAGCTGGCAGAAGAAGATCCTACGTTCCGGGCGCATACGAACCAGGAGACGGGACAGACCATCATTGCGGGCATGGGCGAGCTTCACTTAGAGATTATCGTGGATCGTCTGCTCCGTGAATATAAAGTGGAGGCAAACGTAGGCGCGCCTCAGGTTGCTTACAAAGAGACCTTTACGAAGTCAATTGACCAGGAATACAAATACGCGAAGCAGTCCGGCGGCCGCGGGCAGTATGGGCACTGTAAGGTGCGTTTTGAGCCGATGGACGCGAACGGAGAAGAGCTGTATAAGTTTGAATCCGAAGTAGTCGGCGGCGCGATTCCGAAGGAATATATCCCGGCGGTAGGCGAAGGCATTGAAGAGGCGACAAAAGCTGGCCTTCTTGGAGGCTTCCCGGTAGTCGGCGTCCATGCAGTCGTGTATGACGGTTCGTTCCATGAGGTCGATTCCTCGGAAATGGCGTTCCACATTGCAGGCTCCATGGCATTTAAAGAAGCGATGAAGAAGGCTTCTCCGGTGCTGCTTGAGCCGATCATGAAGGTAGAAGTGACGATGCCGGAGGAATTCATGGGAGATGTCATTGGCGACATTAATTCCCGCCGTGGGCGCATTGAAGGAATGGACGACTTAGGCGGCGGCAAGATCGTGCGCGCGTTTGTTCCGCTTGCGGAAATGTTTGGCTATTCTACCGATTTGCGTTCCAGGACGCAGGGACGAGGCAATTATTCCATGTTCTTTGAGAAATACGAGCCAGTTCCAAAGAGCGTGCAGGAAAAAGTGCTTGCGAGCAAAGAAAAGTAAGGAAAAATCACTTGAAAATCCTGGCAGTCTTAGATATAATCAGAGTTAGACGGGCAAGGACATCATAATAAAATAGGAACAAAGAATTGCCCAAATCCGGGCATAAAATGAAGGAGGACGTTTTAAAATGGCAAAGGCTAAATTTGAGAGAAACAAACCACATTGCAACATCGGAACCATTGGTCACGTTGACCATGGCAAGACAACTTTAACGGCAGCGATCACGAAGGTTCTGTCCGAAAGGGTTGCAGGAAACGAAGCTACGGATTTTGAGAACATTGATAAAGCTCCAGAAGAAAGAGAAAGAGGAATTACGATTTCTACGGCTCACGTTGAGTACGAGACGGACAACAGGCACTATGCGCACGTTGACTGCCCAGGCCATGCCGATTATGTAAAGAACATGATTACGGGCGCGGCTCAGATGGACGGCGCGATCCTTGTTGTTGCAGCGACGGACGGCGTTATGGCTCAGACAAAAGAGCATATCTTATTGTCCCGTCAGGTAGGCGTTCCTTATATCGTCGTATTCATGAACAAATGTGACATGGTTGACGATGCAGAGCTGCTTGAGCTGGTTGAGATGGAGATTACGGAGCAGCTTGAGGAGTATGGCTTCACGGATTGCCCAATCATCCAGGGCTCCGCTTTGAAGGCTCTTGAGGATCCGAAAAGCGAGTGGGGCGACAAGGTAATGGAATTGATGGGCAAAGTGGATGAGTATATTCCAGATCCGCAGCGTGACACAGATAAGCCATTCCTGATGCCGGTTGAGGACGTATTTACGATCACAGGCCGTGGAACGGTTGCGACGGGCAGGGTAGAGAGAGGAACCCTTCACTTGAATGAAGAGCTCGAAATCCTTGGCGTAAAAGAAGAGAAGCAGAAGACGGTCGTAACGGGAATCGAAATGTTCCGTAAGATGTTGGATGAGGCTCAGGCTGGCGATAACATCGGCGCGCTGCTTCGTGGCATCAACCGCGATCAGATTGTCCGTGGACAGGTTCTTGCAAAACCGGGAACGGTTACCTGCCATAGCAAATTTACCGCGCAGGTTTACGTTTTGACGAAGGATGAAGGCGGACGTCATACGCCGTTCTTCAATAACTACCGTCCGCAGTTCTATTTTAGGACAACTGACGTAACGGGCGTTTGTGAATTGCCGTCTGGCACGGAAATGTGCATGCCTGGCGATAACGTAGAGATGACGATTGAGCTGATTCATCCGGTAGCGATGGAGCAGGGACTTACGTTCGCTATTCGTGAGGGTGGACGTACAGTTGGTTCAGGCCGTGTGGCTACGATTATTGAGTAATCGAAAATTCATTGAATTTATGGGACTT
>CANTEO010000067.1 GCA_947652855.1 uncultured Roseburia sp. | reverse complement strand
CAAAAAGTACACTTTTTGAGAATTGCATGAAGTCAGGTTTTTCATAAAAAATGAAGCCATTTATAAAATCAAGAAAGCAGAATATAAAAGAGGATATGGAATGGAAGAGAATGCGGATAAGCAAATCTTAGGGCAGGATGACGGGCAGAGGGATCAAAAACGGCGGAGGGAGCTAGAAAAACGTTGGATGAGCCGGGCTGTGATTGGCGCGGTTCTTGCGATTCTTTGCGGGATCCTGATTTTATGCCGGACTGTTTTTTAGGGTATGAGGCCGGCATGGCAGGCGTTATGGAGGAGAATGGATGATAAGGTATGAGATGCTTTCAAAGCCAGGGGAGCTTTGCTGTAATGAAGATTTTGTGGGGGCTTCAGTGAGAGGAGAGGCAGCCTGCTTTCTCTTGTCCGATGGGATCGGCGGAACCGGCAGCGGGCAGGAGGCGTCCCGATTGGTGTCGGAATATATTATAGAGGATTTTCGGCTGCATGGCGAAGTGTCCGTGCGGTATTTGAGAAAGCGTTTTGAGGAAAGTCAAAAACGCCTGATGGATGAGCAGGCGAGCCGGGGAAAAGTGTTTCAGATGAAGGCTACGCTTGTCGTGCTGCTTTTGGACGCGCATACGGCGCTTTGGGGGCATATCGGAAATTCCAGGCTCTATTATTACAGGAATAAGGCGCTGCGTCGCCGGACCTTTGACCACAGCGTCTCACAGATGCTGGCAAGCGTGGGCGCGATTGCCGCTGAGGAGATACGGCGTCACGCGGACCGGAACCGCCTTGTCCGGGTGATGGGGACGGATTGGGAGCTGCCCAGGTATCAGGTGGGGGAGCCGATCGAACGAATGGAGAACATTGCGTTTTTGCTCTGCTCCAGGGGCTTATGGGAGTGGGTGGATGAAGCGGCGATGAAGCGGGCCGTGAAGAAAGCGAGGTCGCCAAGGGACTGGCTGGAAAAGCTGGAAAGAGAGGCGGTAAAAAACGGACTGGGACAAGGGCTTGACAATTATTCCGCTATCGCGGTGTTCTGTTAGCGAAAAGCTGGCAGGATTGAATCCGGCATGGCGCAAAGAGCCGCTTCGCCTGTCATTTGGCGCCCTGCAGCATGACAGTCAGGCGAAATTTCCCATCGTTTACCTGAATGTCCGTTTTGCCATAATGCCTTTCCGCATAATTTTTGATATTGGAAAGGCCAAATCCATGGCCGCCTTCCGTCTTTTTTGAAACGGGAAACTCGCTGTCCCATTGCAGCCTGCCGGAAAAGCTGTTTTCTATGGACAGGAAGAACATATTCCCCTTCTGCCAGGAGCAGGCCGAGACATACGCCGGGGACGGCTCTGATTCCGCGGCTTCAAAGGCGTTGTCCAGCCCGTTGTTTAGGATGGCGGCGATATCGAACACGTCGATCTTAAGATTGTTCGGAAAGAAAAATTCGCTGGAAAAAACGATGCCCTTCTGATCCGCAAGGCGGGCGTAGCGCCCCATAATTTCATCTGTCACGGGATGCTTTGTGTCCTGCCCCCCGCTTAGGCTTTCCAGAAAAAGGTTCATGGAGCCTGCATAATGGCGCACTTCCTCAGCGGCCGTCTTGTCGCCGGCGGAAATCCTGGCAAGCAGCGCGTGGATGTCCGCAATATAATGCTTCATGTCGTGCTTCATGCCCCGGATTTTTTGGCTGATATGCTCCATGTCTTTGATATGTGAATAAAACGCCTCTGCCCGGCTTTGGCCAAGCTCCGCCTGCCGCCGCAGCTCCTGCTCTGTTTTGATTCCGCCAAGCATTTTTGCGCACAGGAGGATGCAGGACGCGCTAAGCAGCGACAGGCAGGGGATGAGGATGTTTAATTCCGGGTAATGGTCGATCAGGTTGTAGACTTCCTTTTCATAATAAAACAAAATGCTCCGCAGCATCAGGGCAAATACAAATCCCATCAGCTCCGGCACAAAAAGCAGAGCCGTCTCTTTTGGCAGGGCTGCGGTTTTGCAGGTCAAAATAAACTGTCGGTACTTCCGCAGGAAAAGCCACAGCAGGAGGACGGTGACGGCCATGTTTGCCACGTTCCAAAGGATTTCCGCCCTTACTATATTTCGCTGAAATGCAATAAGCCCGCCTGGATGGAGATTTTTTGCATAAGCGTCCACCCAAGCATGGATGCTGCTTACAGAAATGGGATATAACGTGAAGCGCACAAGCTCCCACAGGGAATAAAAAGCCATTGTTAAGGTCAAAAGCCTGCCGCGGCTCTTGCGGTAGCAAAGCGCCCCAAAGGCAAGCGTGAGCGTAAAGCTTGCCGCAAGCAGGAGGATGCTCTGCTTGCTGTTGACGATATACATTGCTTTGCCGTAAAAGAGCCGTTTTGCCAATGGCGAATAGGAAAAGAACAGGCGGGCCAGGGCAAATTGCAGGAAAATCAGGCGGTGCGCGCGAAAAACGCGCCAATGAAAGCGTTCCTGAAGGGATCCTTTCAGCAAATTGGCGAGCATGGCCCCCAAAGCGGCGTATTCGATCAAGTCAATCCAAACGTAAATCAAGTCCTTCATTCGCGCTCCCTACTCAAAAGAATGTCTCAAGCATAGCTAAGCCTGCCTGGTCAGGTACTCCATATACGCCTCCACAAAATGATTGTACTTTTGCCTGGCGAGGAATACGGTGTCGCCGCATTTTAACGTGATGCTTGTCCGGTCGTAGCTGGCTACTTCCTGCAAATGCACAAGATACCCGCGATGGGAAAGGAAGAACCCGTCCCCCAACGTGCGTCTTAAGGCGTCCATTTTCTCATAAAATGAAATGACCCCGTTTCGCGTATGAAGGATGATTTTTCTTCCGTCGTTTTCTGCGTAGTAAATATCCTTTGCCGGTATGCTTCGGCACGTTCCGTTTGCCTTAACAGAAAGGACGGGTGAGGCAGCTGTCCGTCTGGTTTTTTCGACGGCCCGGTTTAAGACGCGTAAGAGCTTTTCTTCGTCAATTGGCTTTAACAGATAATGGAAGGCCTCGACGTCATATGCGTCGTAGACATATTCTGGCATTGCCGTGATAAAAATAATCAGGGCATTGGACCGGCGGCGCAGCCGCTTTGCGGTTTCCATGCCGTCTTGCGCTGCGGCGTCATCGGAAGGCCCAAGGCAAATGTCAAGGAAGAGGATGTCAAAATCAAGGCTGGATGCAAGAAGCGCCTCTCCGTCTTCAAAAAGCGCGGCCTTTATCTGGAGGGAGCGGCGCACAAAATCGCTTAAATATTCCCGCATCCACGGGTCGTCGTCACAAATCGCTATCTTAGGCATAGGCTAATGAGCTGATCCCTCTGCACGGCGGCGTCTGTGCCTTTGATTTTGGACGCCATGGAGTCAAGCTGCGTCCGGCTGACTGCGGCGCGCCTTAATTTTTCCTGAAATGCCATAAGCTCCGCCTTTTCCTTTTCAGCGCGTTTCCTTGCCCGCGCCCTGTGCTGTGATTTGATGGATTCTTCCATGGAATCCAATAGCTGCGTCATGTCAACTCTCATAATTTGCCTCCTGAATGTAGTATAGTGTTCCCGCTCTTACCATTTTTATCGGATAGATTTGAAAATAAATGAGGGCCGAATTTTCATTGCGTTACAGATTGTTTTTCGATATAATGGACGAAATACGGTCATTCAAGCTCAAAAGGGCCTGCCTTGGGACAAGGCTTAATGGAAGAAGGGAGATGGCATGGGAAAGATGAAAGTGGCGGTAGGCATGTCCGGAGGCGTGGATTCCTCCGTGGCGGCCTATCTGTTGAAGGAGCAGGGATACGAGGTGACGGGCGTTACCATACGGATTTGGCGGGAAGAGGGCGCGCCTTGCCCCGCAATGGATGTGACGGAGGACGCAAGGCGCGTCGCGGACGCGTTAGGGATTCCCTTTTATGAGGTTGACTTGAGGGAGGCGTTTAAACGGTCCGTGGTGGATTCTTTTATAGAAGAGTATTTGTGCGGCAGGACGCCGAACCCATGCGTTGTCTGTAACCGTTACGTGAAGTGGGATGCGCTGATAAAATGGGCGGGCAAAATGGGGATTGACTGCGTCGCGACCGGGCATTACGCGAGGATTGTGAAGCGGGAAAACGGAAGGTACGCCGCCTCTGCGTCTAAAACGGCGCGAAAGGATCAGACGTATGCGCTTTATCGCCTGACGCAGGAGCAGCTTGCCCGCACGTTGATGCCGATTGGGGATCACACAAAAGAGGAGGTGCGCGAAATTGCGGAAGCCATAGGGATTCCGGTGGCGAAAAAGCCGGACAGCCAGGAAATCTGCTTTATCCCGGATCACGATTATGCGGCGTTCATCGGGCGCCAGGCGCCAGGCCGCGTGAAGGAAGGCGGCAATTTTGTGACAAAGGACGGAACGGTTTTGGGACGGCATAAAGGGATCGTCCACTACACGGTCGGCCAGAGGAAGGGCCTTGGCCTTGCAATGGGCGAGCCTGTTTTTGTGACGGAGCTGCGGCAGGCGGCCAATGAAGTCGTCATCGGCGGGCCGGACGACGTCCTTCAAAAGGAGCTGCTTGTGGAAGACGTCAATTATATGGGCGTAGGGCAGGTGAGCGACGGAGACCGCTTTTTGACGAAAATCCGCTATGCGCATCCAGGCGCCATGGCGTCGGCATATCGGGAAGGCGGCGGGCGGCTGCGCTTTGTGTTTGACGAGGCGCAGCGGGCGGTCACGCCGGGACAATCGGCTGTGTTTTATGACGGCGGCTGCGTCGCCGGGGGAGGGAGGATCGTATAATTGGGAAAGATATTGTTTTTTGACATTGACGGGACGCTGGTGGAGTTTCGGGGAGGGATGCCGGATTCCTCTAAGGAGGCGCTTCTTAGGGCAAAAGAAAACGGGCATAAAATTGTGCTTTGCACAGGACGGAGCAAAAAGCAGATTTATCCCTGGCTGTTGGAGATTGGGTTTGACGGGATTGTGGCGGCCGCCGGCGCGTATGTGGAATGCGAAGGGAACGTGGCCTTCCGTCATGCCATGGAGCGGGAGGCCATTCGAAAGGCGGTCCGGCATTTTAGGGCATGGGGCGCGGCGTATGGGTTTCAGACGGCGGACGCGTTTGTCGTGCATCGGGATCAGGCGGAGCCGATGCATCAGGTGTTTGTGGATATGGGCGTCTCTGCGGATAAGATAGACAGCATATTTGACGGGCTTCGCAAAGAGGACGGGGAAGGGTTTTATCCTAAGGTGGAGAAAATGATTTATTATAAAAGCCCCCTTGCGGTGCAGCAGGTGAGGGAGCTGTTCGCGCCCGAATTGGAGGTGACGGCCTCAAGCTTTGAGGAGCCGGATGAGACGAGCGGGGAAGTGGCTTCAGCCGGCATCCATAAAGCGTATGGAATGCAGAAGGCGATCGCGTATTTTGGGCTTTGCAGAGACGATTCCATTGCTTTTGGCGACGGGCCAAATGACATGGAGATGATGCAGTATGCAAAGATTGGAGTCGCGATGGGGAATGCGGCGAGCGAGCTGAAGCGGGCCGCATACATGGTGACGGACGACATCGCGCAGGACGGCGTGCTTCACGCCATGCAGAAGCTTGGCTTGGTGTAGGCGTCTCTTAAGCTGCCGCGCCGGCTCATGGAATCGGATAAAAGCAGGGCTTTCTTTTTTGAAAGACCGTGTAATGCGAAAATCCTGCCCCGGTTAAAATGGAGCGCAGCTTATGGTAGTCAAAGGCGACGTGCTCCGGCTTGTGGGCGTCTGCGCCGATGGTTATGATCTCCCCGCCAAGCTCACGGTAACGCTTTAGGATCTCTTCCGTCGGGTTTGGATGCCCAAGGCCGTACTTAAATCCCGCCATATTGCACTCAATCCCTTTCCCTTTGGCGATTAAGGCCCGCAGGATTTCATCAATGACGTCCCGGAATTTGGCGTAAGAGTAATTGGCGTTTTTGGTCGGGCCGTAGCGCACCACATAGTCGATATGCCCATAGACGTCAAAATTTTCAAACGCCGCGATATTTTCCAGGATGGACTCAAAATACTCCAGATATGCCTCGTCCTCCGTCTTCCCCGCGTAAAATTCAGGATAGTAGGGGTCGAAGCCATGCACGACGTGAGAGGAGGCGATGGCGAAGTCAAAATCATGCGCGGAAAGGAATTCGTCGTACCGCTGCGCTAAGTGGGGCTGCAGGCCGAGCTCCACGCCGATTAAAACGGAAATTTGGCTTTCGTATTGCTTGGCGAGCGGCCGTAAGGCGTTGAAATATTCCGTCGGGTCAAAATGGAACGGGGTCGGGCCGGGATAGTCGTCGTCGATATGGTCGGTAAAGCAGACGCCGCTTACGTTTTTCTCAATCGCCGACAAAATCATGGATTCTGGCGCAGAGTCGCTGTCGCCGGAAAAATTGCTGTGCATATGCGTGTCCCAAAACATAATAAACAGTCCTTTCAAATGGAATTGCCATCAGTATACCATCCTATGCCTGAAAATAAAACAGGTTTCCATAACTTTTGCGGGGGACGGGGATTTTTCTTGGTTGGGCGGGGCTGTTATAAAAATTTTATGAAACTAAAGGGAAAGGCTTGTAATTTTAGTAATAATTGGTTAAAATACATATAGGTTGGGCGTACGCCCAAAGAAAATTAAATCTAGGAGGAATTCAGAAATGGCAGTAAGAGTAGCAATCAATGGTTTTGGCCGTATCGGCCGTCTTGCGTTCAGGCAGATGTTTGGCGCAGAAGGGTATGAAGTAGTGGCGATCAATGACTTGACAAGCCCGAAGATGTTGGCGCACTTGTTGAAATACGATTCTTCCCAGGGCAAGTATGATTTGGCGGACAAGGTATCCGCAGGGGAAGACTCCATCACGGTGGACGGGCAGGAAATCAAGATTTATGCGTTCCCTGACGCGAACAACTGCCCATGGAAAGACCTGAAGGTTGACGTTGTCCTGGAGTGTTCCGGCTTCTACACAAGCAAGGAAAAAGCTCAGGCGCACATCAACGCAGGCGCGCGCAAGGTTGTTATTTCCGCTCCTGCCGGAAAAGACCTTCCGACGATTGTGTTCAATACGAACCATGAGACATTGAAGGCGGAAGACACGATCATTTCCGCAGCTTCCTGCACGACGAACTGCTTGGCTCCTATGGCAGACGCATTGAACAAATATGCGCCGATCCAGTCCGGCATCATGGTGACGATCCATGCTTACACGGGAGATCAGATGACGCTTGACGGCCCGCAGAGGAAAGGCGACTTAAGAAGGTCACGCGCGGCGGCGGTGAACATCGTTCCAAACAGCACAGGCGCGGCAAAGGCAATCGGCCTTGTCATCCCGGAACTGAATGGCAAGTTAATCGGCTCCGCACAGCGCGTTCCGACGCCGACAGGCTCCACCACGATCTTAACCGCTGTCGTGAACAAAGCGGACGTGACGGTAGAAGGCATCAACGCGGCGATGAAAGCGGCTGCAAATGAGTCCTTCGGATACAATGAGGATGAGATTGTCTCTTCTGACATCGTAGGCATGAAGTATGGCTCCTTGTTTGACGCGACTCAGACGATGGTAAGCAAGGTTTCAGACGATCAGTATGAGGTTCAGGTTGTTTCATGGTATGAAATGAGAACAGCTACACATCTCAGATGGTTCGCACAATCAAATACTTCTCAGAGTTGGCATAAGATTTTTGCGGAATTTGCATTGATCTGCATATGACGCTGAATTTACCCAGAGGGTATAAGGCTCCAGAAAGGGTCCGGTCAATTTGGACCGGACTCTTTTTTGGCTGACAGTCATTTGAATTTGAAGGAGGAAATAACCCATGTCATTGAATAAAAAATCAGTGGATGATATCAATGTGGCAGGCAAGAAAGTCCTTTGCCGCTGCGATTTTAACGTGCCGTTGAAAGACGGGAAAATTACGGATGAGAACCGCCTGGTGGCGGCGCTTCCCACCATTAAGAAATTGATTGCGGACGGCGGGAAGGTGATCCTTTGCTCCCACTTAGGCAAGCCAAAGGGAGAGCCGAAGCCGGAGCTGTCCTTAGCGCCGGTGGCGGCAAGGCTTACGGAGCTGTTGGGGCAGGACGTGAAGTTCGCGGCGGATCCGGAGGTGGTTGGCCCGAACGCGAAAGCGGCGGTGGACGCAATGAAGGACGGCGACGTGATTCTGTTAGAGAATACGCGTTACAGAGCTGAGGAGACGAAAAATGGGGAGGCATTCTCCAAAGACCTCGCTTCTTTATGCGACGTGTTTGTGAACGACGCGTTTGGGACGGCTCACAGGGCGCACTGCTCTAATGTCGGCGTTGCAGAGTTAGTGGATACGGCAGTGGTCGGCTATTTGATGCAAAAAGAGATTGACTTCCTTGGAAATGCCGTGGAAAATCCGGTTCGCCCGTTCGTGGCGATCCTTGGCGGCGCGAAGGTTGCGGATAAATTGAACGTAATCTCCAATTTGTTGGAGAAATGCGATACGTTGATCATTGGCGGCGGCATGGCGTATACGTTCTTAAAGGCGCAGGGCTATGAAATCGGGAATTCCCTGGTGGATGACAGTAAGCTGGATTATTGTAAAGAAATGATTGAGAAAGCAAAGAGCCTTGGCAAGAACTTGCTTCTTCCGGTGGATTCCGTGACGGTGGCCGCTTTCCCAAGCCCAATTGACGCAAAAATCGACGTAGAGACGTTTTCTGTGGAAAATATGCCTGCGGACAAAGAAGGCTGCGACATCGGGCCTAAGACGGCTGAAATGTATGCGGACGCCGTGAAGTCTGCGAAGACAGTGGTTTGGAACGGGCCGATGGGCGTGTTCGAGAACCCGATCCTTGCGGCAGGGACAATCGCTGTGGCGAAAGCGTTGGCGGAGACAGACGCAACCACCATCATTGGCGGCGGCGATTCTGCGGCGGCTGTCAATCAGCTTGGCTTTGGCGACAAGATGAGCCACATTTCAACAGGCGGCGGCGCGTCCCTTGAATTTTTAGAGGGCAAAGAGCTGCCAGGCGTAGCGGCAGCGAACGATAAGTAAAGCACTTGGCGATTGGCGAGCCAACGGCGAAGCCAGAGCCTAGTGCGTACTTAGTTCGCCGCGCTTAGCGAATCCGAGCCGACGGCGAAGGATGAGGTTAGCAAGGGGAACAACCCGACTTGGCGATTGGCGAGCCAACGGCGAGCCAGAGCCTAGTGCGTACTTAGTTCGCCGCGCTTAGCGAATCCGAGCTGGTGGCAAGGCTTATTTTATGACGCATTATTTCTCCGGCCGCCCGTCTTACGAGCGGTTGGAGGACTGTAAAAGCGCGCCGTAGCGTGCGGAACAAAAAGGAGAATAAAAAGATGGCAAGGAAAAAAATTATCGCTGGAAACTGGAAGATGAACAAAACTCCTAGCGAAGCGGTGGCATTGGTAAAGGAATTGGCTCCGTTAGTGGCAAATGACGAGGCGGACGTTGTATTTTGCGTGCCTGCAATCGACATCATCCCTGCGATGGAGGCGGCAAAAGGCACGAATATCCAGATTGGCGCGGAAAATATGTATTATGAGGAAAGCGGCGCATATACAGGGGAGATCTCCCCGGCAATGTTAACGGACGCCGGAGTGAAATACGTGATTATCGGGCATTCTGAGAGAAGGGAATACTTTGCTGAAACAGATGAAACCGTGAACAAGAAGGTGTTGAAGGCATTTGAGCATAGCATCACGCCGATTGTTTGCTGTGGAGAGACTTTAACGCAGAGGAAACAGGGCATTTACATTGATTGGATCCGTATGCAGATTAAGATCGCGTTCCAGAACGTCACGGCGGATCAGGCGAAGACAGCCGTGATCGCTTATGAGCCGATTTGGGCGATTGGGACGGGCGAGACGGCGACCAGCGATCAGGCAGAAGAGGTTTGCGCGGCGATCCGTAACTGCATCAAGGAAGTGTATGACGATGCGACGGCAGAGGCGATCCGCATCCAGTACGGCGGTTCTGTAAACGCGGGAAATGCGGCGGAGCTGTTCTCCAAACCGGATATTGACGGAGGGCTGGTCGGCGGAGCTTCTTTGAAGCCGGATTTTGGCAAGATTGTAAATTATAAATAATGAGTTTTTGACAAAAATCTGATAGTTAAAAAATGCGGTAAAATAAGGGTATCAAGGGAAATGAATTCCTTTGATACCCTTTTTTAATGTCTTTGGGATTGACTTAACTATCATAAATATATATCATAATATCAGAATTCACAGATTAGGAGAACTATCATAAATCAGAAACTATCATATGTGTGATTTTATGGGAACTATCATACAAGTATCATAATTGGAGGGACGGCATTATTGAAGACGAGGAAAGGAAACGGAGAGGGATCTTGCAGGAAAATAGCGCAGGGGAAGTATGAATGCGTGATACAGTCTAACTTAATCAATCCCAAGACGATGAAACCGAAAAGGTTTATGAGGAGAGGGGCAACAGAAAAAGAAGCGCGCGCAGCGGCTGTCATGGCGATGCAGGCATGGGAGAGGGAATACAGGAACAGCGGAAATGACATAAATTTCAAGAAAAGCAAATTATTTGGGGAATTTATGAAGGAATTTATGGAAAATAAAGTCAAAGGGACAATTACAGACAGTGGCTATTATTCCTATTACAAAAGCATGGAACGATATTTCCATCCATATAGAATTTCAAAATTTCAATTACACAACTTGTCTGTAAAGGCTTTTCAGGACTATTATGATGAAATCTGCCAGAAATACAGCAAAAAGACGTGCTCCCTTCCAATCCAGCTATGCCGGAGGCTGTGCAGGGATTTAGTGAACCGTTCCCTGATACCGGAGGATTATGCGTCCCAGGCAATGCCCAAAAAAGAAGTGATTGATGAGTACAGCAGGGAAAGGCAGGAAACGGAGGATCAGAGGAAGGAGATTTTTTCAAGAGAGGACATTATAAAGTTTTATAATGAGTGGAAAAGCCATCTGCATAACAGCCAGTATGATGTTGTCGCTGTATTCCTTTTGGAAACAGGGTTGAGGGCGCAGGAATTTGCGGCATTGCAAAATTCCGACATTGATTTTGAGAAAAGCATCATAACAGTCAAAAGGGCAGTCGGGCGGCGGTTTGCGGATGAAGACGGTGGAAAGATAGAAGGGTATCTTAAGGTTCCGAAAAATAAAAAACAGAGGATTGTTTATTTGTCTGACATTGCAAAAGAGTGCGTCGTTGACATGCAGCAAAGAACAGCTGCGCATTGCGGGGAGAACAAAGACAACCTCTTGTATCCGGTATTTAGAAAACCATATAGAGCGAGAAGCAATTCAACAATGGAAGCCGGCTTTAAAACATTGTGCAATTTCTTAGATATTGACAGAGGGGTGCGGCAGGGGAAAAACGGCATCAAAGGCTTATGTCTGCATGGCCTCCGCCATACGTTTATCACATACGCCAATACGGCGAGTGAAAACAATTCACTTGTGGTATCCATGATGGCCGGTCATCAGCAGCGGGTAGGCGAGACGGTTTATACGCATGAAAATATTGAAGCGATGGCGCAAATCCAAACGCCCGGCAAACTGTTTATTGATGACGCCAAACCGAAGCATTCCATTGAAATCGGCGATCAGGATTACCGGGAATTTCTGGAATTTAAGAAGTGGAAGGAGCAACAGGAAAAGAATAAAAACTATCTAACTCAAGATGAACAGGTAGTGAATAAGATGCTGTGAGAAGGGATGCTTAAAATGGAAATACCGGATAAAAATTCGAGCAAGAAACAGAAACATTTTTAACTTTGATTAAAATTGTTAACGAACAGTCTGGAGGTATGTATATGGGGCATGAAGGGGCAATTGCATCAAATGCAGGAGACGATTTTCATCTTATATGGGCTGGGAAAAAGATGATTCGTATGCTGGAATTAGGGAGCGAACTGTCTGCTGTGACAGTAGAAGGGCCAGCGCCAGAAGATGCTGCAAAGATTCAGGATGAATCAAAATTATATTCTATTGATATGACGGAATATTATGGAGGAAAAGATTTCTTTCATTCCAATAAAGTGGTGTTTACGCAGCTAAAATACAGCGCTTACCTGCCTGAGAAAGATTGGGATCTAACGAGATTATGTACATCATCGGACAAAGAAAAAACAAATTCTGTCATCCGAAGAATGGCAGACACCTATGCGGGTTATGCGAAATCTTATGGAGATGTTTCGGATAAAATCACACTTAAGCTGGTAAGCAATCAAAAATTGTCGGAGAATTTGAAAAAATGTTTTAAAGACAGTAAATCTATATTAGAGAAATATCATTATAAAAAAACTGCTTTTCTATTAAAAAAATTAGATATAGGAGAATGCAGAATAATTGAAAGAATA
>CANTEO010000066.1 GCA_947652855.1 uncultured Roseburia sp. | reverse complement strand
AAGGTACAGCTTCAGATGCATAAATACATTTGGGAGCCGGATAGAAAAGAAGATTAGGGATGCATTGCCGAGACTGGATGTAGCGGAAAAGCGTAAAGATTTGGTTAAAGAGAAAATTACGTTGGCTATACAGGAATTTCAGAAAGAAATACAGGAATTGATGGGCGCTCAGTATGGCGTAATCAATTCTAAATTGCCAAAAGCAGTGCAGGATATGGACATTGAAAATCATATGACCGCGAATCCATTTAAGCAAAAATCGAAGAAGAATGCGCTGGAAAAAGAAGTTATATCAAAATTAGAAAAGTTTTTTGAGTCAGAAATGGGAACGTGGATCAAAACGGATCTAAAAGACAAAATAGAGGGTTTTATAGACCGATTAGAGGGAGAAGTGGGAACAGGCATTGATGTTTTTTATGAGAACTTGGATGGGTTCCGATATGAAGTGAGTGGCTTGGAGAAATCGAAAGACATTTCAGGATTTGAGCGCATTTCAGCGACCATTTTAGGGACAGTTGTCGGAGGGCCAATGTATGGGGCATTGGGAGCGTCAATGGGGATGGGGGAAATCACGAAACGATCAGCAGTAGCAGTAGGGGCCACTGTTGTAACGGGAATGGTTGCAGCGTTTACCCCGGGCGTGGCTGCCGCCGCTGTCATTGGGTCAGGCGCATTGCAGCTAATAAAGGGCGGAGATGCATTAACTAAGAAATATAAAAAACAGTTGGAACGCTCTTTTAAAGAAGCGCTGCAAAAGAGCAAAGAGGAAACGTGTAAGAAGTATGCTAAAAAGATATCTGAGGATGTAGAAAAAAAATTTGCCTTTGTGATTGAAGCATTGGATAACGAGGTGCAAATGGAACGGAACAAGGTGGATTCTTTACAGCGGGATAGGGAGCATAGCGAAGAAGAAAGAAAAGAGAAGCTGGCTCGGTTAAACGAAATTCAAGAAGAGCTGTCCAGAATAAATAAATCCTTGATTGAATTGGAAGAGTCAATATGTTAGGGGGCCTGTATGACATTGCGAGAACAAATGATGATGGAAAAAAGAAGTGTTCCGGAATCGGTTTCGGCTTCGCTCAAAGATCAGATGGTTCAAGAGGCGTCAGCGTCTGATCCGCGGGATGGGCTTAGGCTGGCAGAAACGTTCGTTAAAAAATTCTATTTGGATGATTTGGATAAGTTTGAGGTGACAAATGCGCCCAGGAGCGTGCGGGAGCTGTCAATTGATAGAAATTTAAAGATTTATAAGATTTTTGGGCTGGTATTTAACAAAGATGAAAATGTGCAGGATCGGTTGAATAATGTCTATAGCTCTATGCATGGATTGAATTTATCAGTTGTCTTTATGTTGATAAGCGATGGGAGGAATGTTGATTTTTATATTGGAACAAAAACGATTGAGGATGATATGCTAATCAATCATGAACTGGCGCAGGCGTTTGAAAAAGCTTTTCAGGGCAATTTTCCTGGCAGTGAAATCAAATCGGTTGACAGTTCTCAATGCAATCAGCTGTTACGGCAGATTCTTCCAGAGAGCGGCTCAAACGCCATCACATCATTGACGAGCCTGCCTTCCCTAAAAGATGATGACGCTATGAACCATCAGTATGTTCAAGGAATAGAAAAATTCATTGATACAATGCAGGGTGAGAGATATGCCGTAATCATTCTGTCGGATCCTGTGTCAGGCGGGCGGATAGAGCAGATGAAGCAGGGATATGAAGAATTGTATTCGGAGATTGCGCCGTTGGCAGAATACAGTTTGACAGTTGCTGAAAATGAAGGGATTAACCTTTCAAAATCCGACATGGAAGGGTATACGGAGACGGTCGGGAAAAGTATATCAAAAACGCAAAGCTTTACCAAGGGGACAAGCATTACGAAAAGCGAAAGCACGACAACAACCTTTGGGATTGGTTTGGGCGTAATGGGAAATGCCGGATCAATGACATCAAGCAGCGTCAATACATCCCCAAATATTCTTGAAAGAGGAATTGCATCCTTGTTTGGCGGGCCGGTTGCTGCTGCCGCTGTTTCAGGTTTGTCTCAGGCTATTGGCGCTAATATTGGGGTGAATGCGTCAAGGGCAAAGCAGACTGGAACCTCAAAAGGCGAGAATGAGAGCCGTCAAGTTGGGACGCAGGAAACGGAACAGACGTCACAGGCCAAAATGAATCAGCAAAGTATGCAGAAAGGCATTACTGCCGGATCGTCTACTTCGACAATGGTGAAGCATGAGAATAAGTCAGTCAAGGTTTTTCTTGACTGTGTGGAAGAGCATTTGATGAGATTAAAGCAGTGTGAGAATTATGGGATGTGGTCGAGCGCCGCATATTTCATCAGCCCATCTAAGGAGACATCCGTGATTTCTGCCAACGCCTATAAAGGGATTATCAATGGAGAGGGGTCGTCTCTTGAAGCTTCAAGCATGAATACGTGGTTCAGAGATGACGCTGCAAAGAAAATAAATGAGTATTTATGTCACTTTACGCATCCAAGATTTCATGATCCGGACTTTTTAATAGATTTTAAGGCATTGACGGATGTCTCAACATCTACTATGTTAAGCACAAAAGAGCTGTCAGTGCAATGCGGCGTGCCATATAAGTCTGTTCCGGGGGTTTTTGTCAGGGAAATGGCTGGTTTTGGAAGAGATGTGTATGATATGGCAAGATACAACGCCCAAAGCAGCGAGTTAGCGGATGAATCGGTGCAAAAAGCCTTGAAGCTTAGAATTGGCAGCATTTATCATATGGGAAAAGTATATGAGGATTACGAAGTCGCATTCGAAGTAGGAAAGCTTAGGGAGCATACATTTATTACTGGATCGACAGGTTCAGGAAAGTCAAATACTGCATATGAGCTTGTGTCAAGATTAAACCAAACCGATATAGGCGGTGAAACGATACATACTCTTATCATAGAGCCTGCCAAGGGTGAATATAAGCAGGTATTTGGCGAAGCCTTCAACGTGTATGGGACAAATCCAGAGCTGACAGAATTGCTTCGAATTAATCCGTTTAAGTTTGAGTCAGAAATACATATTTTGGAGCATATTGACCGTCTGATAGATATTTTTAATGTCTGTTGGCCAATGTATGCCGCAATGCCTGCCGTATTAAAGGAGGCTGTTGAGAATGCATATATTCAATGCGGATGGGATTTGAACGCTTCAAAAAATAGGCATGAGCTTTGTATCTATCCTTGTTTTTCAGATTTATTGCAGTCATTGAGGACGGTGATTCATAGTTCAGATTATTCGCAGGAGGTGAAGGATAACTATACAGGCTCTCTTATAACGAGGGTGAAGTCTTTAACAAACGGGCTGAACGGCCAGATTTTTACGGCAAATGAGGTGGACAATATAAAGCTGTTTGAGGAAAGCGCCATTGTTGATTTGAGCAGAGTTGGGTCGAGTGAGACAAAGGCAATGATTATGGGGATTATTGTCATGAGGCTTCAGGAACGCAGAATGGCGCAAGGCGGAATCAATCTGCCGTTGAGGCATATTACAGTTTTAGAAGAGGCGCATAATCTGTTAAAAAGAACATCCAGCGAGCAGTCTTCAGAGGGAGCGAACCTGCTTGGAAAATCCGTAGAGATGATATCGAATGCAATTGCTGAAATGAGGACATATGGAGAGGGCTTTGTGATTGTTGATCAGGCGCCGGGGCTGCTGGATATGTCAGTAATCAGAAATACGAATACCAAAATAATCATGCATCTGCCTGACATGACGGATCGGGAGTTGGTTGGGAAATCGGCCGGATTGAATGAGGATCAGTTAATTGAACTGGCGAAAATACCTTCTGGCGTGGCGGCAATTTATCAAAATAAGTGGATTGAGCCAGTTTTGTGCAAAGTGGATTATTATAACGTAAAGCCGAAAACATATGCATATAATAAAGCTGTGGCCAAAGAAGCGGTTGATGATGGCTTTGTAAAAGAAAAAGCAGTGGAGTATCTGGTTTCGTTAATTGACGCAAAGGATCCGTTTAAAGATGTGGAAAGGCTTAAGGAATGGATTATAGGATCGGATTTAGCTTCCGCTATAAAAATTGAGCTGTTTGGATTGCTTGATTCAAAAAGTAAGGTCAAGAGAGACAAAATCGAGAAATTAGTGACGGACATCGTCGATAGCAAAAAGAAAATATTTGACGTTGCTAAAGATTCTGAAAATATTGAAGAATGGAATGCTTTGTTGATGGAGCATTTAGAAATTCCAAAGGAGCATCTGTCTAAGGACCGTATCTACAGCGTTTTGGAGTGCTTGATTCATCAAAGAAGTTTAGAAAAGGCTGCCGATGAAGAGAACTTTTTTAAATGGATGAATTATATGGGAAGAAAGGTGGTTTAAATGTCTGCTCTTGAGATTGCAAAGGCAGCAATGGAAACTGTTGCGGAAGCAGTAAAGGAAACAGGAGAAAAAGCTGCGGAGACAGTGAAGGAAGTAGTGGGGAAAGGAGAATCTGTATTTCCAGATTTTTTTAGGGAGCTTCCCAACATAAAGAAGCCAAGTGCGTTCAGCGATTTGAATACGATGAAGGAGGAATTAGGCAAGACGTATGGTGAAATAAAAGAGGATAAACCACCGAATTCGCCAAACATTGCAAAGTGGTATGAGCAGGGAGGCTCTATTAAAATAGAGGAAGTGGATGGCAAGCAGGTTTGGACATATACAGATCAAGCAGGAAGGTCAGTTGCTTATGTTGAAGGATATCCGATTTTTCCGTCAGAGGCAAAGCATCCAATAATAGGCGACATAAATATTGGAAAGTTCACTGGAGATCGAAATGAAGATAAGAAAATATATCTAGAAAAGCTGGAGGAGCAATATGGCCTTACAGAAATACCAGAGGGATACGCGTTGCATCATGATTCTAAGAATGGCAATATGCAGCTTATAAAAGCAGATTGGCATAAAGAATTTACGCACGCTGGTGGACATAGCTTATTTAAGGAGGGTTAGGGATGCTTATTTCAAAGTTTGGGGCAGCTGACATAGAAGGGCTGTTGGAAGAATATGAGGATTTTATAGGAGAAGAGATTCCGGATCAGCTACGTTTATTTTTAGAAAAATATAATGGAGGGGAGACTCCAAATACCCGGTTTCAATGTGGAGGCATATCATCAGACTTAAAAGCTTTTTATGGGTTGGGAAAAGTAAAATATTCCCTGAATCATGTAACGCCTTTAAATTTGAGGGGGAGCAGTTATTTGCCGTTTGCTTTTGATTCATTTGGAAATCAATTCGTGATGGATTTGATATTGGGAACAGTATTGTTTTTGGATCATGAGAATGGGCATATGACACGGATGACGAATGATTTAAAAAGCTTTGTTCAAGTTTGTGAAAGCAGAGAGGTGAAATGCGCGTCAGTAAAATCGGTTGAAGAAAGAGAAGCGGATCTGATTAAGAGAGGGCGTAAAAGCGTAATTACAGATGCTCTAAGAGATCTGTGGAGAGCCGAAATTGAGAGGCATTCAGCCATGATGCTGGAAGAGGTGATTTTGTAAGGCTGATAATGGTTTTCAAAAAGAGATGGGGATGTCTGGTTTGCTTTTAGAAGATTTAACAGGCTTGGTTTTGTAATAATTGCACAAAAAAATATGTAAATAATTGTAACATTTGTGAACACTTATCGGTAGCCATATGGTATTATAATTCTTGTAAAACCCCAATACCTTATATATATATTTTTTTACTATATCCCTATAGTAAAATACCTTCTCCTAAAAGAAGCAGCATTGTACGCTGCTTTCTTTTTTTGCGCAGAAAGCCTATTTCCTTTCAGGCAATGCCGGTTGGCGACGGCCTAAGGGTTCCTTTTTTATTTTACAAAATTGGTATAAAATTATTTTTTTCTCATAGAATTATATAATTGGAAGATGTTGCATATCTTAATCTATAGAAAATTCTGGGAGGAAAATAATGCAATATAAAGCAAGGAGAAGGAAAGCTCTATTTGTTATCTTAATCGCTGCGCTTTTGCTCACGGCGCAGCTAAGGCCACAGGCGGAAAGCGCCGATACGTTCATTTCAAAGGAGTGCGTCTCATATTGTGAGGAAATCGGCGGACAGTATGGAATCTGCCCAGAGCTTTTAGAGGCGATTATGGAATCCGAGTCGTCCGGCGACCAGTGGGCCAGGAACGGGAACTGCAAGGGACTGATGCAGATCAACATGACGTATCATAAGAGCCGCATGGCCCGCCTTGGCGTGACGGACATCTATGATAAGAGGGGAAATATCTTGCTGGCGGCGGATTACTTGTCGGAGCTTTTTTTGGAATACAATGACGTGGGGACGGTCCTGATGCTTTATAATGGGAGCAGGAACGCCGTGGAGCGTGGCAAGCGGGCGGACTATACGGAGTATGCCCTGAAAATAATGAAGCGATCCGAGCAGCTTGAGCGCCTGCATCAGAAATGATTGATTTTCTGCGCTGTTTTTACTATAATGAAAAACAGAATGCGGCACTGCAAAAGATGGAGGGGCTATGGTTAAGACACCTTATGAAACGGGCGGATTTGCGTTTTCGGACCGGCAGGCAATGGCGAAGGCGCAGAGAGAGGAAGAAGGAATTGCCTATATTAAGAGCAGCGCGGACATGAACGACCCGAAGATGCTCTATGAGGTTTACTGTCAGATGATAGGGCGTCAGCTGTTTGAAACTCCGGCTGGTTATGCTTTTTTGCATGAGATCCAAAAAGAGCTTAAGAAAAATCCGGTCACAAAAGACCGGGAGATTCCGGCGATTCCCGTCATTGGGATGCGGGGAGGGGATTCTGCGGGCAAAAAAGCGCAAGGCCCGCCGCAGGCCGCGCCAAGGACAGGGGCGAAGAATGTGGATTACAGGCTGCGGTTTCGGGCAAGCGCCACCGTTGGCGTGATTTTGTTTCTGATTGTAGTTGGGATGTTTGCGGTGGCGGCGACAGGCGACCATGTCAATATCGTCAATTATGAAAATAAGCTGATTGAAAAATATGAAAACTGGGAGGCGCAGCTAAAGGAGCGGGAAGCGCTCTTAAAAGAGCGGGAAAATGCATTGCTTCAGGGGCAGGCAGGAGATGATGGGGCGATTGATTAAAAGCAGGCGGAAGTTCATATTTTTTTCATAAAGATCTGGTATGATTTGTAAAAAAAGTGAGGCTCTGATATGGACAAGGTAAAGATACTGGTAGTGGATGACGAGAGCAGGATGCGCAAATTAGTGAAGGATTTTTTGGCCCGCGCCCACTTTGACGTGTTGGAGGCGGCAGACGGCGAGGAGGCGCTCGACCTTTTTTATCAGGATAAAGAAATTGCGTTAATTATTCTGGACGTGATGATGCCCAAAATCAATGGATGGGACGTTTGCCGGGAAGTACGGGCGGCGTCGAAGGTCCCGATTATCATGCTGACGGCAAAAGGAGATGAAAGCGACGAGCTTCAGGGCTTTGAGCTTGGCGTGGATGAATATATCGCAAAGCCGTTCAGCCCCAAAATTTTGGTTGCCCGCGTGGAGGCGATCCTGCGCAGGGTAAGCCCGGCGGCGGAGCAGGATACCGTGGAGGCCGGAGGCATCGTCATGGACAAAGCGGCTCACTTGGTGACAGTGGACGGCGCGCGCGTGGAGCTTAGCTATAAAGAGTTTGAGCTGCTGTCCTATTTCATTGAAAATCAGGGAATCGCCCTTTCGAGGGAGAAAATTTTAAACCATGTCTGGAATTATGATTATTTTGGGGACGCCAGGACGATAGACACGCATGTCAAAAAGCTTCGGAATAAGCTTGGCAAATGCGGGGAGCACATTAAGACAATCTGGGGCATGGGATATAAATTTGAGGTGAACGAATAAAGGCGGCAGGCGTAAAAGCCCGTATGAACGCAATGTCATTCACTTAAGGGAGGGCATATGCCTGGCTTGTCAAAAGGCATGGGAAAGCGGACGATAGGGCGGTGTTTGAGATGGAAGAGAGGAAGACAGAAAAGAATATACAGGTGAAGCATTCCCTTTTGACGCAGTATACAGGCACGATTTTGGGCCTGGTGGCCGGCACAGTGTTACTGTGCTGGTTTTTGAATACTACGTTTTTGGGGCATTATTATACGTATAACAAGCAAAATGTCATGCTGGACAGCTTTTCAACGATTGACGCGGAAAGCGCGGATGGGACGCTTGCGGATGCAAGCTTTGACGTGAAGTTTGAGAATATTTGCGCAAATGGGAACCTCTCTATTCTGATTATCAGCTCAGACGGCTCCATTGTGCGCGCGTCCGTGCATGACACGGCCGCCTTAAAGCGGCAGTTTATGGACGTGCTGTTTGGGGAGATGGGGGAGACGTCAAGTGAAATCCTCAAAAAGACCGGGAGCTATGTGCTGGAAAGGCAGGCGGACGAGAGGCTTGGCTCGGAATATCTGGCGCTTTGGGGGACGCTTTCGGACGGCAATCTGATTTTGATGCGCACGGCGTTAGAAAGCATTCGGGAAAGCGCGTGGATTTCCAATCGCTTTTTGGCCTATGTCGGGATTGCGGCGGTCATCTTGAGCGCATTGATTAGCATATTCGCCTCCAGGAAGATCGCCCGCCCCATCATTGAGCTTACGGAGATTTCGCGCAGGATGACGAACCTGGATTTTGACGCAAAATACCAGGGCAGGGCCAATAATGAAATAGACCTGTTGGGGGAGCATATCAACCAATTGTCGGAAACCCTGGAAGAGACGATCTCCGAGCTGAAAAGCGCCAATAATGAGCTTTTGATCGACAATGAGAGGAAGACGCAGGTGGATGAAATGCGCAAGGAATTCCTCTCGAATGTGTCTCATGAGCTGAAAACGCCCCTGGCGCTGATCCAGGGCTATGCGGAAGGCCTTCAGGAATGCATCAATGAGGATGAGGAGAGCCGGAATTTCTATTGTGAAGTGATTATGGACGAGACGGACAAGATGAACCGCATGGTGAAGAAGCTGCTCACGTTAAACCAGCTTGAATTTGGAAACGACGCCGTGTCCATGGAACGGTTTGACTTGACGGAGCTGATCCGTGGCGTCATTCAGTCCTCCTCCATCCTGTTAAGGCAAAACGGGATTGCCTTGACCTTCAAAACGGATATGCCAATGTACGTTTGGGCGGATGAGTTTAAAGTGGAGGAAGTGATGACGAATTACTTAAGCAACGCGATCCACCATGTCAAGGAGCCAAAGCAGATCGACGTCAAGTATACTCAGATGGAGGGGTATGTCCGCGTCAGCGTCTTTAATACGGGCAGCCAGATCCCGCCTGAGGACATTGACCGGATTTGGATTAAATTTTACAAGGTGGACAAAGCGAGGACCCGGGAGTATGGGGGCAGCGGGATCGGGCTTTCAATTGTAAAGGCGATCATGGATTCCTTCCATCGTGGCTGCGGCGTGATCAATCATGCGGACGGGGTCGAATTTTGGTTTGAGCTGGACACAAAAAACGCGTAATGTGAAGGACGGCTCTTGAAAGATTTTGGGGAGTTGTTTATAATAAATAGCGGATCAATGCAGAAGCGGGAAACATGGGAACTGCTGTAAAAACGTGTAGGAGGGGGATGGAAAATGATGCGGGCATGGAGAAAAGGAATCGCATGCTTCCTGTCATTCTGCCTGACGCTTGGGATGGCGCAGGCAATGGCATGGGGAGCCGTGAATGTGAAAGCGGCGGATGGCTCCGTGGAGGAGTCCGGGGAAGGAACGTTAGCTGTCCGGTATCTGACAGGCGAGGAGGGCAAGGAATTTAACCAGGAGCCGGAATCGCATCCAGATAGGGTCAGCGATTTTTTTGCGGGAACGGAGAGCATGACATGGTCGGCTGAGTTTCAGACGACAGACACAAAGCTGCAGGCGCTGTTCACTTTGGAAAACAATGACAATTATTTTGTCGTTTATCTAAAATCCGGGAACCAGCTGGGGATGGAAGTGAAGAACCCGGGCTTTAGCGGCGTTGGAGAGGCTTCCTATGCAGATGGGGAGTGGCACAAAGCGGAGCTTGAGATCATCAAAGGGGAGGCCGCGGTCTTAAAGCTTGACGGCAAGGAGGCGGCTCGTGTGGAAAGCCCGGTCTGCGTAAAGGATTTGGCCTGGACGCCAGATGCGTTTACGATCGGCGGGATGAACTATTATGCCAGCAAAGACGGCTGGAGCTTTCAAGGGAAGGTGCGGAACGTCGTCTGCACGAAAAAGGCCCTTCGTTCGATGGAGCCGGTATGGGAGAGGGCGAATCTTCCTGATGAGCGCATTTTAACGGGACAGGATATGCAGGAGGGCAGCATCCAGATGTCCTATCGGTTAAAAAAGGCGTCCGACAAAGAAGTCACGCTTTTGTCTGTCGGCGGTTCTGAAATTTATGTCAATCCTGCCCAAAAGAAGCTTGGCATGAAGTCGGATGGGAAGAGCGTGGAGAAGGATGTTTCGGACATTGGCCTTGGGACGGTGAAATGGCATAACCTGACGGTCACAAAAGAAACGTCGCGCCTTACGTTTTATTTAGACGGAGAGCAGTTGGGCGAAAGCAGCTTTGACGGCTCTATTGATATGTCTTCCATTCAAAAGGGAGCGGATGTGCATTGCTCTAAGGCGCAGCTTTATGAAGGCGCCTTGCAGGAGGATCAGATATCAGAGCTTCATGCAGGCACGAAATTTTCCACATACCCTGACCAGACGGAGAAGCTGGAGGGATACTTCAAAGGAGACAATCGGGAGATCTTCAATGCGGGCTTTGACGGCTCTGTCGCATACCGCATCCCGGCGATCGCGACGTCCAAGAAGACAGGGACTGTGTTTGCGTCGATCGACAAGCGCTGGATCACAAATGCGGACACAGGGATCAACGATACGGTAGTGCGAAGAAGCAAGGACAATGGGGAGACATGGGGGCCTGTCATTCCGGTGATAGATATGCAGGATGACTGCGCCTATACGATTGATCCGGAAATTGTGGTCGATAACGACCCGGACAGCCCGCATTATGGACGGGTATATATTCTGGTGGATATGATGCGCCGCGGCGTGAGCCTGTGGGAGTGTGAGGCAGGCAGTGGGTATCAGGAGATTGATGGGGCGTATTGCCAAATATTGAGAGACGCGGATAACAATACCTATACGGTCAGGGAAAACGGAACCGTTTATGACAGCAGTGGGTCAAAGACGGACTATCAGGTAGAGACAAAAGCGCAGGCTCCTTATCAAAAGCAGGGCAGCCTTTTTAAAGCGGGAAAGTATGTGGGCAGCATTTATAAAAATGCAGAGCTTACGATGGTGAATACCTGCTATCTTTGGATGACTTATAGTGATGATGACGGCTTGAGCTGGTCTTTGCCAAAAGACATAACGCCGATGGTAAAGGCGGACTGGATGACGTTTTTCGGGACGGGTCCAGGCGCGGGCGCGCAGCTTCAGAGCGGTCGGCTGATCTTCACTGCTTACTGTATGACGACGGCAAATTCAAACCAGCATTTCAGCTCCTACAATGTCTATACGGACGACCATGGGGAGACGTGGCACAGAGGGGCTTCGCCGAATGATAAGTCAGAGACGGACAATGCGCAAAACAGCACGAGGGAGCTGAATGAAAGCTGCATTGTTGAGCTGGATAACGGGCATTTGATCCAGTTTATGAAAAATGCGACGGCCGAGGTTGCGATGGCGGTCAGCACGACGCAGGGGGAAAGCTGGGGCGAGGTCACTTACGCGGAGGGGATCCGCGAGGTGTACTGTGAGATGTCCGTGGTGCATTATGGAGATCTGTACGATCCGGCGGACGGGCAGACAAAAGAGGCCATTATCTTTGCAAACCCATCCGGCACAACTGGAAACGGAAGGAACCATGGAAGGGTGAGGATTGCGTTTGTCAACGATGACGACACGTTAGATTGGGCTTATGATAAGCTGATTGAGGAGAAGAATTTTCTTTATACCTCATTGACTGTTATGGAAGACGGCAAGATTGGCCTGATTTATGAGAATGAGAAAGGCAGCTCCACTGCGGCGGCGTTCACATCCTTCAGCCCGCAGTATATCATGGATCCAAACAGATATGAAAATACGCCGCAGCCTACGGCGATTACGGCGAAAATCTTAACCCCCTCTGGGGAAGAGGTGCATGAGCCTGCGCCGGGGAATATGCTGCATATGGAAGTGACGTTTGACGATATTGTGTTTGCGTCGGGCAATGTCACGTTAAATCTGACGGCCGGGGACGAAAAGAGAGAGGCCGGACTGATTGGGAATGTTGATGAGCGCACGCTGGCGTTCTCGTATCAGGTTCAGGAAAATGACCGAGGGGCTTTAAAAGCGC